>JBBQUY010000176.1:0-1512 GCA_038212015.1 Gaiellales bacterium | reverse complement strand
TGAGCGCGCTCATGATCGGCGCGTCGCTGTCGGAGTCCGAGCTGCTGCGGGCACAGGTCGAAGACTCGCTGCGCTCGGAGCAGGAAGTGGCCGCGAAGCTGCGCGCGCTCGACGACATGAAGGACCGCCTGCTCGCGGCGGTCTCCCACGAGCTGCGCACGCCGCTCACCTCGATCCTGGCGCTGTCGGTGCTGCTGCGCCAGCGCCACGCGGCGATCGACCCGGGCAAGCTCGAGGAGATGCTCGACCGGATCGTGCGCGAATCACGCCGCCTCGACACGCTGCTGTCGGACCTGCTCGATCTGGAGCGACTGCGACTGGGCATGCTCGAACCCAGGTTCGAGCGGGTGGACGTCCCGGACCTGGTGCGCACGGCGCTGGACCGGTTCTCGATCGATGACCGACCGACGCGTCTGGACCTGGAACCGGTGGAGATCGATGCCGACGCCGCGAAGGTCGACCGGATCGTCGACAACCTCATCGGCAACGCCTTCAAGCACACGCCGATCGATGGCTGCGTGACGATCTCCGTGCGCTCCGTCGACGACGGGGCGCTCATCACCGTGGACGACCAGGGCGCGGGCGTGCCCGACGATCGCAAGCAGACGGTGTTCGAGCCGTTCAATCGCGGCGCGACCGATGTGGCGGAAGTGCCGGGCACCGGCATCGGGCTGTCGCTCGTCGCGCACTACACGGAGCTGCACGGCGGACGTGCGTGGGTCGAGGATCGCGACGGCGGCGGCTCGTCGTTTCGGGTGTTCCTGCCCGCCGAACGCGTCACGCACTGAGGATCAGCCGAAGAGGCCGTGGAGGAAGCCGCCGACGCTCTCGCCGATCTTGCCGACGCCGATGCCGCCCACGATGCCGCCCACGACCGCGCCGATGCCCGTGCCGATCACCGGCACGACGGAGCCGATCGCGGCGCCTGCTGCTGCACCCGCCACGCCGCCGGCGATGCCGCCCGCAACGTTGCCCGTCATCTTGGCGCTCTCTTCGCCAAACTCGCCTTCGGCCTCCATGGTCTTCGTGATGCCCCAGATGCCGACTCCGGCACTGAGCGCCAGGCCCACCGGGCCGAGTGCGCGCCCGACCTTGCCGAGCGTGCTCGCGCCCTTGGCCGCCTGCGCTGCACCGCCGGCTATCTTGGCCGCATCATCCCCGCTGCCTGCAACCGCGCGGATGACATCGTCACCCCCACCTGCTGCGACGGCCTTCGCGCCGAGCGAGCCTGCCTTCGCCGCAGTGGCGGTCGAGCGAGCGGCCGTTGCCGCACCTGCTGCGGCGTCGGTCGCGGCATCCCCGCTCTTCATCCACAGCCCGTAGCGCATCGCTTCCTTGAAGCTGAGCTTGGTGGGTACTGCGACGTGACGCGCACCGCCGTTGAGCGATGCCTTCGAGAGCGGATGTCGCAGTCGCGACGTCGCGCCGGCTTCGCCGCGGAGCGTCGATGCGATGTCTGCACGCATCGCGGTCGTGAGCGGGCGCCCTGCGTTGATGTCGTCGAGTGCCCGC
>JBBQUY010000175.1:0-1542 GCA_038212015.1 Gaiellales bacterium | reverse complement strand
GCGACGGATGGCCGTGTTCGCCGGCGGGTTCGATCTCGCCGCGATCAACGCGGTGTGCGCGAGTGAGGGTCAGAGCGCGGCGAAGGTCGCCGGCCTGACCGGCCGTCTCGTCGAGAAGTCGTTGCTGCTGAAGCATGAGGTCACCGGTCAGTACCAGCTGCTCGAGACGATTCGCCAGTACGCCACCGAGCAGCTCGCCCTGGCCGGCGAACTCGAGGCGATCCGCGATCGTCACGCGTACTGCTACCTCGAGATCGGTCTGAACGAGTCCGGCGCCACGATGACCGGCCCGGAACGTCCGCACCTGGAGGTGCTCCATCGCATCGAGGACAACACGCGCGTGGCACTCGAACGCCTCCTCGAGATCGATCCCGAAGCGGCGTTGGGCCTCGCGGCGAGCCTCAACATCTTCTGGTATTCACAGGGCAAGCTGCGAGAGGGCATCTCCTGGCTTGCGCGAGCACGCGAGGCCGCTCCGGCCGCGCCTGCCGAGCTGCGGGCGACGAGCCTGTTCTGCGAAGCCTTGCTCTTCGCTCACGACACCGACGACTGGCTGGCCGCGGCAGCGATCCTCGACCTCGGGATCGACACGATCTCCGGCACCGGCGAACCGCCACTCGTCCTCGGCATGCTGCTCTGCCTGCGGGGAGAATGCGACGTCTTCAACGGCGACCCGACGTCCGCCCTCGCGCTCACCGAAGCCGGTTACGACATCGCGGAGCGGTACCCGGGCTCATGGGGTCAGGGGTTCTGTGCTTGGAACGTAGGCAATGCCCGCCGGGCGATCGGCGACGAGGACGGCGCCCTCGCGATGTTCATGACGTGCCACGAAGTTGGCCGCACGCACGGCTACGGGATGCTGGACATGGTCGCCTGCAACGACGTGGGCAAGACGTGGGAGGAGCGGGGTGTGCTCGATGTGGCACGCGAATTCTGGGAACGCGCGCTGCAGCTTCGACGCGACCTCGGTGCGCTGCGAATCGGCTACGTGCACGGAACGATGTCGACCGCACTCCTTGCGGTCGCCCGGGTGGCCGAACAGCAAGGTGATCTGGCCACGACCTCGAAGCTCCTGCGTGAGGGTCTCCCGCTGGCGGAGGAGATGCGCGAGGTCGAGACCGCACGGGTGATGGCCGATCTCCTCAGGAAGACGACGCAGGCCGAATCCGTGCCGCATGCGATCCTCCAACCCCAAGATGGCATCTGGCGCATCGAGTTCAATGGGGCTGACCTGCACATGCCCGATCTGAAGGGCCTGTGGCACCTCCGCGAGTTGGTCGCACGGCCGCACCAGCCCGTGCCGGCTCTGTCGCTGATCGGGGCGAAGAGCGAGACCCCGCTGCCCAGCGCCGACACCGGCCCGATCCTCGACCAGCAGGCGCTCATGCAGTACCGACGCCGTCTCGCCGAGCTCGACGACGAACTGGATGCTGCGGCGATTCGCGGCGACACCGAGCGGCAAGCGCAGCGCAGCGCCGAGCGTGACGCGCTGATCGCCGAACTCAAGCGAGCCACCGGCTTGGGTGGCCGGCCGCGGCGGTC
>JBBQUY010000174.1:0-1640 GCA_038212015.1 Gaiellales bacterium | reverse complement strand
ACGGCGGCGGCCTTGGGCAGCGCGGCAGCCACGCTGCCGGTGACTTCCCTCATGCGTCACCTCCGCGATCGATGGCAGTCAACCCCTCCCCGCTGTTATAGACGTTGTTTAGACCTCGCGTCTAGACTTAGCGAGGAACTTCGTGAGGCGGCCCCGTGAGCCAGGTCGCACTCGGGGACGAGATCGACCACACCAGGAGCAGCGCTGTTGACCACCACCACCGGAACCGGACCGCCGGCGCAGGCCCCTGCGCACAACGATGAGGTCATCGTGGATCCGCAACGGCGACTACTGATCCTCGCCGCCATGTGCGTCGCGCTCGTGGCGGTAGTCGCATCGGTATCGGGACTCAACGTCGCGCAGCAGGCCCTCGCTGCCGATCTCGACGCGTCGCAGAGCCAGCTGCTGTGGATCATCAACGGCTACACCCTCGCCCTCGCTGCCCTGCTGATGCCGGTTGGCGCGATCGGCGACCGGTGGGGACGCAAGCCGGTCCTCATGATCGGCCTCGTCGCGTTCTCGCTCCTCAACCTCGCCTCCGCCTTCGCGACTGAGCCGAACGTGCTCATCGCGCTGCGAGTGCTCGCCGGCGCATCCGCTGCGATGATCATGCCCGTCACCCTGTCGGTGATCACCACGAGCTTTCCTCGCGAGGACCAAGCCAAGGCCATCGGCACCTGGGCGGGCTTCGCAGGTGCAGGAGGCATCATCGGGCTATTCGCCTCGGCAGCCATCATCGACAACGCCACCTGGCCGTGGGTCTTCGCCCTACCGATCGCGCTGGCCGCCGTCTCCTTCGTGCTGACCACGGCGTTCGTCCCGCACTCCGTCGAGCACACCGAGGCAGGATTCGACATCGCCGGGTCCCTCCTCTCCGCGCTCGCAGTGGGCGGGCTCGTACTGGCGTTCCACGAGGGACCCGAGCGAGGGTGGACCGATCCCCTCACCATCGCCGCGCTGGCTGCCGGGTTGGTCGGCTCCGTCGCGTTCGTGCTCGTGGAGCTCCGCCGGGAACACCCGCTCGTCGACGTGCGGGTCTTCGCCGTCCGAGGCCTCGCCGCCGGCTCGGTCAACCTTTTCGTGGTGTTCGCCGTCATGTTCTCGCTGTTCCTGGTGCTGGTGCAGTACCTCCAGGCCGTCCTCGGCTACTCGGCGCTGAAGGCAGCATCAGGGTTGCTGCCAATGGCGCTGATCATGATGCCGCTCTCCACGATCGCGCCGACCATCGCCGAACGGATCGGGTTCCGGCGCACCCTCGTCACCGGCATGCTGCTGCTCGCCGGGGGCCTCGTCCTCTTTGCGACGCTTGCGGATCCGGATGGCGGGTACCTGTCGGTGCTCCCGGGCATCTTGGTGCTCGGCACCGGTGTCGGACTCGCCATGAGCCCGTCCACCGCTGCGATCACGTCCTCGCTCCCCGAGGAGAAACAAGGTGTCGCCTCCGCGCTCAATGACACGGTTCGCGAGATGGGCGGCGCCGTGGGCATCGCCCTCATCGGCTCGGTCCTGAACTCCGCCTACCGGTCGAACATCGAGCCGACCGTCGCCTCCCTGCCGCCGGAGGTCGCCGAACCCGTGACTTCAGGCATCGGCGGCGCCTTGGCCGTGGCCGGGAAGATGGGCACTGGCGGAGCCGCGCT
>JBBQUY010000173.1:0-1663 GCA_038212015.1 Gaiellales bacterium | reverse complement strand
CACGTCCGAGCACCTGCTCGAGCAACATCTTGAACTCGACGAAGTCGAACGAGGATGACCCAGACGGCGACTGGACGAGCAGGTCAATGTCGGAGTCCCTCCGTCCCTGCTTGCGAGCGATCGAGCCGAAGACGGCGAGCTCGCTGTAGCCGCGGTCGGCGGCGAGCGCTTTGATCACGGGCGCCGCTGCTTCAAGAAGCTGTTCAGGGTGGAGGTCAACCAAGTCTGGCGCGAACTTGAGCTGCTGGCTGACGGCCGGCTGGCTGATGCCGAGCGCGTTGGCGATCTCGCGTTGGCTCATGCCGCTGGCGAGCATGGCCCGCAAGGCGATGGTGCGCCGTAACCGCGCGACATCCTCGTCACGCCGCGCATCCTGATACTCCGCGAGCAGGGTCATAATGCGATCTTATCGCCTACTCATCGTCATCTCGCGCGAACCCCGCGTCGAGCAACTCCGCGGTCAGCCGGTTCACCTGCTCGTTGCGCCGGATGTAGTGCTCGATCGTCACCCTGGGGTCGGTGTGTCCGAGCAGCTCTGAAGCCAGGTTCAGGCTGGCCTGCTCGTTGATCACGGTCGCGACGGTGCGGCGGAACATGTGTGGGCTGATGCCCTCGATGCCGGCGTCGCCGAGGACCTTGCGCAGCTGCCTCCGGACGTTCGCCGTGGTGAGCGGCGTCCCCTCGCGGCTTCGGAAGACGAGCGCGACCAGCGAGTGGTCGGCCATGATCGCCAGCCGCCGGCGGAGCGCCTCGGCGGTGAAGGACGGCAACGCGATCACCCGGTTCGAGCGGTCCGTCTTCGGGTGCTCCTGCCGGTAGGTCCCGACGCCGCGCTCGGAGATCACGGTGCCGCAGATCCGCAGCGTGGCCGACGTCGTCGTCAGGTCCGAGTCGCGTCGGCGGATCGCGAGGACCTCACCGATCCGTGCCGAGGTGCCGAGCATGACTTCGACGATCTGGCCGAGCTGACCATCGGGGTTCGGACCCGAGGTGCCCGCAGACTGCTCCCAGGCCCGGATCACGGCGCGGATGGCGTTGACTTCGCTCGCGGTCAGCGCGGTCGGGGTTCGCTTCGGTTTGTGAAGCCGGGAGACATGGTCGATCGGATTGCGCACCAACACCTCGTGCCTGACGGCCAGCGCGAACGACTGCCGTAGCACCGTCCTTGCCCGCTTGGCCGACGAATAGGAGGTGCTGCCGAGCAGCTTGAGCAGGGCGTCGCAGCGAGCAACGCCGATCTCGCACAGGGTGAAGCCCTTGAACGCGGGCAGCACCAGCCGATCGAGGTCGCGCTCGTGGTTGAACCGCGTCGCCGGCGCGATCCGGCCCTCCAGGTCGAGGTCGGCCAGCCAGTACTCCACCAACGCAGTGAAGGGCCTGTCGGGAGTCAGCGTGGTGTCGACGGGTTGGAAGGCATTGCGCTGGGTGAGCTTCTTCTTCAGCGCCACCTCGGCCGCAGGTCGCGACGCCGCGGTCGCCTGGATCAACCGGGTCTGCCCGTCCCAGTCGCAGAAGCGAGCCCGGGCCTCGACCCGAGTCTTGCCCCGGACGATGAAGGAGATCGAGCCACTGGTGCCGATCGGGATGCGTGGCCTACTTATGAGGGCCATCCTCGTGTCGCTTCTCCAGCCACTCGGCGATGTCGCTGGCCGCGAATCGCAGG
>JBBQUY010000172.1:0-1746 GCA_038212015.1 Gaiellales bacterium | reverse complement strand
CAACCACAGTGAGTTCACCGGGAGGATCGAGAACGGCTTCGACGCCGTCACCTCGGGCGGGAGCGCCGACGACTGCAACGGCCACGGCACCCACGTCGCCGGCACGATCGGCGGAACGGTCTACGGAGTCGCCAAAGGCGTGAAGCTGCACCCCGTGCGGGTCCTGAACTGTCGGGGTTCAGGGAGCTGGTCGGGCGTCATCGCCGGCATCGACTGGGTCACGACCAACGCGGTCAAGCCGGCCGTCGCCAACATGAGCCTCGGTGGCGGCGCGAGCATCAGCGTCGATGACGCCGTGGCCAAGTCCGTCGCAACTGGGGTGACGTACGCCGTGGCAGCAGGCAACAGCGACGCAGACGCCTGCGGCTACAGCCCGGCTCGCACGCCTGCGGCGCTCACCGTCGGGGCGACCACGAGCAGCGATACCCGAGCCAGCTACTCCAACTTCGGGACATGCCTCGACCTGTTCGCCCCCGGTTCCTCCATCACGTCGGCCTGGCACACGAGCGCAACGGCGACGAACACCATCAGCGGCACGTCGATGGCCAGCCCCCACGTCGCAGGCGTTGCCGCCCTCCTCCTCGGATCGGGGGCTGCGACACCAGCCACGCTGGAAGACGTGCTCGTGGGCAACGCCACGACCGGCAAGGTGACGGACGCAGGTTCCGGCTCCCCGAACCTGCTCCTCTACTCGCCGGTCGAGAACGCCCCGCCGGTGGCCGAGAACGACGTTGCCACGGCTGCTTCTGGTGGCGCCATCACCGTCAAGGTGCTGTTGAACGACACTGACGCCAACGGCGACCCACTCACGATCAACTCGAACGGGATCGCGAGCGGCGGTGACGTCGACTGCACGCCGACCGACTGCTCGTACACCGCTCCATCGGTCACCGCACCGACGACGCACACCTTCACGTACGTCGCAAGTGACGGTACGGCGCTGAGCAACGAGGCGACCGTCACGATCACGGTGGAGCCACCTTCGACCGCGCCGCCCAGCGCAAGCATCACGCTCTCAGCAAAGAGCTACACGAAGGGGACGAAGAAGGTCGATCTCGCCTGGAGCGGCGCAACGTCCGCCAACGTCGATGTCTTCCGCGATGACGCCTTGTTGGTCACGACTGCGAACGACGGCGCCCACATGGACAACCTCGGCAAGAGTGCAACGGGCACATACACCTACAAGTTGTGCGAGACCGGCACGGCCACTTGCTCGGACTCGGTACCCGTCGAGTTCTAACCTCGGTCCCCCGACCCACCGGATCAGGGCGCTTTCTCGAGGTCTCATCCGACAGAACGGGGTGTGAGCGTCGGAATCGGACGCGCTGCACCTCGGCCATGGTTCTCTGGACGCTGACTCGGCGCCAGCGGGTTCAGCGTCCACAATGCGGTCCAGCGCGCCTCCCTCAAGGCACCCCGTCGGGGAGTCGATGACGTCTCCAACATCCGGGCGGCGCCGATCGGCGGCGGTCGCGCCCGGCACTTCGGAGGAGCGTCATGCGCAAGCGTCTTGTCGGGGTCGTCGCGGTCCTGGTGTCATCGATCGTGGCCTTCGGCGCGAGCCCGGCAGATGCAGGGAGCCCGCCGCCTGCGGCACCTCGCGCCGGGCAGGTCGTGCCCGGGCAGTTCATCATCACACTCCAGCCAGGCACGGATGCCCGGCAGGTCGCTGCGGAGTACGGGCGCAACGGCGCCTCCGTTGACCACGTCTACGACGCTGCGCTGAACGGCTTCGCCGGCCGGATG
>JBBQUY010000171.1:0-1798 GCA_038212015.1 Gaiellales bacterium | reverse complement strand
GGCGCGTTCTACAAAGCGCTCGCGATCGGCCCCATGAGCGTCGTGCCGCCGATCGCCGCGGCCGGCGTGATCCTGCCGGTCGGCGTCGGACTCGCCACCGGTGCGCCGCCGACCGCGCTCGTGCTCGTCGGCATCGTGCTCGCGATCGCCGGAGTCGTGCTCGCATCCGCGGGTGAAGGCACCAACGACGACTCGACCGTCGCCACCCGCATCGCTCCTGCGACGCTCGTGCTCTGCCTGATCGCGGCCACGGGGTTCGGGATCATCTTCATCGCCATGGACATGGCCGCCGGCGACGATGCGCTCACCGCCTTGGCAGCGACCGCAGGAATCCGCGCCGGCAGCTTCATCGCGCTGCTGCTCGCCGTGCTTGCCACCCGCACGAAGCCGTGGGTGACGGTCACCCCGCGCACCACGCTCGGCTTCGCGGTGATCGGCCTGTTCGACACCGGGGCCAACTTCACGTTCGCAGTTGCCGCAGCGCTCGGCGAGCTCGAGATCGTCGCGGTGCTCGGCACGCTGTATCCGGCCGTGACGAGCGCGCTCGCGCACGTCGTGCTCGGTGAGCGGCTTGGCCGGCTCCAGCTCGTCGGCGTGGCGCTGGCGATCGTCGGCGTGGTCGTGCTCGCGTCCACGTAGGCCGTGACGCAGCGCTGCGCAGGGTCCGTCACTTCGTGCGAACCCCTTCACTCGGCCAACTGGAGCAAGCTCGACTTGGCACTCGTTCCAGGGAGCGTCGGGACCCCGCGCGGCGCGTGGCATCGCATCACCGGTCCCGAAGCGACCGTACGGGTCGGAGCGGGACGGGACTTCGGTCGTTCCGGGTTCGGCTCAGCGAGCCACGCACCGCGCGAGCGGGTCGTGACGGATGGGCTGTCAGTCGGACAGGCGGTCAGGCGTCGCGGTCGTCGTCCTCGGGTGCGGCGGAAGTGATCAGCCTGACGACTGCTCCCTTCTCGTCGAACCAGTGAAC
This sequence comes from Gaiellales bacterium, assembly GCA_038212015.1. Classification (GTDB taxonomy): domain Bacteria; phylum Actinomycetota; class Thermoleophilia; order Gaiellales; family SKUG01; genus JAGQUL01. Next base: position 825 of record JBBQUY010000171.1, on the reverse strand, counting down.
CAGCCGAGACGAGGCAGATCGGCCACGCGGTCTGCGCGTCCAATCCCGGGCTGAAGCGGCGTCAGGCGTCTCCAAGTGGTTCGGGGCCACATCGGTTTCGGCGCTGGCGTCGCCCACCGCATCGCGGGTTCGAGCCCCGTCGAAGCGTGCATCATTCATTCCCATTCCCCCATCGCAAGTCCGGCATCCATGCCCTGCGAACCTGACGCTACCCCCACGGAGCGCCCTGTCCACAACCCGATCATGCGGCAGTCGGCGCGGACCGGCATCGGGGAGTTCTACCTACGGAACTACCTATCTTCGTCCGTAGTCGGTACGCCGAAATGCGTCGGAAGCGGCCAGTGCTCTCGTCTCCGTACGGTCAGCTGCCGGGGATCGGAACGGCCACGCCGGGCATGTCAGTCGGCGCCGTCCACCGCACGTTCGGTGCAGTGCCATCGCGATCGACGACCTGCAGTCGTCCGTCGCGCAACGCCGTGAGCACGCGGTCGCGGAGGGCCTGCTCGGTGATGAAGCCGGCGGCGTCGGCAGCTTCGCCCGGCAGCGCGCGACCGTCGCCGACCACCTGCGTGCCCGTCAGGTTGTTGGCGGTGTCCATCGACCGTGAAAAGGCATCGTTGTTGTCCTGGCCGTCGACCTCGTGCGCGTCGCCTGCGCCGATCGCCAGGCGATGCGCACGCTCGGGCGTCTCGCCGTGGTCGCGCATCGCACGAAGGCTGAACAGTCCGGCGGCGAACGCATGGCGGAAGGCATCCTGTGGGCCGTCGAGCGGATCCCATCGACCGTACAGCGAATCCTGCATTGCCTGTGCGTCGCGTGCGACAC
>JBBQUY010000170.1:0-1827 GCA_038212015.1 Gaiellales bacterium | reverse complement strand
AATGGCCTGCTGGTTTGCGACATCGGAGTCGCCCCAGTTTCGCCGGCCGAGTTCATCATGATCAGTCTGGTCCAGAACATGGCCGCTGGTTCCGTACCGAATCCCGTCACCTGACCGTCACCTGAGGAGCAACGATGTCCGCTGCGCGCAAAGATCCACTTCCGGTTTTTTGCTTCCACGTCCAGCTTCCTGGGATTGGCGGAGAAGCGTTCTTCAAGAGCGTGAGCGGCCTGCGTTACGAGACGGAAGTTGTTCCGGTCCGTGAAGGTGGCCAGAACACGACGACGTTCCAGCTCCCCGGCGCGGTGAAGTGGTCGAACATCATTCTCAAGATGGGGTTCACGAAGGACTCCATGTCGTCGGGCATGCTGAAGTGGCGCAAGGAGTGGACGAAGCCGGGCGGCGGTAACCGCGTCGACGGCACGATCACTCAGCTCGACACCGCACTGAACCGCCAGGTGTCGTGGACGTTCGTCCGCGGCTGGCCCGTGAAGTGGGAGATCAGCGAGTTCGACGCGTCGAAGAACGAGCTCGCAATCGAGACGCTCGAGATCGCGCACGAGGGAATCATCACGGGCTGATCGCCCCCGCTTCGCCACCAGCGCCAATCACATGACCAACACCAACGAACCACGCGCACTGACTGCAGCGCTGTCGTCGCCCGCCTTCGTCACCCAAGGTGGCGGGATGGCGATGCACGTCGCGAATCGTCATGTGTCCCGCTGGGCGCCTGAAGTCGGCGAGCCGGGTGCAAACCGGATCCGCTCGCTGCGCAGCCTCGGCTTCGTGGATCGGTTGGTCTCGCCGTGGATCGAGTCGGCGCAGCGCTCGCCGTCGATGCGCATGTTCAGCCAGTACATCTCGACCGGCGCGCCCGAGCGCCAGGCGAGCAACGTGTCGTGGGTGTTCCCGCGTCCCTGGTATCAGGACGAGCTCGACTGGATGGCGGCGGCCCGCACCGTCGGTGCTCAGACCGCCGTCGCGCAGTCGGCCGCGCCGCAGATGCTCACCACGCGCGGCACCTACGTCGCCCCGCAGCAGGCGCAGTCGCAGATCGCGCTGCCATCGGCGCTCTACGAGTACATCGCCCCATCGCTCTCGATCGCGCGTCCCGACACCAACGTCAGCGACGCATACAGCCCGCTCGTTCCGCTCGCTGCCACGCAGGCTGCGCACGTGATGGCGCGCGCGATGGCGCCGCTGCTCTCGCAGAGCGCGCAGCCGACGTCGAGCCCGACCGCCGCCGCGGCTCGCATGAGCCCGGGCCTGCGCGCCGTCCTGAGCACGATGCTCGAGCGCTCGGCGCAGGTCGCGCAGACCAGCGAGCCGTCGCGCATCTCGTCGTACGCGCCCGAGCTCGTCACGCCGCCCGCGCCACGTGCAGACTCGCCGGTATCGCAGTCGTCGTCGGTGTCGAGCGGCTCCAGCGAGAGCTACGAACAGGCCACGCAGGTCGCCGAGCAGTACGCCGAGCAGCGCGTGCGGATCGCCGAGCTGCAGCGTGTGGCTCGCGCTGCCGCCGAGCGCGAGCTCGTCGCGCGTACCGAGCAGCCGACCCAGACCCGCGCATCGGCTCCCGAAGCAGCAGGCCGTGTTGCCGAGGTGCGTGCCGCCGAAGTGCGCGCGATCGAGCAGCGCCAGGCAGAGCTCCAGCAGCGCGCGACCGACATGGCCTCCCAGCGCAGCGTCGAGCGCACCGTCGCGGATACCGCACGTCGCGATGCCGACCGCGTGTCGGCCGACGCCGAGCGTGCCCGCCTCGAGCAGCGCATCGCCGAGCGGATCGCCGAGCGCACCGGTCAGCAAGAAGCCCAGCGCCTCCACTCT
>JBBQUY010000169.1:0-1882 GCA_038212015.1 Gaiellales bacterium | reverse complement strand
AAGCCCGACCACGGCTGGCTCACGGGGCTCACCCCCGACGCACGCGAGCGGCTGCGAGAGGCGGCATCCGTCTTCGCCGGCCTTCGGCGCTCGGTCGGGATGCCGATCCCCGACCTCGTGCGCCTGATCGAGCTCGAACTGCGGCTGGACATCGAGCTCGCTGCGAACGAGTCCCGCGGCCCGGCGCGGATCGCCTCCGCCCAGCTGCGTGCGTTCGTCGACGAGCTGCACGCATTCCTCGCCGCCGACGAGTCCGGCTCGATCGCCAGTCTGCTCGCCTGGCTCGACCACGCGGAGCAGCTCGACGAGTTCGCCCCGCGCACGGAGCCGCCCGAGGACGATGTCGTGCAGCTGTTGACGATCCACGGCTCCAAGGGGCTGGAGTGGGATGCGGTCGCCGTCGTGCGCCTTGTGAAGGACGAGCTGCCCAGCATGCCGCGCGACACGAAAGGCTGGCTGGGCTTCGGCATCCTGCCGTACTCGTTCCGGGGCGACTCCCGCTGGCTGCCCGCCCTGCAGTGGGAGAGGGACGCCGCACCGACGCAGCAGGATCTCCGGGCGTCGATCGACGCTTTCATCGCGGCGAACCGGGCGCGCCAGCTCGATGAGGACCGGCGGTTGGCGTACGTGGCAGTGACGCGTGCGCGGGATCACCTGCTGCTGAGCGGAGCGAGCTGGTCGGGCACGAAGCGGCCGCGGGAGCGCAGCGTGTTCCTCAGCGAGATCGCCGACGCGCTCGGCGTGGAACTGCCCGAAGACGACCCGGGCGAGGACCCATACCTCGGCGAACGGCGCGTGCTGCAGTGGCCGATCGACCCGCTCGGCGCGCGGCGCGCGGCCGTGCAGCGCGCCGCCGCGACGGTCGAGGCTGCACTCGCGGATCCTCGGGCCGTGCCCGACCGCGATGCCGCCCTGCTGCTGGCAGAGCGTGAGGAGCGCCACCGGCCCACCCCCGCCGCCGCTCCGACCCGGATCGCGGCATCGCGCTACAAGGATTTCGTTTCGGACTACGCGGGCACCGTGGCGCGCATCGAACGGCCGCTGCCCGAGCGGCCCTTCCGGCAGACGCGGCTGGGCACCCTGTTCCACGCCTGGGTCGAGCAGCGCTCCGGAAAGGTCGGCACCGCGCACTCCCTCGATGACGCACTGTGGGAGCTCGACGACGACGGGCCGACCGCGGCGTCCTCGGACGAGGACGCCGCGGTGCTCGCGAAGCTGCAGGCGAACTTCGCCGCCTCGGAATGGGGGCAGCTCAGCCCGATCGAGGTCGAGACCGAGATCGACTTCACCGTTTCAGAGGGTTCAGGGGGGCTGGACGGCCGCCCGCACGTGATCATCTGCAAGCTCGACGCGGTCTTCCGCCGCGAAGATCGCGGCGGCCGCATCGAGATCGTCGACTGGAAGACGGGCGCCGCGCCGCGCACCGAGGGCGAGCGGAAGGAGCGGATGCTGCAGCTTCAGCTGTACCGCCGCGCCTATCACGCGATGCACGGTGTGCCGCTCGAAGAGATCGACGTGGCGCTGTACTACGTCGCGGACGATCTCGTGCTGCGGGGCTGAGCGCGCCGCGGCCTCTGTCAGCGCCCTGGCTAGTCCGACAGCCAGCGGCGAAGCGCAGCGTCCGACGACCGTTCGGCGGCGGCCTGGGCATCGGTGTCGTCGGCATCGGCGGATCGCACCGACTGCGCGGCGTCTTCGGTGCGGTGCGCCCACGCCGAGATGTCGATCGGAGCCGTCGCGACGTCGTCGTGCGGGGATTCCGTGGTGGTCTGCGACGCATCGGCCGACGCGGCGGCATCCTCCTCGGTCGCGTCGTCGGCCGTGACCCAGAGCGCGAGTTCGTCGGGATCGTAGGCGTCCGTGTGCATCGACGTGTCCAGCG
>JBBQUY010000168.1:0-1906 GCA_038212015.1 Gaiellales bacterium | reverse complement strand
CTCGCTGTCCGCCGTCATCCTGCTCGGGCCGGGCTTGTGGCCTGGCGTTGCGAGCGGAGCATTCGTGCTCGTCGTGCTCTTCGGTCAGCCGCTGCCCGCGGCGGCCAGCCTCGCCGTCTCCGAGCTCGCCGAGGTCATGGTGGCATGGTGGCTGATGGCCCGAGTGCTCCACTTCCGCACGACGCTCGACCGCATACGCGACGTCGTCGTACTCGCAGGGATCAGTGTCGGCACATCGCTCGTCAGCGCGGCCGCGGGCACCGCCGGCTTGATCACCTTCGGCACCATTCCTGCGGAGATCCGCGAGGCTTTGTTCTACTCGTGGTGGTGGTCGCACTTCAGCGCCGATCTCGTGATCACGCCAGTGCTCCTGACGTGGTGGACCCGATCCCGTCGCGCGAGCGCGGTGCGCCCGAGCTCCGCGGAGATCGTGGCGCTGGTGCTGTGTGCCCTGATTGTGAATCTTGCGCTGCTCAGCGGCGCATTGTTCGTGTGGCTGCCGAGCTCGCCAACCCCGTTCTATCTGCTGCCGCTAACGCTGTGGGCCGGCCTGCGGTTCGGGCCGCGCGGCGCTGCGACCGCGACGTTCACGATCGGTACGATGGCCATCGCTTCGGTCACGACCGGACGCGGCCCCATGATGTCCCTGTCCGATCTCCAGGCATTCATCTCCATCACGGCGATTGCGACGCTGCTGCTCAGTGCAATCGCCGTGGAGAAGGACCGCGCGATACTACGTCGAAGTGCCGTGCAGCTCGCGGCACTCGACGCGATCGTCAGCATCGATGCGAACGGCCGCGTCGTTGAATTCAACCCGGCGGCCGAACAACTGTTCGGCTACCGCACCCGGGATGTGCTCGGCAAGGAGGCGCGGATGCTGATCCCGCCAGCGCATCACGCCAATTACGAGGCCGCGCTACGATCGGACCTCGCCGCAGGTGGCGGGCTTGCCGGCCGCCGCTATCGCACGTGGGCACGACGAGCAGATGGCACCGACGTCGCGGTCGAGATCTCGATCGCAGCGGCGACCCTCGACGGGGAGAACATTCGCACCGGCTTCATCCGCGACCGCACCAATGACCTCCGCATCCAGCGCGAACGCCGGCTCGCGCAGACCATCCTCGAGGAGCAGGTCGATGAGCGCACGCGCGAGCTCAGGCGCACCAACCACGAGCTCGAACGAAACGAGATCATGCTTCGCCAGGCCGAAGAGCTCGCCGAGCTCGGCAGCTTCGAGCTCGACCTGATCACCGGACGGTTGGATTGGTCCGACGAGCTGTACCGGATCTTTGGCCGGGACCGCGCGACGTTCAAGCCGACGTTCGAATCGTTCATGGCCGCGATCCATTCGGATGACCGAGTCGTCGTCCGCGCCATTCTCGAGTCCGCGATCGCGAATGTGCGGCCGTTCTCCCTCGAGGTGCGCATCGTGCGTGCGAATGGAACCCTGCGTACACTCGTGTCGCGAGGCAAGGTGTACGGCGACGCGCAGGTTGCCACGCGCCTGACTGGCTGCTGTCAGGACGTCACCGAACGTCAGGCCGCCGAGGAGGCGCGCTATCGCCTCGTTGATATCGCCGAGTCGTCGGAGGATGCGATCATCGGCCTCACGCCCTTTGGCCAGATCGAGACCTGGAATGCAGGCGCTGTGAGGATCTTTGGATACACGCGTTCCGAGGTCCTGGGGAAGCCGTGCACGATGCTCGCCGTCGAGGAGCGTGTGCCCGAGCTGCGAGAACGCATCCGGCTCATGGCGTCCGGACGCACGCTGTCGCACTACGAGATGCCGCACCGCCGCAAGGACGGCTCGATCTTCGAGGCGTCGGTCGCGACGTCGGCCATTCGCGACCGCCAGGGAAACGTGATCGGCCTGTCAAAGATCTTGCGCGACATCACCGAGCAGAAG
>JBBQUY010000167.1:0-1911 GCA_038212015.1 Gaiellales bacterium | reverse complement strand
CGACGACGACGCGCTTTGGTCGCACGCGCACCGCGGGCAGTCGCACCCTGCAGGTCGCAGCGGGCCGGACGGCGCGCGTGAGCTTCCGTGTCGCACCGGTAGGACGCTGGCGCCTGGCACACGGCACGCTCGTCGCGACGGTGCAGGTGCGGGCGGTCGCACCGGTCGGTCGCCGCGCGCAGCACTCGGCGAGGACCTTCCGCGTTCGCGCCCACATCTGACCGCGCGTGGTCACCACACGGCGGCGTGGTGAGCCTGGCTCGAGTTCATCGCCGGACGACCGACGGCGTCAGCGCACGCTGAACGCGGCCGTTCGCGTGACGCCGTCGGCGTGGTTCGCGACGAGCAGGTACTCGCCGGCGGCGAGCTGTGCGCTGAGTTCGACGCGGGCGCCTGGAGCGATGTCGCGCCTGGCTGCAACAGCTGCGTGATGCAGCTGCTGGGGCGTCATGCGCGCGGCACTGCCGTCGATGCTGGCTCGGGGTACCACGAGGAATTCACTGGCGCGCTCGCCCGAGTTGCGAAGGATGAACGTCGTGTCACCGGGCGCGACGAACGTGCGCGTCGGGGTGACGCTGGAAGCCGCCAGCTCGACTGCCACGCCCGAGCCCATGGTGGCGTGGCCTTCGTGGCTGGTCACCTGCATGGAGCTGGTCGCTGCCGCCGGGGGTAGCGGCAGTGCGGTGCAGACGAACCAACAAACGACGATCGCGCTCGCGATCAGGAGCAGCACGACGATCGCACGACGATCACGCAGGACACGGCGCATGAGCCGGGGCCGCGGCTGGCCATCGATCCGGTGTCGCAGCGCTCGAATCGCTTCGAGCTCGATGGATCGAGCGCGCTCGAGACCGCGAAGGTATGCGACTGCTGCGCCCGTGTCCCGGGGGAGGTTGAGCGCCCAGCCGTCGCCCTCGGATGCGATGTTGAGGGCATGAATCCCTCGTGGGGCTGGATCTCGATAGGGCGAGGACATTGATCTCCGTTGCTCGACTCCAAGGTACGACTGGCCTGCCGACTGGGCAAGGGGTTCGCCGATATCAGCCGTCCGCGCCCCAGGCGCTGAACGGCCGAAGACGATGGTTCTTGGTCTGACGGTACTTCGCGCCGAACTCATGCCCCGCGTGCGACTCGACGGTGACGATGGGAAGCTGGGCGACGTCATCGGCTGCGAGCCAGCCGAGCAGGTACCCGAAGCCATCGTGCTCCTCGATGGCATCGAGGGCTGGCTGCTTGGGCACCGAGCACGATGCGATCCAGTCGATCGGCACGAGATCGAGCACGCTGAGTGGAATCAGCGTGGGCCAGATCGGTCGCGGTTCCATCGAGGACACGAACGGGACGACGAAGCCCAGCTGCTCCTCGCCGGCGCGGCTGCTCGCCAGGTACATGACGCCCGAGCGGTGCATGCGCGTGACGATGTCGACGCCGCGCTCGATCAGCGAGCGCCGCACCAGGAGCGACGCCACGACCTGTTGCAGCTGGTTCGACTTGCCGAGCAGCTGCGGCGCCACGCCACCGTCCGGCGCCGCCGCCGCCACGCGGTCACGCGGGACTTCTGCGGCGGTGATCGTGATCCGTTCTGGTGTCCAGCTCGGACGACGATCGTCAGCGTTCTCGGTCGCCTCCATGGTCAGAATCGCTCCACGTGCAGTTGTTCGCGCGGCACTCCCAGCCGGGCCAGCGCAGCGCCCACCCCGTCCACGAACCGCGGCGCGCCGCCTGCTGCTGAAACATGGTGCTCCCGCACTGCGCCTCGATACCGACTTCCTCGAGCTGACCACCCCTCGACCCGGGTGTCAACACCGTGTCCTGTCCAAGACAGGCAGGTGGCGCGTACGCAGCGCTCGGCACCGATCCATTGACCCTGCGCTCGGGTATCGGTTAGCTCGCGGGGACCCGACACTCGAT
>JBBQUY010000166.1:0-2116 GCA_038212015.1 Gaiellales bacterium | reverse complement strand
CGATGGCACCGGACGTCTCCGTCATCGTCGTGACGTGGAATGCGCGCGACCACATCGACCCCTGCCTCGACGCCGTGCTCGGCGACGGTGGCGACGGCGTGGACCTCGAGCTGATCGTCGTCGACAACGCATCGACCGACGACACCGTCAACCACGTCAGGAAGCGGTATCCGAGCGTTCGGATCGTCGAGACCGGCCGCAACGGCGGGATGGCAGCCGGCAACAACGCAGGCATGGCCGTCGCCACCGGACGCGCGTTCCTGCTCCTCAACTCCGACGCCTACCTGCACGCCGCAACGCTGCGCACGCTGCTCGACCGCCTCGACTCCGAGCCCGCCGGCACCGTGGCCGCCGTCGCGCCGCGGCTGCAGAACGTCGACGGTTCACTGCAGCGATCGATCCGAGGATTCCCGACGGTCTGGCGCTATGCCACCGAGCTGCTGTACCTGCGCCGCGCCGCGTCGCGCAGCCGTACGTTCAATGCGTTCTATGGTGCGGGTGTCGACGTTGACCAGCCCGGGCGCGTGGACTGGGTCACGGGTGCATGCCTGCTCGTTCCCCGTGAGGCGGTGGACGCGGTCGGGCTGATGGACGAGGCGTACTTCATGTACGGCGAGGAAGTCGACTGGCTGCACCGCATGCGCGAGGTGGGTCGCGGCGTGTGCTGGGAGCCGCGCGCGGTCGCCACGCACGTCGGTGGCGGCTCGGCCGGTGCATCATGGGGTGCGCTGTATCAGCGCCAGCTCGCCAACCACGTGCGCTTCATGGCGCGCCGCGAGGGCGTGCGGGCGGGGCGGCACACACGGATGCTGCTGCGCTGGTCGCTTGTGGCGCGAGCGCTCGCGTGGCGCGCGGCAGCGATCGTCGCGCCCGGTGGTCGCGCGACGCGGCGCGAACGAGCCGCCGCATTCGCCCAGGGCGCGCGCACGATCGCGGCGATCGACCCGGCGGCGACTGCGGAACCGGAGATCCCGCGCTGGGATGTCGTGCAACGAGATGCTGGTTCGTCGCGATAGACCGGTAGGACGACGTCAGGAACGAGCGTCGCGAGTGCGAAGCACTCATGACCGAGTGACGAAGCGTCGCAGACGATCGCGGAGCGATCGGCTGACGAACCGCGGCACGGGACTGCCGCATGCGTCGAACGCGCCTTTGGACGGGGTGCGCATGACGCAGCACAAGGGACGACATGACCGGAATCTCGACGACTGGCCTCGGACTGCCGTCGGCGCAGTCGCTCTTCACGAGCGGCACGGCGACGACGACGGCACCTGACCCTGCATCCACGATGCCCGTGAACGGACCGACCGTGAGCGGCCCGGGCGGTACGACCGTGCTCCCCGAAGCTGCACCGGCCGACTTTCAGGGCCCGAACCCGACGGCGCTTGACCAGCCGCACCCGCAGTATCCGTCGCTCATCCAGTCGCACGTCGCCGTGCTCCAGGCGATCGGGACGCCCGAGAGCGTCATCGCACAGCTGGCGGCAACGCAGCCGGCCGCGGACTACCTCGATCGCTACATCCAGGGCGAGATCGCGCAGAACCCAGAGGGCTGGGATCAGTTCGTCGGCAACCCCGCCGGCACCGCACGCGCCGGCCTGCAGCAGCTCGGTTTCCCGCTCGCTCCTGTCGGCCAGGGTACGCCGGGCGTCACCCTCGATGGTGGTCGCGTCGACGGCATCAACGTCCCGGGCGTGACGACACCGCTCGTCGGACCGGAGCAGTCGAGCGGCGAGGGCCTCATCAAGGGCATCGTCATCGCGGCGGCAGCCATCGGTGTGGGCCTGCTCGCATGGAAGTTCATCAAGAACCGCAACCCCGCCAACGACGCAGCCAAGCTGCTCGGCGGAGCCGACGAGGCGAAGGGCCTGCTCGCGGGTGTCGCCGCCGGCGAGGGTACCGCGGGTTCACAGGGGCTGCGAAACCTCATCGATGCCGTCGGCGGCGGCGCGGGAAGCGGCGCGGGTCGCTGGTTCGGCAAGGCCGACGAGGCGGGCACGGCAGCACAGCGCCTGCTCACCATGCAGGCGGTCGCCGGCGGTGGCGCGAATTCGGCGGGGACGGCGACTGCCGCCACGCTCGACGCGATCAACCGCGGATTCGGTCCCGCCAATGGC
>JBBQUY010000165.1:0-2117 GCA_038212015.1 Gaiellales bacterium | reverse complement strand
GTGCTGCTGGTCGACTTCGATCCTCAAGGCAATGCCTCGAGTGGTGTCGGCTACCCCCGCGACAAGGTCGAGGCCACCATCTACGACGCGCTCGTCGGCGAGTGCACGCTCGCAGAGGTCATCCGGCCGACCGACATCCCTACCCTGTTCATCGCACCGGCGACCACCGACCTCGTCGGTGCCGAGATCGAGCTCATCAATGCCGAGCATCGCGAGCGCTACCTCGCGAACATCCTGGCCCCGGTGTCGCCGCAATACGACTACGTCGTGATCGACTGCCCGCCGTCGCTCGGCATGCTCACGCTCAACGCGCTCGTCGCGGCGGACGGCGTGGTCGTGCCGATGCAGGCCGAGTACTTCGCGCTCGAGGGCCTCTCTGCCCTGACGGCCACGATCGAGACGGTCAAGGCTGCGTACAACCCGCACCTCACCGTCGATGGTGTGCTGTTCACGATGTTCGACGGCCGCATGAACCTGGCCAACCAGGTCCGCGCCGAGGTGTTCAAGCACTTCGGTGACAAGGTCCTCGCGACCACGGTGCCGCGCAACGTGCGTCTGTCCGAGGCGCCGAGCCACGGCAAGCCGGTCATGCTCTATGACCAGCGCTGCCCGGGCACGCGCAGCTACCTCGCGGTCGCCGACGAGTTCATCGATCGCACGCAGGCAACCGCACTCGAGGCTGCCAAGGGGCAGCCGGTCGCGTGATCTCCACTCTTGAGGGCGCCGCTTGCGCCAACCAAGCGAAGGGTCAACCATCCACATGATGTCCTCGGATCTCAAGAAGCGCGGTCTCGGCCGCGGTCTCGCCGCCTTGCTCCCGACGGCCGCTTCGCCGTCGCCGCTGCGCTCGGCCTCGGGAACCGAGTCCGGTCACAAGCGGGTCTACTTCGCCGCGCAGATCGAGGAGGTCTATCCGGGCCCAGAGCAGCCGCGGCACAACTTCCATGAGGCCGAGCTCCTCGAGCTCGCCGACTCGATCCGCGTGCACGGCATCATCACGCCGCTCATCGTGCGGCCGCGGCCCGAGGGTGGTTACTTCCTGATCGCTGGCGAGCGTCGCTGGCGTGCCGCTCAGCGCGCGGGCCTCCACGAGGTCCCGGTGGTCGTGCAGGAAGTCGACTCGCAGGTCGCGTTCGAGCGTGCCCTCGTCGAGAACCTCCAGCGCTCGGACCTCAGCGCGATCGAAGAAGCGATCGCGTTCCAGCGCCTGGTCGAAGAGTTCCATCTGACGCAGGACCAGATCGCCGAGCACATCGGCAAAGATCGCAGCACGGTCTCGAACGCGATCCGCCTGCTCAAGCTGCCGCCCGACGTTCGCCAGATGGTCGAGGATGGCCGGCTCGCGATGGGCAATGCTCGCGCCCTTCTGGGTCTCGACGAAGCGGCGGCCATCTCGCGGTTCGCGCGGGTCGTGATCGACAAGGAGCTCACCGTCCGTGCGACCGAGAATCTGGTCAAGCAGCACCGGGCGCCCGAGCGTGCGAAGCCGCGCAAGAAGGCCGAGAAGTCGGCGTCGGTCAAGGACCTCGAGGAGCGCCTGACCAAGGCGCTCGGTGGTCCCGTCGTGATCAGCGAAGACGAGCCCGGCAAGGCCGGCCGGATCGAGATCAAGTACTTCGATCTCGACCATCTCGATCGTCTGCTCGATCGTCTGCTCTGATCGACGGCTCGTTCGAGTGTCGAGCTCAGCACGCGCCTGGAGTGGCTGCTCGCCTACGTTCGCCGCGTGCAACGAGCTCGCGAAAACTGCGCGCCCGAGGTGCCGGTGCCCGGCGACCCTACGAGAACGAAGCGTCAGGGCTGTTTCCGTTTCGGCGCCGTCGTTTGCGTGTTCGCGCTTTGCCCTCGGCTGCTTGGCATTGGCGTGCGAATTCTGCGGGGCTCGGGTTGCCGTGGGTTAGCGAGCCCGTTTGATCAGATGCTGCTAGCGCAGCGCTCGGCTGCGGCCCCGTAATCTGTGGAGATCCGGCTACCTGATCTGCCGTCCTCCTCCGTGGTCATGTGATACTGAGCGCCGCGCAGCCGAATGAGTGATCGAGGACATTTGCGCATGCCATATGCCGTGCAGGTCGAGTTCAGGACCGCGTCGTCGTTCCTCGTCGCGTATTCCGTGAATC
>JBBQUY010000164.1:0-2216 GCA_038212015.1 Gaiellales bacterium | reverse complement strand
GCGGCGTCGATGCCTCGCTGGTCCTGTCGCAGCTGCCTGCGCTCGTTGAAGTGCACGAACGCATCGAGCTCGGGGATCTGGATCCCGGCGACGGCGAGCATCGTCGACATCGCCTTGGCTTCCGACGGCGAGATCATGCCGCCCTTGATCATCTGCTTGATCGCCTGCTGCACGAACTCGATCAGTCCCATCGCCTTGGCCTTGGCGATGAGCTCGGGCGTCAGCAGCCCGAGCATGAGCTTGCGGATCAGCTCCTTCATGAGCCGCTTCTTCTCCTCAGACCGCTGGAGCGAGCGGATGATCGCATCGAGGTCGTCGAGGAAGCGCACGATCTCCTTCGGATCGCCCGTGCCCTCACGCAGCTGTTCGCGCAGCGCGTCGCGCTTGGCGATGTAGGACTTCGACGGTTCGAGCACCGGCGCGTCGAGGGTGCGGATGACCTCGTCGACGCTCGGGGTGGCGTCCTTGACGACGATCGGCAGCGACGAGCGCCCCGCGAGTGCGTGGGCGCCGGCGAGCTCCTCGATCGAGGGTGCGGTCAGGTCGAGCTTGATGGGACCGGGGCCGAGCCCGGCCCGCTCCGATGCGCCTGCCGTGCGTGTCGACGCATCCGCAGCGGGCGCCTGTGGCGCTGGCGCGGCGCCGCCGGAGAGCAGCATGCCGGAGCCCGAAGCCTGTGTGGCCACGTGCGTTCCAGCTGCGCTCATCCCGGCGGCGCCGATCACCTGCATCGCATCCCGTCCTGGTCGTCCCAGTGGTCGCACGCCCGTCCCGGTGTGCGCCCAGTAGTTCAGCTTGTTCGCCCCTCGCTGAACCGTCAACGGGGATGCGTCCCTGTCCCGTCCGAGCGCGTCGTCACGCAACGTGCTCGTCCGTCTTCATGCCGCGTCCATCATGCAGATGCGGGTCGTGCGTGCGAGTGCCTGTCATGCGGGCACGCGCGGGTGTCAGTCGTTCGGGGTGTTCGGGGTGTGGTGGTTGGGATGTGGCGTGTCGTTCGTTCCGGAGTGCCGCTCGGGGATGTGTTCGGTGTTGGTGTCCCTGCTGACGTGGGAGCGCGTCAGCTCGTCCGAGCAGCGGCCGCGGCGTACGTCCCCGCGACCATGCTCGAATCCGTGTGTGCGACGACCGTCGTCGGTGCGAGCAGCAGGCGGCGCTGCTCGAGCAGCTCGGCCTGCTCGCGTCGCAGTCGATCGCGCTCCTCCACGGAGCGTGCGGTCGACGTCTCGATCGCCAGGTCGTCGTCGGCTGCGTCGTCGCCCGACGTGTCGCCTGCTGCGGACTTCGAGACGCGTTCGATCGAGAGCTGGATGCGGTCGCGCAGCTTCTTGAGCATCTCGAGGGCGGCTTCCTTGTCGGATGCGGCCTCGGGATCGGAGATGCGCAGCTGCGCGAGTTCCTTCTCGCGGCGCTCGATGCCCTCGCCGAGCTTGTCGATCGTGGCGTTCGCGCCGGCGATGTAGGCGCCGGTCGTCGCGAGGATCGCGGCGGCGCCCCTGGAATCGGTAGGGCGGCCGACGGCGAACGCGGCATCCATGGCCGGGTTCATTGCGGCGAGCAGGTCGCCTCCGTCCTGGTTCGACGCTGCGTCGGTGGAAGCTGGTGCGGGCAGAGCAGGCAGCGGGCGTGTCGCGCTGGAGCTCGAACTGGCGGCGATGGTGTTCATTCGGCGTTGTCCCTTCGTCGGCGGTGCGGGTGCCTGGCAGCGTCGGGGCGCTGGTCCGGACTGGTCCGCGTGCAGGCATGGGGCCCTGCTGGTGCGGCGTCGCCGTGAAGGTTGCGGGCTCGACGTGGGGCGTCGGTGCCTGCCTATCAGTGGTACCACGAGGTCCTCAAAGCGCGCAATGGGGAACCGTCACCCCTGCTGAAATGGCGTCAGGGCGTGGGTTCCCCGGTCGCCTTCGTACGTGACCCGCGCATGGCGACGGTATCGTGCGAACCCGATCAGGATCGGGTGCTCGCGGCCGCATACGTCGCCGCGACCTGCGCGAGCTCGTCGGCGACGATGCGGCCCTGTTCGTAGGCCTGCGTCTCATATGCCTGCTCGATCTCGTCGCGACCGCAGGACGTGCACGGGTCGGCGTCTCCCGGAATGGCGAGCCGAGCCTGAAGCGGCGCGGGTGCCGTGACGGGCGCGAGTGGAGCGACGGGCGCGGGCGCCGTCCCCACCGCCGGTGCAAATGCCTGTAGCGCGGTGCTGCTGCCGATGCTGATCA
>JBBQUY010000163.1:0-2304 GCA_038212015.1 Gaiellales bacterium | reverse complement strand
CTCCTCGAGGGTCCCTCCCCCGTGCGCCGCACGCAGCGCGCCGGGCGCATCGCAGGCGACGATCGCGCCGTCATCGATGATCGCGACACGGTCGCAGCCCTCCGCCTCGGTGAGGTAGTGGGTGGTGAGCACGATCGTGGTGCCACGCTCGGCGCGCAGCTGCTCGAGCTGATCGGCGAAGCCGGCGCGCGAGCGCGGGTCGAGCCCGAGCGTCGGCTCGTCGAGGAACAGCACCGCCGGCTCGTGCAGCAGCGCGCGGGCGAGCTCGACGCGGCGGCGCAGCCCTCCCGACAGGGTGCGCACGAGCGAGCCACGACGGTCGGCGATGCCGAACTGCTCGACGGCGCGATCGACGCGACCGGCGACCTCGCGGCGGGGCACGTCGTAGAGCGCGGCGTGGAAGCGCAGGTTCTCGGCGACGGTCAGGTGGATGTCGAGCGTGGGATCCTGATAGACGATCCCGATTCGTTCACGCACCGTGCGCGGCTCGCGCCCCACGTCCGCACCCGCGACCGTCGCCGTCCCGGAATCGGGGCGCACGAGGGTGGTCAGCATGCCGATCGTCGTGGACTTGCCGGCTCCGTTGGGACCGAGCAGCGCGAAGGACTCGCCGCGCGCCACGGTCAGCTCGAGCGCGTCCACCGCGCGAAGCTCCCCATAGCAGCGCGTCAGGGCCGCGGCGTGGATGGCGGCTTCGGCCGTCACGATCGCCCCCCGGTGCGATCCGCACCGAGCCACTGCAGCGCATACTCGTCGAGCCCGTCGACCTGCCGCACCTCCACCCCGGCCGCACCGTCGACCTCACACCGGAAGTTCTCGTCGGGCTCCTGGATCACCTCGCGCGGACAGGTCACGTCCGCGTCGAGGTCATACTGGTCCTGCAGGAAGCGCTCGACGATCGGCTCGATCTCGTCGGGTGCCAGCGGCTCCTCGCGCTCGAACTGCACGCGCCCGTAGTCGTCGAGCTGGCGAACGAGCAGGTACCCGCGACGATCCGCGATGCGCGTGCGACAGAAAAAGTCCTCCTGGGCGCGCATCGTGATGCCCGACGGGCAGTCGACGGCCACCTCCGTGCCCGCGACCGACACCATCAGGTCCTCGGCCGTCGCTTCGAGCACCTGCTCGGACATGACCTTGCGACACCCTCCGGCCGCGAGCGCGACGAGCAGCACGAGCAGGACCAGCGATGTTCGTCGCCACGCGGACATGCGCACCTCATGCCCGCCTCGCGGCGGGATCACGCAGACCGCTCGACGCGCCCACCCCACACAAACCGACGATTCTCGAAGCATCTGCAGCAGTGCTGCCGCCCGGATCCGCACCGTCGATCAGAATCTGCCGGGTGAGGGTCCTGGAGGTGCGTACTGCGGTGGCGACCACGCCTGCGATGGCGTCGTCGGCCCCTGCGCCCGAACACTGGCGACCGTGGCCCCACCAGCCGCATCCGACGGAGCCGACCACGCTGCCGGGCCCGGAATGGCCGCAGCTTCGCCCGAACCATCCGGCATTGCCGTATCCGGTGACGCTCGCCGAGCTCGAGCGGCGCGCCGCGGCCGCCGATCCCGCGCATCGCATCGCCCCGCGAGCGCACCCGTCGACGATGCGCAATGCGCATTACGCCAACACGCGATCGCAGCTCGCATTCGCGCTGAGCGGTCCCTACAACACCATCGAGGGCGACCTGCGCATGCGCGACGGCATTCCCGTCATGCAGCACGACGACATCGGGCGCCGCGACCTCACCTTCGAGCAGTGGGCGCTGCTCGTGCATCGCGCCGGCAAGCACCTGCGCATGGACTTCAAGGAAGCCACCGCGCTTCGGCCTGTCGAGGAGATCCTGCGCCGGCACGGCATCCCCGCCGACAAGGTGACCTTCAACGTCTCCGCGGCGCTGCCCTGGTCGGAAGGACATGTTCCGGTCGACGAGGTCGTCGCGCTGCGCGCCCGCAACCCCGGCGCATGGATCACGATCAATCTCGCCGTGCCGGATGGTCCGGTCTATCGCTATGCCGCACACGTTGCCAAGCGCATCGGTTCCGAGCGGCTCGGCACCACCGTCCTCGCCGGGTTCGTGGATGCCGGCGACGTGAGTCGCCTGCGCGGCGCGTTCGAGTTCGTCAACGCCTGGAACGTGCCCCTCCTCAAGAACCTCGACCTCGCCGTCGAGGCAGCTCGCCTGCGCGCGATCGGCGTCAACGGGATGCTCGACCTGCGCGCCCAGGGTGACCCGCTCGAGTTCGACTGACCGCAGCGAGCGCGGATCGCGTGACCGGAGGCGTCAGTCGCCGTGATGCGGCTCGGGCG
>JBBQUY010000162.1:0-2316 GCA_038212015.1 Gaiellales bacterium | reverse complement strand
CATTCTGTTGGCGGTCGTCGGTGCGGTGCTCCTGCTCTGGCTATATCGCCTCTCGACTCGCTCGCGTTCGGTGTAAGGTCGATTCAGGGGACCGCGCCAGCGGTTCCCGATCGCACACCGTCTTGACGTTGGACTGCCGGCCGTCGCACATCTCCATGGGATGGCGCGGCCGGCAGTCGCGCGTCCGGCCCCTATCTTCCGCGGATCGATGCACGCGCGCGGTGCTGCCGCGGCGCCGCACGCCTCGCCACCCTGGATGGAGTGTCCGTCTTGGATTCCTGGCTCTCGTGGGTCCTGCTGGGTCTGATCGCCGGCGCGCTGGCCAAGTTTCTGGTGCCTGGGCGTGATCCAGCCGGCTGCATCATCACGATCGTCCTCGGCATCGCCGGAGCCCTGCTCGGCGGCTGGATCGGGACGCGGCTCGGCTGGGGAACGGTCAGCGGCGGCGTCGACCTGCGCAATGTCGGGATCGCCACCCTCGGCGCGATCGTCGTGTTGCTCGTCGCCCGCCTGATCCGGCCGAAGTAGCCAGAACCGCGCGCGTGGCGCGCCGGGCCAGACGGCTTTTGTTCGGGGTGATGCCGATTAGCTTTGGAGCGTGAAAGACGTCATCCTCGTCCGCGGCGCGCGGCAGCACAATCTGAAGAATCTCGACCTCGAGATCCCCCGGCGGAGCCTCACCGTGATCACGGGGCCGTCGGGGTCGGGCAAGTCGTCGCTGGCATTCGATACCATCTACGCCGAGGGGCAGCGGCGATACGTGGAGTCGCTCTCGGCCTACGCACGGCAGTTTCTCGAGCGGATGGAGAAGCCCGACGTCGATCTGATCGAGGGGCTCTCGCCTGCCGTCGCGATCGAGCAGTCCAATCCGACGCGCACCTCACGCTCGACGGTGGGCACGGCGACCGAGATCTACGACTACCTGCGGCTGCTCTGGGCGCGGGTGGGGCGGTCGGTCTGCCCGCACTGCGGCCGCATCCTTCGCCCCGACACGGTCGAATCGGCAACCGATGCGCTGCTCGCCCTGCCCGAGGGCACCCGGTTTTCGATCGCCTTCCCCGTGCATCCATCCGCCAAGGTCACGACCGAGGTGATCGTCGAGAATCTGCGGGCGCAGGGGTTCGTGCGCGTTGCGCTCGGCGGACGGGCGCTGCATCTCGACGACGTGGCCAGCGAGGGGATCTCGATCGCCGGCGAGGCCGAGTTGCTGGTGATCGTCGACCGCCTGACGACGTCGACCGAGAGCCGCGGCCGCATCGTCGACGCGCTTGGCACTGCGTTCCGCGAAGGGGATGGCGACGCGGTGGCGCTGTTCACCGCGCCCGTGGCCGCCGGAGTGCACGGCGAACCGGTGGACCGGCTCGGGTTCACGGAGAGCTATCGCTGCCCCAACGACGGCTACCGCGCGCCGACCCCATCGCCTCAGCTCTTCTCCTTCAACAACCCGCGCGGCGCCTGCGAGACGTGCAACGGATTCGGCGCGACGCTCGAATACGACGAGTCGTTGATCGTGCCGTATCCGGAGCGCACGCTGAGCGAAGGCGCGATCGATCCGTGGGAGAAGCCGCGCTACGAATCCCGCCGCCTCACGCTGGCCGACTTCGCGCGGAAGAACGGTATACCGCTCAAGGTCGCCTGGAGCGACCTGCCGGCCGACAAGCGTGAGGCGCTGCTGCGCGGCAAGTCGCGCGGCTGGGTCGGCATCTTCCCGTTCCTCAAGTCGCTCGAGGAGAAGCGGTACAAACAGTACATCCGCGTCTTTCTGCGGCAGTACCAGTCGGCGCAGGAATGCCCCTCGTGCGGCGGAGCGAAGCTCAAGCCCGAGGCACTGCAGGTCAAGGTCGACGGGCGCGACATCTCACAGGTCGCCGACCTGCCGGTGTCGGAGCTGCTCGACTGGCTGGGCGCGGTGCGCCTGACGCCGTTCGAGGCGGAGATCGCCGATCATCTCCTCGCCGAAGCGCGGTCGCGCGTGGAGTTCCTCTGCGACGTCGGGCTCAACTACCTGTCGATGAACCGCGCGACGCGCACCCTCTCGGGCGGTGAGTCGCAGCGTATCGGGCTGGCGAACTCCTTGGGCGCGCGACTGGTGGATACGCTCTACGTGCTCGACGAACCGTCGATCGGGCTGCATCCGCGCGATACCGATCGCCTGCTGCGCCTGCTGCACCGGCTGCGCGACGGCGGCAACACGGTGCTCATCGTCGAGCACGACCCGGAGACGATGCGCCACGCCGATCACATGATCGAGCTCGGGCCCGGCAGCGGCGAGCATGGCGGCCACCTGGTTTTTGCCGGCCCGATGTCGCGTGTGGC
>JBBQUY010000161.1:0-2420 GCA_038212015.1 Gaiellales bacterium | reverse complement strand
AAACACGAGCCCGATCGCGCCGTCGGTGCGCACGAGCCCGGTTCCCTCGAGGAGCTCCACGAGCAGCACGCACAGCACCGCGAAGGCGCTGGCGCCGATGATCATGGGAATCGGATCGCGCGTGCCGCTCACGAGCCAGGCCGCGACGATGCCGGGAAGCACGGCGTGGCTGACCGCATCGGTCAGCAGCGCCTGTCGCCGCACGACCAGGAATGAGCCCAGGAGCGCGCACCCGGTCGCGACGAGCCCCGCAACGATCGTAATCCATGCGCCATCGCTCATCCGGCACTCCGTGCGAGGCGGCGGATGCGCGACTGCGTGAGCAGCCCACGCCCTGGTGCGACGAGCAGCGATGCAGTGACGACGGCCGCGGCCAGCAGGACGATCACGGGACCCGTCGGCGCGGAGACCCGCGATGCGGTGACCGCGCCGACTCCGCCGACGGCGGCGCCGATCAGTCCGGCGAGCGGCACCATCGTCCGCAGGCTCCGCGTCCACTGCCGCGCCGCGAGCGCAGGCGCGACGAGCAGCGCGACCATGAGGATCGCGCCGACGACCTGCAGCCCGGTGACGGCGGCGATCACGAGCAAGGCGGTGCTCGTCACGTCGACGGCGGTCGCGTGCAGCCCGGAGCTCGCCGCGAATCCGCGATCGAAGAGCGTCGCGCGCAGCGCATGGCGGAGCAGGAACATCACCCCGATGGCGACCGTGAGCATCACCATGATCACGCGCACGTCCTCGATGAGCAGGCTGGCCGCCTGACCGAACAGGTACTTTTCGAGCCCGGCCTGGTCGGCGTCTGGCCGGCGCGCGATGAGCGTCAGCAGCACGATGCCGATCGAGAATGCAACGCTCAGCACCACGCCGATCGCGGCATCGACCGGCAACAGGCCGCTGCGTTCGAGCGCAACCACGACTCCGGCGGCGAGCAGTCCGGCGAGCAGCGCCCCGACGAGCAGCACGAGGGGCGCCTTCGAGCCGCCCGAGACGAGGAACGCGATGCACACGCCCGGAAGCGCCGCGTGTGACATCGCATCGCCCACCATCGACCGGCGTCGCAGCACGGCCACGCAGCCGACGGTGCCTGCCAGGAGCCCGATCGCCGTCGCGCCGAGCATCACGATCGACTCGGTGTAGCTGAGCGGAATGATCCCGAGCAGCCAGTCGATCACGGCGTCACTCGCTTGGTCGCCGATGCCGTGTCGCGATGCCCGGAGAACGTCGCGAACACGCGCTCGGGATCCAGGACGTCGGCGGGGTCGCCCTCGGCAAGCAGTCGTCCGTCGAGCAGTGCGCAGTGGTCGAACCTGGAGCGCACGTCTTCCAGGTCGTGGTGCACGACGATGATCGATCGCCCGGCGTCACGCAGCTCCTCGAGCAGGTCGAAGAGCGCCGCCTCCGTTGCGGCATCGATGCCGACGAACGGCTCGTCGAGCACGAACACCGGTCGCTGCTGTGCGAGCGCTCGCGCCACGAACGTGCGCTGCAGCTGTCCCCCCGAGAGCGCATCGACCGGGCGACGCGACAGGTGCGTGATCCCGGTTCGCGCAAGGGCATCGTCGACGATGCGATGATCCTCGGCCGTCAGCCGCCGCAACCAGCCTCGCTCGCCGTGACGACCGAGCTGCACGACCTCGCGCACCGTGATCGGGAAGTCGCGCTCGACGTCGCTGCGCTGGGGCACGTACGCGACGAGCCGACGCGCAGCTCGCTGCGGCTGGCCGAGCACCTCGATTGATCCCGCGACCTGGCGATGCGCACCGACGATGCAGCGAAGCAGCGAGGACTTGCCGCTGCCGTTGGGGCCGACCACGCCCACGAGCTGCCGCGCCGGCAGGTCGACGGTCAGGTCGCGAAGCGCAAGCACGTGCCCGTAGGCGACGGTGAGTCCCGTGACGCGAATTGCCGGGGCGTCGGTCATCGCAGGCCCTCGACGAGTGCATCGACGTTGTGCTCGAACATCCCCAGGTACGTGCCTTCGGGCGTGCCTTCGTCACCGGCGGCGTCGGAGAACAGCTCACCGCCGACCCGTACGTTCGCGCCCTTGCGCTCAGCGGCGTCGACCACCGCGTCGATGGTCTTGCGCGGCACGCTCGACTCGACGAAGACAGCGCGCACGTCGCGCTTGGCGAGCAGGTCGGCGATGCGATCGATGTCGCCGGTCGTCGCCTCGGCGACCGTCGAGATGCCCTGGATCGCCTGGACTTCGACGTCGAAGCGTCGCTCGAGATAGCGGAACGCATCGTGTGACGTCACGAGGACGCGACGCTGCTCGGGGATCGTCGCGAGTCGCTGCTCCGCGTCCTCGCCGGCGGCCTCGATCTTCGCCTCGTACGCGTCGGCGCGTTCGTGGTACTCGTCCGCGTGCTCGGGGTCCATCTCGGCGAGCGTGTCGGCAACGACGTCCGGGGTCTGCGACC
>JBBQUY010000160.1:0-2471 GCA_038212015.1 Gaiellales bacterium | reverse complement strand
TCGCGCGACGGGTGACGCGATCACCGGCGTCGTGTGGAACGTACTGCGAGCGCTTCACGGCGCAGGCGTCACGATCTACACCACGCCCGACCTGTCGTCGGTCGTGCCCGCGACGGTGCTGCCGTGACGGACGACGGGCTCGGCATACTCCTGGTTGGCGGCGGTGTTGCCGCCGCGAGCGTGCTCGCGTGGGGTGCGGCTCGACCACCTGTGTGGTCGTCGCCTTCGCTCGAGACAAACGCGACATGGATCTACCCGGTGCCGACCCTCGATGATCGACCCGCGGTGATCTCGAACCCGTTCGCCGCGGACAAGCACCTCGGCGCGGATATCATGTTCCGTCGGCGCGACGCGCGCGACCTGATCTCCGTCTACCCGCCGCGCTCGACGAACGGCTCGAAGCTGTTCTTCATGCCCGACGGCGTGCCCGCGCTCGCCGCATCGGCGGGAACCGTGACGTTCGCCGCGATGACGCCCGTCGGTAACACCGTCATCGTGCAGCACCTGAACGGCTGGACGACGTACTACACGCACCTCGCCACGCTCGCGGTGCACAAGGGGCAGACGGTCTCGGCCGGAGATGTGCTCGGTACGATCGGCGCGAGCCCGAAGGCCCCCGCACACCTCGCTCATCTCCACGTCGAGCTGTGGAAGGGCCGCACGCGCTCGACCGCAACCGACCCGACACCGTACCTCGCCGCGTGGGCGCGCGTGACCTTGCCGTGGGCTTCGTCGACGCTCGTTGCGACTGCTGTGTCCGCGCCGCGCAATGGCACGCTGTCTTCGTATCGACCCGTCGGTGATCGCGGCGAGACGTATCCCGCGTGGGTGCGTCGCCTGCGCGGCGAGTCGGGCGTGTACGTCATCCGCGAGATCGACGGGCCGATCGTCTACGTCGGTTCGAGCGTCGGACGCCTCTACGAGACCCTCACGCGCCACTTCCAGACGTGGCGTCGATACAAGGGCTTCTGGCGCGGCCAGTTCGCCGAAGGAGCCGACCCCGGACTCACGTATCCGCGCGGCGCCGTCGAGGTCGCGGTGCGCCTGACCTCGCCCAACGACGCGCACGACGAAGAGATGCGCCTCATCGCGCGGCTACGGCCTCGCGACAACCAGATCGGCCAGTCGGAGCTCGAGGCCGCGCCGTTCTGAAAGGTCCCATGCGCAACCAATTCATCTCGAACGCTTCGTCCACGGTGGCGCACTGCTCCTTGAGTACGATCGCATCGTCGTCGAGCGGTCAGGATGAGCGTCTACTGCCGGCGCTGCTTCGGCAGCGGGCGCCGATGCATGTGGCGAACCCTGGCGATTATGACCTCGCCAGCATCGTCATCGACGTTGTAGAGGACGAGGTAGCCGGACTTCGACAGGACGAACGTTCGCGCGCCTGGATAGGCGCGCAGTTCCCCGATCGCCCCGATGTGGGGATGCGTCGCGATTCTGAGCAGCGCACGGTCCAGTTCGTTCTGGAACATACGTGGCGCGCTCGCCCGATTCTCGCGCCACCATTCCGCGATCCTCGCGATGTCCGCGATCGCTCGCGGTGCAACACCGACGCGGTAGCCCGCCATACGCGCGTCAGAGTTTGCGCAGCCAGACGCGCACCGCGTCGAGCGGGATCAGCTGTCCCTTGCGTGCCGCCTCGATGGCCTCGTCCAACGCCGCCCGATCCTCGTCGTCGAGCTCGACCTTGGGCTGTGGCTCGTCGGGAACGAGCAGGAGCTTCGTGCCGTCAGGGTATTTCGCCTTCGTCACGATCTTGCCCTTCACGACCTTTGCGCGAGCCGTCCGCATGTCCAGCGACTTTACCACCCATCCACGGAGTTCCCATGGCCCTTCTGCAGAACCGCAAACCGCGCTGAACCGACGTTACGAGGACTCGGGCAAGAGGTTGAACAACAGCGCCATCGGGACCTTCCGTCCGGCGCGGATCGACGCGCGGGCGCGACGAATCGCCTCGAAGTCTTCGTCGTCGAGCTCGACCTCAGGCTGCACGTCCTTGCCCTTGATGCCCCTGCTTCGTGCCGTGCGCATCGCTCCCTAACTTACCACCCCCATCGATCGGAGCACCCCATGGAATCTCTCCTCGAAACGATCCGCTCGGCAACCACGGCTGGCGCGACCACCGACCAGAAGGCGGCCGGCGTGCAGGCGTGCCGCACGATCATCGCTGCGCTCGACACCGAGCCCGGCAAGCCGATCGAGCTGCCGGGCACGCCGTCGACGTTGCAGCCTGCTGCGCGACTGTCACTCGACCAGGTGCTCGACATGATGATCACGAAGCTCACCGTGATCGCGAGCGAGCACGACAAGAACCCGACGCCCGCGTTGCCGCCGCCGAACGGTCTGCGCGTGCCCGTCGCCAGCGTCCCTTTGCCGCGCCTCCCGCCGCGATCAGCGAACAAGCCCGGTACCGGCGCGAGGGTACCGACGAGGAAGCCGTGACCACGAGGACGCCCACCATGCGCGCG
>JBBQUY010000159.1:0-2502 GCA_038212015.1 Gaiellales bacterium | reverse complement strand
CATCCCGACCGCCAAGGACATCGAGGCCCGCAAGGGAACGATGCCCTCCAAGAGCCTGTACTGGCACACCTTCGGATCGCTCAACAACGCGCTCAAGGAAGCCGGCTTCGATGTCGCCATCGGCGAGGAGCGCCTCGAGCGCGCCATCGACCAGGGCGTCTTCCTCGCGATTCGTACCGGTCGCCTGCCGAAGTTCAGCGACTGGGCGGCTGCCCGCAAGACCGACATGAACATGCTCACCGAATGGCAGGTGTACCGCATGTTCGACGCTCGACGCGGCGCATGGTCGACGTTCCAGTTCCTCATTCGCGAGCGCCTTGCCGAGCGTGGCATCGGCATCGGCGAAGAGGGCGAACTCATCGAGCTGGAGGAGGGCGCGATCACGCCCACCGAGGCCTGACCGCCCAGCTCGATACCCGATTCACGTGACGGCCCCGCCTTGTGCGGGGCCGTTCGTCGTTGCAGGGATGGTTCGGACGATCAGCCTTCGACGGGCTGGTCGACGGTGTAGACGTTGGTCACGTCGACGATCGCCTTGAGCGTCGACGAGTACGGCACGATCGTCGGGGGCGCGTACTGGAGCTCCGAGAGCTTGATCTTGTGCGTGTCCTTGGGGGCGGGCGTGTCGACGGGCGTGCCGTCGGCGTCGACGGGAGCCGTCCATGGCGACGTCACGCGAGCGTCCGTGGCGCGCTTGGGGTTGCCGCGGATGTTGCCGTCGAAGCGGTCGCTGCGGTATCCGAGTTCGGAGCCGCTCGTCTGGCGATCTCCAGATCCGATCAGCGCGGTGAAGAACGCGCCGTCCGCAGCCTGCAGCACCGCGACGCCCACCGAATCGTAGATCCGTCCGCCGAGCGCCGGATCCGACCAGTCGAAGGCCAGGTCACGAGCGCTGCGGATCGCATCGTCGAGCGACGTGGCCGCGTACCGCACCATCGGCGAATCGCCGACGTGGAGGACGTTGAATTCGTTGGAGAATGCCACCTGCCGAGTGGAGGACACCTTGGTGCCGAAGAACGGGAGCCCGTCTCGCCATTCATGGCGCTGCGTGTTGGCGTACTCGCCTCTGAACAGCGGCTTCGAGGCCGCGTCGAGGATCTCCGCGGTCGGCTCGGGACGAGGCGGAACCGGCGTGGTTCCCTGAACGGACGGGGTCGTGGTGACGGCGATCATGGCGGCACGCTAACGCGCACCCGAGCCGTTCATGCGTGGCGTGTTGCATCATGGCCCGTCGCCGCCGCATGCGCGTCCGGCCACGGCCATGACCTGCGTGCAGTCAGCGGTCGATGCTGTCGCGCAGGATCGTCGCGAAGCGGCCGGCTGCGTGTGCTCGATCGATCCGCTCGAGCACGTCGTCCGGGGTTGCGACGTCCGGTACCTGCGTTCCGTCCGGGCCGCCCGCATCCCGCCAGTGGCGCCAGAGGTCGAGCAGGGCGGCTGTGATGGCGTCCACGTCGTCCGGATCGACCCGCGCGCCGATGCCCCGGGCTGTCGCTCCGGCCTCGGCGAGCAGCATGCTGGCGACGTTGTCCGACGGTGACAGCGCGAGCACGGGACGTCGAGCCGCGACGTACTCGAACACCTTGCCGGTGTAGATGCCCTGGCTGCCGCGCCCGGGTGCCACGTACAGCAGCAGCAGGTCGGCGGCGCGCTGCTGCGCGAGCACGTCGTCGTGGCGAAGGAACGGCACGAGTTCGACGACGTCGCCAAGCCCCTCGGCACGGGTTCGCTCGCCAGGCTTGAGCCCGCCCACGAAACGAACGAGCACGTCGCGCGCGAATGCCTCGTCGGTCGCGAGCGCCTGGTCGAGCGCGGACAGGAACGACGCAGCGGACTGGCGCCCGAAGAAATTGCCGGTGTAGACGACGACGAACCGGCCCGTGTCGCGGAACCCGCTCGCGCGCGCGTGCGCGCGAGCAACCTCTGCGGGCTCGATTCCGTTTTCGAGCACGGTCGCATCCAGGTGCGGATGCCGCGCGCGCAGGTCCGCAGCGAGCGGCGCCGACACGGTCGTTGCTGCAGCAGCGCGGCGCATGAGACGTGTCGCCAGTCGGCGATTCGCGCGGTGCTTCATGCGCACGGCCGGGCTCGACATGCGCAGGTGCGGCAGGTCGAGCCACGAATCACGGTAGTCGGCCACCCACGGAATGCCGAGGAGCTTCGCCACGTCGTGCGCGATCAGGTGCGTCGTCTCGGGGGGCGAGGAGGAGACCACCACGTCCCACAACGGTTCACCGGCCGACTTGCGACGCGGCGCCTCTGCGCGGAACGCAGCTACGGCGTGACGGCGCCACGGGCGATGGATGTCGGGCACGGCGAACCGGCGGGGCTGCAATGCGACACGGCGAAGCAGGCGCCGAATGCCCCGCACCTGCGCGAGCGCCTCGCGCGGAATCACGGCGGCAGGCGAGGGATCGGGGGTGCGCAGCACCTGCGTGTCGCCGGGGATCACGAGGGTGGTGTCCTGGTCGATCCAGTGCGGCTCGTCGGGCGCGATGACGG
>JBBQUY010000158.1:0-2509 GCA_038212015.1 Gaiellales bacterium | reverse complement strand
CGGTACGTGAGGGCGAAGCCGAGCAGCAGGGCTGCGATGATGAGCACCCACCGCAGCACCGCGAAGAACGTCAGCAACACCGAGCTGAAGCCCCAGTTGCTGCCGATCCAGTCCTGGATGACGCCACCGAGCACGACAAGCGAGAGCGCGCCGATCACGAGCACGCCGAACATCAGGCTGAGCCCGACCGCGACGGCGCGGCCCTTCACGAAGCTGCGCGCCTCCTTGACGTCGTACGTGATGTTCAGCTGCTGCATGATCGCGTACATGCCCGACGTCGCCGCCCATAGTGTCACGAGCGCACTGAACGACAGCAATCCTCCGCGGCGCTGGCTCGTCACGTCCTGCACGATGCCAGATACGAGCTTTCCCGACTCCGCGGGCAGCACCTGACGCAGCAAGTCCATGATCGCCTGATCGACGTTGGCGATCGGCAAGTAGGGCAGCACCGAGATCGTGAGAATCAGTGCCGGAAACATCGCGAGCGTCAGGAAGTAGCCGAGCGCCGCGGCGCCGTTGAACACATTGTCGTCGCTGATCTCGCGCTTGAGATCGAGGCCGAACTGCTTCCACGAGACGCCATGGAGAAACTTCATGTCGATCGAGATCCGTCGCAACTCGCGTTCCAGATCTGCGCGGCGGGCACCGTAGCGAGAGCGCACGCCTGCTGAAGACTGCAGCGTAGCGAACCGGATCGTGCGGGGAGGCGACACAACGCCGGCGCGAATCTCGCAGCGCGGATGGGCGTCAGTCGCGCGGATGTCGCGTGCGCGAGGCTTGCAACGGATGTCGGAATGCGTAACGTCCGCCATCTCATCGTCGCCTCCCTCGCCTTCGTGCCCCTCATCGTCGCCTGCTCTAGATCTGGTGGAGGCACCGAGGCCGAAGCGCCGGCGGCGGCGCAGCGACGCGCGGCGGAGATCCCCAAGGTGGCCGACACCAACCTGCGCCAGCTGCTGGCCGCGATCGCCTCCGCGCAGGCATGCGAGCGAGTCCGCAACACGTACCTCGGCCTCGAGTCATCGGACAAACCGGGGGTGGTGACGGGGAACTTGTGGATCCGCGAGTGCTCGATGACCCACGAGGGCACGACCGTGCGCTTCCACTTCGAGGGCGATGGCTGGCAGTGGGTCGAGAGAGAGACCTCGAGCGCCGGCGCGACGTTCGGCGTTCGTCAGTATGCGCGGTTCCACATCGCCGCCACACTCACGGGCGATCTCGACCTCGCGTATGTGCCGGGCAAGCAGGTCGCGACCATCTGGTTTCGCACGAGCAAGGATCCCGTGATCGAGTTCGAGCCGACCGGAGACATCAAGGTCGACGAGAAAGGTATCTGGTCCTCGATCGTCGGCACCCTCGCCGGCGTCGTATCCTCCTCGCCGGGCGAGCGCGCCACCGAGACGGTCGAGACGGAAGGGACGAGATCGTTCGAGCGGGAGCTCGATCTCGGTCTGACGGTCACGGTCAACATGTGTAACGGCGCGACGCGCACCGAGCTCGGCGTCCTGCCCGCCGGCAAGATGGCGCCGCCGAGCATCGGCGAGTCGCTGAAGGCCGACGCGGCCCTGTACGGCGACGGCGTGATGATCTTCGGCCCACAGGAGCTGCGGGAGACCGACCAGCTGACCGTCGAGGGCTATGGCGGCACCGTCCACATCCAGGTCGCGTGCATGGATGAGGCGGCGAAGGTCGCAAAGGCGTTCCACGCCGGCCGCCCAATCCCGGCGATCGACACGATCGCGACTGCCGACGTATCTGGCAAGCAGCAGGTCGCGGTCAAGCAGGTGCGGTGCCCGGTCGCAGTGATCGCGCGCACCAAGGCAAGCTCGGCGGGCATGTCCTTCGTGCCGCGCCCGCGGACGCAGACGGCGCTGATCCAGTGCACGAGCGGCGACGGCGGATGATCCACGCCGACCGCAACCTCGACGAGGTTGCCACGGTTCGGGTCCGACAGCGCGTGGCGCGTCTCGCCCGCGTTCTCGCCTGCGCGTACGCGCGGATCGGCACCGCGTGCACCTCGGGGCGGGACGCTCTTACCGCGTGTCGCAACAGCGCGCCGACAGCAGGGCCGCGACGCCCGGCACGAGCACGCTCGCGACCGTCGTCGTTCCAGGTGCGAGCCCGGCGGCAACACGAAACGATCGATACCCGGCGATCGCGCCGACGACCATCGCGGCCACGTCGATCAGATCGTCGTTGCCCATCTGCCCTCGCCGGTCCGTCGCCACGAGCACCTCCCCCATGCGCAGCAGGTATTCGACGAACACGGCGGCGAGCGACCCATGACCGCTCGCGACGCCGCGGGCCTGGTGAAACAGCACGACGAATGCCGGCCATCGTCGATGGATTTTCGCTCCACGCCGACACCTCGGTCGACGCCTCCGACCGCGCTGGGCTCGAGCGCCTCGCTCGCTACATCTTGCGGCCCATCATCACCGCCGACCGCGTCACCGTTCGGCTCGACGGCCGCGTCGAGTACAAGTTCCGCAAGCCCGACCCGTCCGGTCGC
>JBBQUY010000157.1:0-2534 GCA_038212015.1 Gaiellales bacterium | reverse complement strand
AAGATCAGGTCCATCACGAGCGCGAGGTCCTGGATGAACGGCAGGTCCTCCAGGAATTCGACGGTGGCGAGGCGATCGCGGCGGAAGGCGATCGACGGCCAGTACATCCAGTTCCCGTGCAGCAGGTTGGCGGCGAGCCGTTCACCCTCGAGCAGCTGCCGCTCGGTCGATCGCGGCATCACCACGCGCTGCTTGACCGAATCCACCAGCGTTCGTGCGACCACGCCGTGCTCGTCGATCACCTGGACGCCCGGCTGGATGATCGCGGCTTCGGGGTGAGCGGCGTGTGCTTCCAGCACGGTGTCGACGTAGTTGGGCAGCAGCAGGTCGTCGCAGCCCAGGAACACCAGCACGTCCTGGGTTGCCAGCTCCAGGCACCGCCGGTAGTTGTCGGTGATCCCCAGGTTCACCTCGTTGCGGTGGTAGGTGATGCGCGGATCGTCGATGTCGCGAAAGCGCGCGGCTACCGAATCATCGGGGTAGGCGTCGTCGACGACGGTCAGCAGCCAGTCGTCGCTGTCCTGTGCCAGCACGCTGTCGACGGTGGCGAAGAGGAATTCGGGGTCGCCCCAGAAGGGCAGGAGGATGTCGAGTGGCATGCGGTCCGTGGCTGGTCGTGGTTCGGGGCGGGTCGAGCCCAGTATCTCGCGCACGCGGGGCGCACATCGAGCCGTGGCCGCCTGCCCACCGTTCGAGGGCCGCATCGGTCCATCGAAGGTCGCCAACTGCAGGCCTATACTGTCGCTGACCATGGCTCGAACGCTCGTCATCATCCCCGCACTCAACGAGGAGGCCGCACTACCGTCGGTGGTGCGCGACCTGCTCACGCACGTGCCCGACTGCGACCTGCTCGTCATCGACGACGGGTCGACCGACTCGACGGCCGAGTGCGCCCGTGCCGCAGGTGCCCGCGTCGTGTCGCTGCCCTTCAACATGGGGGTCGGTACCGCGCTGCGCACGGGTTTTCGCTACGCCGAGCGCCACGGCTACGATCGCGTCGTGCAGACCGATGCCGACGGGCAGCACGACGCCGCGCAGATCCAGAAGCTCATCGACGAGCTCGAAGCCGGCGCCGACCTGGTGATCGGCAGCCGCTTCCTCTCCAAGGACGGCCACTACGAGGTGGAGGCGTCGCGGGGTCTGGCGATGGCCGTGCTGCGCGTGTGCACGCGCGTGCTCATCGGTCGCACCGTCGCCGACAGCACCTCCGGATTCCGCGGCTTCAGCCGGCCGCTCATCGAGACGTTCTCCCACACGTACCCGCGCGAGTTCCTCAGCGACACCGTCGAGGCGCTGCTGATGGCGGGGTACGGCGGCTATCGCATCGTCGAGGTGCCGGTCACGATGCGGCACCGCGTCGCGGGCGAGCCGTCGCACCGGAGCTTCAAGCTCGCGTTCCACTACGTGCGCCTGCTGCTGGTGATGGCGATCACCGCCTCGCCGACAGGGCGCCGCGCTGCGCGCCGGGTCACCTCGTGACGACGAACCTCCAGATCCTGGCCGTGTGCCTCACGCTGCCGTTCCTGTTCGTGATCCTGCGGTTGGTCAGGCGCCGCAAGCTGCGCGCGAAGTACTCGTTCCTGTGGCTCAGCGTGGGCGGCGCCCTGCTCGCGTTCACGCTGGTGCCGGGGCTGATGGAGACGCTGTCGGCGAAAGTCGGGATCCTCTACCCGCCGACCCTCCTGTTCCTGGGCGCCATCATGCTGCTGCTGTTCCTGTCGGTGCACTTCTCGTGGGAGCTGTCACGCCTCGAGGACCGCATGCGCACCGTCGCCGAGGAGCTCGCGCTCGCTCGCGCCAAGGTCGACGAGCTCGAGGAATCACTGGCCCCTGTTGAGCTTCGCGGCGACCAGTTGAGGCGCTCGAACCAGGTTCGATGAGGCGAGCGCGCGCATGATTGGACCGAACGAGACCGCGTTCCTGGGCGAGATGCTGGGCCCATTGCTGGCAGCCTTCGCCGTAGTTGTCGCGAGCGCGCTCGTGGGCGGCGGACTGCAGATCCTGCTGGGGCATCGATCTCGACCGTTCCTCGGCCCGGTGCTCGGCTTCGCGCTGCTCGTGGTCCTCGCATCGATGGTCACCTCCGTTGCAGGCGGAACCGTTGCTGCGGCGACATGCGCCAGCCTGATCGTCGCGATGCTGGTGCTCGTGCTGTGGGCTCGATGGCGCTCCGTGCGCAGCGGCTCCGTCCGCGAAGCAGCGCTCGTCGCGACGCTCGCGTTCATTGGCTCGTCGCTGCCCTTCATCGCAAGCGGCCGCTTCGGGATTCCCGGCGTCGGCATCAACAACGACCTCGCCGCCCACCTGTACTGGATCTTGTACCTCGGTGACGAGGGTCGATTGCCGTCGTACGTGACCGATGTCGGCTACCCCTCGGCGCCACACGCCTTTGTCGGCGCACTGATGCAGCTGATCCCGTTTCTCGGCGTGGAGCAGGCGTTCGTCGGAATGATGCTCGCGGTGCAGTCGCTCATGGCGATTACCGCGCTCTCGGTGCTCCGCGATGGCGCCTTCGTGGGCCGCGTGGTCGTGGC
>JBBQUY010000156.1:0-2698 GCA_038212015.1 Gaiellales bacterium | reverse complement strand
CTGCTCGGCGCGTGGGCCGACGCGGGGGTCAAGCGCGACGCGACGGTCGTCGCCATCGGTGGCGGCACGCTGCTCGACACGACCGGATTCGCGGCAAGCATCTACCTGCGCGGCGTGGAGTGGGTGTCGGTGCCCACCACGCTCACGAGCCAGGTCGACGCCGGCATCGGCGGCAAGACCGGCGTGAACCTGGGCTTCGCCAAGAACGTCGTCGGAACCGTGCACATGCCGACCGCGACGGTGATCGACACCACCGTGATCGACACACTGCCGGCAGACGCGATCCGCGACGGATTCGTGGAGGCGGCAAAAACCGCGATGCTTGCGGGTCACTGGCTGCTGGATCGAGCGCAGGCGGTCGCGGATGCCGATCCCGGCGAGCGCGACATGGAGTGGCGCGCGCTCGTGGAAGGGTGCGCCGGCTACAAGGATGCGGTCGTCGCCGAGGACCCGTTCGACACGGATGGCATTCGCGCACAGCTCAACCTGGGTCACACGCTCGCACACGCGATCGAGGCAGCGACGGGCGGCGCGGTGAGCCACGGGGCGGCCGTCGCGATCGGAACGAACGCGGCGCTGCGACTGAGCGAACTCGTGCTGGGCGCATCGGGCGACCTGGTGGAGACGTGGCAGTCGCTGTGCATGCGCATGGGCATCGTCACGACCTCGCCGCTGGGGTGGGAGGAACTCGAACCGTTCCTCAAGCTCGACAAGAAGCACGACAGGCATGGCATCGGGTGGGTGCTGCTGGAAGACGTCGGATCGCCGGTGACCGGGTCGCGACTGCCGGTCGCGGCAGCACGGCGAGTGTGGGAGGAACACGTCCACGTGGGCAACGGTCAGCCGGACGAGGTGGCGACGGTGGAGTCCGCGTCGATGCGACATCCGCGCGTGCTCGTGCTGTTCGGGGTGAACCTGGGGCAGCTCGGCAGTCGCGAGAGCGAGCACTACGGCGACCAGTCGCTCGCTCAGCTCGTGCACGACGTGGAAGCGTGGGCGTCGGCAGAGGGGCTCGTCGCCGACTGTCGCCAGACCGACAGCCTCGAGCGATTCGTCCATGCGCTGCACGAAGCGCGCCTGCGCCATCATGCGGTGATCGTGAACCCCGGTGCATGGACGCACCACGAACTCGCGCTCCATGACGCGCTCGCGCCGCTCGACATGCCGCGCGTGGAGATCCACCTGAGCGACGTGGAGGCGCGCGCGGCGGAGGAGAGCTGGCGCGGCACGAGCGTGATTCGTCCGGTCGTCGACCACGTGATCTCGGGTGCGGGTGCCAACGGCTACCGCGACGCGCTCAAGTGGGTCAGCGAGCAGCTGCGCGCGTAGGCGCGGCGTGCGTTCAGGGTGCCGCCACGACCGTGTATGTCAGCGAAGCCGAGTAGGTCCCCGCTGCCTGCCCCGCAGGGATCTGGAGGCGCAGGTCGTGCTCGACGGTGGACGAGCCCGGTGGGATGAGCGCGTCGGTCTGCGCTGCCGAGAGTGTCATCGCAGTCCACGGCTCGACGACATCGTGGTGTTTCCAGGCGAGCTGGCCTGCCGGGACCATGTCAGTTGCAGAGGTCCAATCGGTCGAGGCGACCGTGACGTGCGTGTGCGTGTTGCTCGTGATGCTGATCCGCACGGCTGGATCATCTGCGAGGACCTGCCCGGAACCGCTCGTTCCGATCTCGCGGTTCGTGTTGACGGACGTCAGACCGAAACCGATCACGTACGGGCCGCTCTCGGTGCGTGCCGCGTCACCGTGTCCCAGGACGGACATGCCGATCGTGATGCTCGGCGTGGTCACGGTGAACAGGCCCGTGGCGGTGACCTGGTTGGGATTGGCGACCGTCACGTTGCGCGCACCGAGCGTCGCGGCGTCGTCGATGTCGATCGTCACGTCGATGCGCGAGGGGGAGATGTACGACGTATTCGTCACCGCGATCCCCGTGCCGCTGAACGCGACGGTCGACGACGCGGTGAACGCCGTACCGCTCAATTGCACCACCAGGCCCCGTCGACCCTGCGGGCCGGAATTCGGTGTCGCCGACGTGAGCGTGGGTGGCTGCACGAGATGGATGGTGACGTCCCCGGACTCGCCGTTCCAACCGTCGACCGCGATGTGGTACGTCGTACCCATCGTTGCAGTGAACGTCACCCGGCTCGCCGTTGCCACGCCGTACGAATCGTCGTTGGACGCCACGACCGTGAGCGCGTTGACCGCTGATCCCGTGTACACGCCCATCAGCGTGTCGTAGTCGCTGCCGAGCGTGTTGATGGTGACGCTGCCCGTGGTGGGGGCGGTCCACGAATACCAGATCGACGCTCCACCTGCATTGCCTGCATGATTTGGTTCGCCAACCTCCTTGGTGGCGCCCACGGTGCTGCCTGTCTCGGTGTCGATGGTGCCGGTCATCGGCGTGGCAGATGCGAATGCATCATTCACGATCGAGCGATACGTGAGCGTGATCGGCCCTGAATCGCCATGCCAGCCGTCGACAGCGATGCGATACGTGGTGCCGCTCACTGCGTTGAAGCCGATCCGGCTCTGACGCGTGCCGCCGCCCGCATCGTCGTTCGCCGCTACCGGGGTGAGCGTATTGACCGCGGCTCCCGTGTAGATCGCCAGTAACGTGTCGGGCGTACTGCCGATCGTGTCGAACACCCAACGCCCCGTGGGCGGCGCCGGCCCCCGGGACCCCACGGCCGCCCCCCC
>JBBQUY010000155.1:0-2712 GCA_038212015.1 Gaiellales bacterium | reverse complement strand
CTCGATCGCGTCTACCCGATCAGCGAGGTGCCCGGCTCGGAGCTGTTCACGGGATGGTGCGCGTCCGGGTGCGCGCACGACCACGTCGGGCAGCGCTCGGTCGACGACCTGCTCGAGGCGGCCCAGTCGCTCGTGGCTCCGGAGCTGGCCGCCGCCGATCCCGACGCACCCCCTGCGCTGGAGCCCCTGCTCGCGCGACCGGGAAGTCGCGACCTGCGCCATCGCGGGCTCGGCGTCGAACACGTCGGGCAGCTGCTGGCCGCGGGTGCTCGCGTGCTCGTGGTCGTGGCCGATGTCCCGCGACGTCGCGAGGTGCTGCGTGCGATGGCGGCACCCGAGCGCTTCGGGGTCGAGCGATCGGTCGTCGTCAGCGAACACATGTCGGCCACGCACGTGCAGCGCACGATGGACGACCTCGTGGGTGGCGTGGCGCCGGCACCGTCGCTGGCCGTCGTCGACCACGCATCGCTCGAGCACGTGCTCGACGGCCGCGAGGCCTTCGACGTGGTGGTCGTGCTCGATCCGCCTGCCACCACCGGCGCCCGGGATCGACTGGCAGCCGCACCGGGCTCGACGCGGCTGCACCTCACGTTCGGTGCCCGCGAGACGCGGTTCGCGGCCGAGGCGCTGCGAGCGTCGCTCGACGTGCGGGCGACGCTCGCCGACACCTACCGTCACCTGCGCGATGCCGGGCCTGCCGGGGGCGAGGCGCTCGCGTCGCTGCTGCGCGGTGACGCACAGCATCCGCGCGCGCCGGGTGCGATCGTGCACGGCTTGCAGACGCTGCTGGGCCGGGGCCTGCTCGAGCTCGATGCTGCCGGCCAGCTGCAGCTGGCCGCTGCCGGCGCGCCGGCAGCGTCGGCGTCGTCGTGAACGGGTAGATTCCCTGTCCATGACCGAGCCTGAGGCCGCATCGATCGACGACACCACCGCCGTGGATGCAGGCGTGCCGGTGCCGTGCGGCACGATGGGCGCGGTCGACGCGCTGCCCGACCACCTGCGCGTGCTGCTCGAGACGCTCGTCACCAAGGTGGAGGCGTCGGCCCACGCGATCGACGTCGACGTCGTGCGCCAGGCGTTCTGCTTCGCCAACGACCACCACGCCGGCCAGAAGCGCAAGAGCGGCGAGGACTACATCGTGCACCCGGTCGAGGTGGCGATGCTGGTGGTCGATCTCATGCTCGACACCGAGTCGGTGATCGCGGCGCTGCTGCACGACGTGGTGGAGGACACCGACGTCACGGCCGAGGACGTCGGCAAGCTCTTCGGCGACGACGTCGCACACCTCGTGGAGGGTGTCACCAAGCTCTCCAAGATCAACTTCGCCAGCCGCGAACAGGCGCAGATCGAGACGTACCGCAAGATGATCGTGGCGATGGCCCACGACTACCGCGTGATCCTCATCAAGCTCGCCGATCGACTGCACAACATGCGCACGATCCGCTACCTGGCCAAGCAGAAGCAGCTCAGCAAGGCGAAGGAGACGGTGGAGATCTACGCACCGATCGCCCACCGCCTGGGCGTGCACTCGGTCAAGTGGGAGCTCGAGGACCTCTCGTTCGCGGTGCTGTACCCGCGCAAGTACGCCGACATCCAGCAGATGGTGCAGACGCGCAAGAGCGACCGCGATCGCCTGATGCGCCAGTCCAACGACGAGCTCCTCGGCGCCCTGGAGGAGGTCGGCATCACGGCCGACATCTCCGGCCGCACGAAGCACTTCTACTCGATCTTCCAGAAGATGCAGCGCAAGGGGAAGGAGTTCAACGAGATCTACGACCTCACGGGCATCCGCGTGATCGTCGAGCGATTGAGCGACTGCTACGGCGCGATCGGCATCATCCACTCGATCTGGACGCCGCTTCCGGGACGCTTCAAGGACTACATCGCGATCCCGAAGATGAACGGGTACCAGTCGCTGCACACGACGGTGATCGGACCGAGCGGCAAGCCGCTCGAGATCCAGGTCCGCACCGCGGAGATGCACCGCACAGCCGAGTTCGGCATCGCGGCGCACGTGATGTACAAGGAGAGCGGCAAGACCGGCAAGAAGGCCCAGGCAGCAGCGGCCCGCAAGGCTGAGGACTGGATCAAGAACCTCATGGAGTGGGAGTCGCAGGCGACCGGCTCCCAGGAGTTCATGGAGGGCCTGCGCTTCGACCTGTACGACGACGAGGTCTACGTCTTCACCCCCAAGGGCGAGGTCAAGTCACTCGCCGCGGGAGCAACCCCGCTCGATTTCGCGTACGCGGTACACACGGACGTCGGCCATCGCTGCGTCGGCGCCAAGGTCAACGGTCGGATCGTGCCGCTGTCGTACACGCTGCAGAGCGGTGACACGGTCGACGTGCTGACGAGCAACCAGCTCGACAAGGCCCCGAGCCGTGACTGGATCAACGTCGCACAGACGAATCGCGCCCGTTCGAAGATTCGCGCCTTCTTCGCGCGCGAGCGTCGCGAGGACTACGAACAGCGCGGACGCGATTCGTTGGTCGATGCGCTCAAGCGACAGTCGATCCCCCACGCCAAGATCGCATCGAGCTCGCTGCTCGCCGGCGTGATCCGCGAACTGGGCTTCAAGAAGGCCGAGGAGTTCTACGTCGCGCTCGGACGCGGCAAGTTCGGCGCCCAGATCGTCGTCGACAGGGTGCTGCAGCAGCTCAAGACGGACGAAGCGGTTCCGGACGAAGCCCCGCTCGGCGCGCCGATCACCAC
>JBBQUY010000154.1:0-2755 GCA_038212015.1 Gaiellales bacterium | reverse complement strand
CAGCCACTGCATGTCCTCGACCAGCTTGGCGTAGCGCGGGTCCTCGCTGATCCGCTGGGTGCGCCAGTTCGTGATCGGGTGCGTGCCCGCGCACATCAGCCCGAGCCCGCGCGCCTCGGCGAGGGGCACGACCTGGTCCAGGGTGCGTCCGAGGTCCGCGGTCGCCTCGGCGACCGTGCCGCAGACCCCGGTGATGACCTCGATCGTGGACTGCAGCAGCTCCTTCTTCGCGGTCGGGTGCTCGCCGTCCGGGTGGAGCTCGTGCAGGATCTCGTGCGCGCCGCTGGTGAGCTCGCGAGTCTCCCGGTCGACGAGCATGAGCTCCCACTCGACGCCCAGGCTGGAGCGCGGCGACGGGTTGAAGTCGATCTTCACGGAGCTCCTCGGTGACGTGGCTGAGCCGGACCCTGCCCGATCACCCGGCTAGAAGAACTCCTGCGGGGTGTAGGTGCCCCACACCTCGCGCAGGGCGCCGCACACCTCGCCGACGGTGGCCAGCTCGCGCAGCGCCGTGCGCATCGGGTGCAGCACGTTGCCGTCGCCGGCCGCGGCCTCCTTGAGCTCGGCCAGCGCCTTGTCGACGGCGGCCGAGTCCCGCTTCTCGCGCAGCACGCGGAGCCGCTCGCGCTGGTCGGCCTCGATGGAGGGGTCGACGCGCAGCGGCTCGTACCTCTCCTCGGACTCGCTGCGGTAGCGGTTCAGGCCGACGACGACGCGCTCGCCGGAGTCGATGCCGAGGGCGACGTCGTAGGCCGAGCGCTCGATCTCGCTCTTCTGGAAGCCCTTCTCGATGGCGGCGACCGCGCCGCCCAGCTCCTCGACGCGCGCCATGAGCTCGAGGGCGGCCCGCTCCACCTCGTCGGTCATCGCCTCGACGACGTACGACCCGGCGAACGGGTCGACCGTGGCCGTCACGTCGGTCTCGTAGGCGAGGACCTGCTGCGTGCGCAGGGCGAGGGTCGCGGCCTTGACGGTCGGCAGCGCGATCGCCTCGTCGTAGGAGTTGGTGTGCAGCGACTGACATCCGCCGAGAACGGCCGCCATCGCCTCCACGGCGGTGCGCGCGACGTTGACGAGCGGCTGCTGCCACGTCAGCGACACGCCGGCGGTCTGGCAGTGGAACCGGCACAGCAGGCTGCGCGGATCCTTGGCCCCGTACTTGTCGCGCATGACCGTCGCCCAGATCCGGCGCGCGGCGCGCAGCTTGGCGATCTCCTCGAAGAAGTCGATGTGCGCGTTGAAGAAGAACGACAGGCGCGGCGCGAACGCGTCCACGTCGAGGCCGCGCTCGATCGCGTGCTCGACGTAGGCGAAGCCGTTCGCGAGCGTGAACGCGAGCTCCTGCGCGGCGGTCGAGCCGGCCTCGCGGATGTGGTAGCCGGAGATCGAGATCGGATGCCAGCGCGGCATCTCCTTGGTGCAGAACTCGACCATGTCCGTGACGAGCCGCATCGACGGATCGGGCGGGAACAGCCACTCCTTCTGCGCGATGTACTCCTTGAGGATGTCCGTCTGGATCGTCCCGGAGAGCTTCGCGAGCGGGATGCCGCGATTCTCGGCCATCACGGCGTAGTAGGCGAGGATGATCGGCGCCGGACCGTTGATGGTCATCGACGTGGAGACCTCGTCGAGCGGCACGCCCTCGAACAGGCGCTCCATGTCGAGCACCGAGTCGACCGCGACACCCTCGCGCCCGACCTCGCCGAGCGAGTGCTCGTCGTCGGAGTCGTAGCCCATGAGCGACGGCATGTCGAACGCCACCGACAGGCCGTGCTGGCCGTGCGCAAGCAGGTAGTGGAACCGCTCGTTCGTCTCGGCCGCGGTACCGAAGCCCGCGAACTGTCGCTGGGTCCACGGCTTGCCGCGGTACATCGACGGATACACGCCCCGGGTGAACGGAAACTGTCCGGGATAGCCGAGGTCGGTGGCGTAGTCGATCCCCGCACTCTCGGGCGTCGACATGCGAGGCACCTCGGCCGCGCTCATCGTCGTGAACAGCTCTTCACGATCAGGCGTGCGGGCGAGCGCGCCCTGCCAGGCGGCTTCGGCCCCGTTCGCGGGCGTGTCCGTGTCGGCGCGGTGGCGAGGCGTCCATGAGCTCTGTCGATCGGCGATGGCCACGGCTGACATCCTTCGTTTCTCTGGGGGGCGTGCTCGTGCGCGCGCGAGCGCCGCGAACGTGCTGATCGTATCGGACAGCGGGAGTCCTTGGACCCTTCGCGACCCGTGATGCGGCCGGCGCAGGCCGCCGCGCGAGGCACCGATCAATGCGATCGACGCGATCAGGCGGGTTACACCGTGGCCGCCATCTGGCCTAGTTGCCCTGCACATCGCGGTGAGCGTCCACTCCGCCAAAACGTAGAAAGTTAGCGGCTCCTGCACGCTCCTCGTCGGCAGCGAAGCATGGAGGTAGTTCGACGACCACACGCTCCGGCGAATGGGACTACTGTTTCAGCTAGCAGCCACGGACGGGCTGCACGTCGGGAGGCAGGACGCCATGCGAGAACAGCAACTTCACGACCGATCGGTCAGCACCGTGACATGCATCGACGCTGCACGCAGCTGCACGATCGTGCACGACGACGTGCACGACCTGACGGTCCGCTTCGGCCATGTCGGCCATACGCTCTCCGCATCATTTC
This sequence comes from Gaiellales bacterium, assembly GCA_038212015.1. Lineage (GTDB taxonomy): Bacteria > Actinomycetota > Thermoleophilia > Gaiellales > SKUG01 > JAGQUL01. Next base: position 113 of record JBBQUY010000154.1, on the reverse strand, counting down.
GATCCTGCCCAGCAGGACCGGACGCACCGCTCGGCAAGGCCCCCTCCAGCCGCACGACGGGACGAAGGAGCGACGCCATGCATTTCGGCACCAATGACGCACCGCACAGCAGC
>JBBQUY010000153.1:0-2849 GCA_038212015.1 Gaiellales bacterium | reverse complement strand
CCGAGCGCGACGAAGTCGTTGAGCGTCGCAGCGGGACCGCTCGCGGCGGTCGTCGCGGGCTGCATGCCGGCGACGGCGCTGCCATAGGCAGCCTCGGGCGCTGATGCCTCATAACCCGCGGCGTAGGGATCGGCTGCGTATGCGTCGGGCATCGCGCCGTTGGAATATGCGTACGGGTCCACGAAGCCCGGCTGCGACGGATCGATCGACTGCGCATAGGCAGGATCGACGACGACATCCTGTCGTGCGTACTCGGGCAGTCCACCAGCGGTAGCGGGATTGATCGGCGTCATGTGGCTTCCTTCCAAATGGGTCCGCACCATCGGCGAATGGCGTGCTCCGGCCCCTCACGTCCAGCGTGCGGCAGGATCGTCGCCCTGCCAAGGGGGAACCGACACCGGTCGCCGCGGCCGCGTCGTGGCGGCGGCGGGGCGGCTTCAGTCAGCGCCGCTGACGTACAGAAACGACGCGATCGAGCCATCGACGCCGATCGCATAGAGGGTCGGGTAGGGATCGCCCCCGTAGGAGCCCTCGGCGAGCAGGTAACCTTGGGAGTTCTGCGCGAGCGTCGCCAATCCGGGCGAGAGGCGCTCACGCGCCGCGAGCGGGAACGCCGTCGAGATCGCCGACACAGGATCGCCGTTACCGATCACGCGTCCACCGCCCGTGAGCGGCTGGATGAACCAGCGATCGCCGGTCATCAGCGCCGCGGCAATCGGGCCCTTCGTGCACGATGCTTCCGGCGACGGCGGGTGGCCGAAGTAGAAGCGTGCCTCCAGGCCCCATGCCACCCAGCTCGCGTCGCACACGTCGGGGTCCAGCGCGTTGGGGCCGCTGGCGTCCGGCTCCCCGAGCTGCCTGGTCACGTACGGCAGCGTCGACTGGCTGCCGAGCTCGACGGGTCCGATGCTCTGCACGACGAACGCCGTCGCACCGTCGACGCCGTTCTCTGTCACGAGTTCGATGCCGAGCGGATCGTCGACAGCGTCGGCCGCGGGATCGCTCGGCTCCTCCAGTTCGGGGGCAGGACCCTCGGCCTCCGTCTCGGCCTCTGTCTCTGTCTCGGCATCAGCGTCGGCCGCCCGCTCCGCCGACTCTGCGCGGCGGTCGGCTGCTCGGTCGGCATCGGCGCGTCGATCGTCGACCACTCGCAGGGCGACGCCCGCAACCACGATGAGGGCCATGAACACGAGCACGATCGTCCAGCGACGTGCTCGCGGATCTCGATGTTCAGGATCAGCCATGGGTGGGCCCTACCCGTCGTCAGCCTTCGGCCATCTCGAGCAGGAGCTCCAGGTGCCACTTCGCGGCGTAGGCGATGTCGTCGGCCTTCACGCGCTCGTTCGGTGCGTGCACGCCGGCCTGGTAGTCGGCGGGCGTCGTGTACTGCCACGGCCAGAGCCCGTACGTGACGGTCCCCCACGCGCGGCGCAAGTGCGACGCGTCCGTGTAGAACGAGTTCATCGTCGGCACCATCACGAGCTGGCGACCATCCACACGCTCCAGCGCCTGCTCGCACGCGGCGGTGAACGCATCGTCGGGCTCCGATGCGGAGCCACCGACCGGACCTGAGGCGGCAGGCACGAGCTCCCACGAGTCGGCATCGGTGCCGGCGCCAGCGAGCGTGGCGCGCAGCTGCTCGACGGCGTCGTCGGCGCTTCGACCGGGCAGCACGCGACAGTCGATGCGGCACACGGCGTGGTCGGGCACGACGTTGACCGCGTCGGAGCCGCGCAGCATCGTCGGGGTGTAGGTCGTGCGCGTGATCGCATCGAGCGACGCGGCGAGTTCGGGCACGGCCTGCTGCGCGCGCGCGACGAGCTCGTCGAGGTCATCGGTCTCCACGTCTTCGCCGAGGATTCCGCGCAGCATCCGCGCGGCGGCGGGCACCAGATCGCGATTGCGGGGAGCGGCCTCGAGCGCGGCGAGCATCCGCGCGATCGTCATGACCGGGTTGTGCACGGCGGCTGGGTTGGATGCGTGCCCACCGGCGCCGCGCGCGTGCAGCTCGATCGGCAGCAGCGACTTGTCTGCCACGCCGTAGAGCACCGCCACACGCCCGTCGGGCAACGTGATGTGGCGACCGCCGCCCTCCTCCAGCGCCCAGTCCGTGCGCAGGTCCGGGCGATGCTCGACGAGCCAGCTCATGCCGACACCGCCGGTGTTCACTTCCTCGTCGCTCTGCGCGATGAGGCGCACGTCGCCGGCGGGCGTGATGCCGCTCTGCACGAGCGCGACGAGCGCGGCCGCGCGGGTGGCGACCTGCCCCTTCATGTCGACCGCGCCGCGGCCCCACACGAAGCCGTCGTCGTCGAGCACTCCAGCAAAGGGCGGGTGCTTCCAGGCATCCAGCTCACCCGCGGGGACGACGTCCAGATGTCCGCAGAGGGCGAGCGACGGTCCGTCGCCGCGGCCTTTCACGGTCGCGACCAGGTTGCGCCGATCCGGGTCGGGGCCGACGAGCTCCGACTCCACCCCGTGCGCGGCGAGCCACTCCTTGAGCACGGTCGCGGCAACGGTCTCGCGGCCGGGCGGGTTGGAGGTGTCCACACGGATGAGCGCGCGCGCGAGCTCCACGGCGTTTGGGCCGATGTCCGCATAGCGGCCGCTGATGATGATCGGGGGTCGAAGGTCGCTCACGGAATCCTCCTACCCGATACCGTGTTCGACGATGGCACGGATCGCGGCGATTCGTGGCCATCCCCGCACATTCGTGACATGCCTCTGTCACGATGGTGCGGCTACCGGCGCGGGCCGCGCTCGATCCAGGGCCTCCCCCGCACATACGTGACACGCGCCTATGTGTGTCAACTCACGAGTAGTCGGTAGATGTCGCGGGCGACGTAGCG
>JBBQUY010000152.1:0-3045 GCA_038212015.1 Gaiellales bacterium | reverse complement strand
GACCGCGCTCTCGGCGGCCAAAGCGTTCAGCTGTCCGAGCAGGGTGGAGACTTGGGCATCCGGCGGAAGCGCAGCCTCCAACTCGTCGAGCTGCTGGGTCAGCGCCGGCAGGTCCTCATCCAGTTCCTTGAGTTTGACGAGAGTCTGCTCATACGTCGCATTGAGCGTTTCGACGCCGACGCGTTCGTCATCGGCGGCCCGGGCCTCTGCGAGCTGCGGCTCGATGCCGAGAATCCAGCCGAGCGCCACGAGCAATGCCATCACGAGCACCGCTCCTGCGGTCCACCATCGAGTGGTCGTCATGTCACTCCTCCTCTTCGTTCTGGAATCGCAGCAAGTAGGCCTCGTCGTTCACAAGCAGTTCAAGGCTGACGATGTAGCCGTCGGTCGGGCTGCCCGCCACCGTGGCGGGAGGGGCGATTCCCGCGAAACCCGTGATGCCGGCGAGATCGTCGAACCAGGCCTCGACATCCGGCACCGTCACGCTCGTCGCGGTGATGGTGATCGTGGCGACCGCTGCCTGCTGCAGTGGGTTCTCGACCGCTTGGTCGCCCTCGGCCGCGACAACCGGGGCGATCACCAGCTGGGTCAGCCCCACACCATCGGGCAGCGTCGCGCCGACCTCGTCGAGGTAGGCTCTCCAATCGATTTCGGTCGTGGTTCCCAGCGCACGCGCGGCAATCGCCGCGTCGACCTTGTTGGCGATCTGCCTGGCCTCGGCGAAGTCGAGCTGGCGGGCCAGCAGATCCAGGCTGCGGTCGCGTTCGAGCTGCAGCACGGTCTGGCTCGTGATCGAGCGGAGGGTCGCGTACCCGACACCTCCTGCCACGATGACCGCGACGGTCACGACAAGGATGACGAGCATCCGCACCACGGCCTTGCCCTTGTAGGCGGCCCTGACTTCGGGTGGCAGCAGGTCCGCGCGAGGGGTGCCGCCGATCGCGAGCGGTGCGGCAGCCGCTTTCCGCCCGGAGGAGGACTTCGGTACCTTGGAGGCCTTGGAGGCCTTGGAGGCCTTGGAGGCCTTGGGCTCCTGTGCCTCCTTGGCCGGCGCTTGGGCTGTCGCGGTCATGCTGCCCTCCCCAGGACGAGTCCGAGTGCTACTGCAGCGCGGGCGGGCGAGCCGGCCAGCTGCTTGGCATCCTTGCCGAGTTGGACCTTCGCGAACGGGTCGGCGGTGGTGACGGTCATCGATGTCATCGACGCCAGCGTCTCCGCGAAGCCGGGCAAGCGCGCCGCCCCACCGCTGAGCACGACGTGCTCGACCTGCCGATTCTCTCGAGTATTCGCGAAATAGTTGAGGGTGTTGCGCAGACTGTTGAGCAGCTCCCTGGTGACCTCGTAGATCACCTCGACGGCCGGGCGGTTCTCGGGCAGCACGCTCCCGTTCGCCATGCCGATGCCGGCCTTGACTCGCTCGGCCAGGTCGCGGTCGATACCGAGTCGAGTGATGAGCGCGCGGGTAAGGTCGTCGCCCCCTGCCGGAATTATTCGCACAAACTGCGGCACACCACCCGTGGAGATGACGATGTTGGTGGTTGTCGCGCCGATGTCGATCACCGCGGCTGTGCCGGGGATGTCGGAACCTATCGAGCGCTGCAGTGCGAAGGGGATGAGGTCCACATCGACCGGCCACAGGCCCGCCTTGCGCACCGCGTTGACGTTGGCCAGCACGGATGCCTTGACCGCAGCCACCAGAAGCCCACTGACGGCGGGCCCGTTTTCGCTGGCGACCTCGGCGACGGGGTAGAAGTCGAGCAACGCCTCGGCGACGGGTACGGGGATCAGATCCTGAACCTGAAACGGGAGCGCCTCGCGGATGCTTTCGATCGAACCACGCGGCACGACGAGGTCGCGCGCCAGCACCTTCTGATTGCCGAGTCCGATCACGACATCGCGGGTGCGGAACTTGCCCTCGGCCCACAGTTGCTTGAGGGCCGTCGCGACCGTGTTCTCCTCGACGACCTCGCCGTTGCGGACGGCGCCCTCTGGCAGCGTGACCTCGTGATAACGCATCACCACCGGCCGCTTCTTTGCGACATACTCGAGCTCGATGCCGCGAAGCACCTCATTGCCGATGTCGAGTCCGACTATTCGTGTCGCCACGTCGTTCCCCCTAGACCAATCCGAACAGTGCCAGATACGCGGTCGCGATCTGTTCTCCAGCAAAAATCCCCACCCAAGCCCCCACAATCATCCAGGGTCCGAACGGAATGGCGGTGCGGCCGGTCGCGCCGCGCGTCATCACGAGCACCAGACTAAATAGTCCACCGAGCAGAAACGCGGCGAACGCGCCCACCGCGAGCGGACCCCAGCCCAGCCAGCCGAGGAAGAGCCCGATGACGCCGGCGAGCTTGACGTCACCGAATCCCATTCCGCCTCGATACAGGCTTGCCATCGCGAAGTACGCCGCGAAGAGACTGAGTCCACCGGCCGCCATCGTGAGCAGCCGTTCCGGCGCACCCGCGGTGAGCGCGGCCGCCGTGAGCAGCACCGCTGCGACCGGGTATGCCGGCAGCACGATGCTGTTGGGCAGGCGCTGGGTGTCGAGATCGATGAGGGCAAGGGCCACGCTGATTGCGGCGAAATACAAGAACGCCACGAGCGCGAGAATCGTCGCCACGATTTGTGCCGTTCCGCCAGCTCCGGTTGCCACCGTGCCGAGAACGAACCACGCGACCGCGGCGAAGAACAGGCCTGTTCCCAGCTCGACCAACGGGTAGCGCGCGGAGATCGGAGCACGGCAATCACGGCATTTGCCGCGCAGCACCAGCCAGGAGAGGACCGGCAGGTTGTCGAGGGGTCGCACTCGAGCGCCACAGCTTCCGCAGGCACTCGGCGGCGACACGATCGATCGCCCGGCCGGCACCCTGAAGATCACCACATTGAGAAACGACCCAATGAGGCTGCCGAAAACCCCGACGCCGACCGCGATCATCAGCTCAGCTCTCGAAAGCTCACCCTGCCACCCAGCTTCGAGCTGGTCAGAAGTAGGATGGGCGGAAGGCTCGCGTCGAAGTTCACCCCGGGCACGCCGACCGGAAC
>JBBQUY010000151.1:0-3053 GCA_038212015.1 Gaiellales bacterium | reverse complement strand
CTCGGACTACGACCGAGTGCTGCGCGTGCTGGCCGAGCAGGTCATGCACGACGACGGGCTGTGGCGCGGCGTGCCCCGCCGCTCGCTCGTGCGCGTGATGAGCCAGGTGCACCGCGTGGCGTGGGGCGCGGCAGCGCGCGGCGTGTAGGTCAGCGCACGAGGCGGATGTCAGCCTCGGCGATGTCGAGCTTCGCCCAGTCGCGATCCGTGCTGACGACGAGCGAGTCGTGCACGATTCCGGTGGCGATGCGCGATCGATCGACAAAGCTTGCGCCGGTGTTTCGCGTGCGATGTTCGAGCTGAGCTGTCGCGTCACAGGTCTCGACGTCAAAGGGCAGGTCGATCGGCTCCAGTTCATTGACGTAACCACGCGCCGTCACGACGCTCATGCCCTCTCGCATGAGCCGAGCGACAATCTCACTGGCACATGTTCGCGGCAGGGCACACGGCTGCGTGTCCAGGAGCAGCTCGAGCTGATCGGCGCCAGGTTCGCCGTTCAGCGGGGATGTGCTTGCGAATCTCGCGGCGAACACGCTCGAGATTCGCCCTGTAGGTGAGAATGCGAAGTTCGCCGTCGATCACTCGCGCGACGAGGCGCACGCCCTCGTCAAATCCGAGTTCGGCCCGGATCTCCGCAGGCACGACGATGCGTCCCTGCTTGCCCATGCGCAGGCGGCGCTGATCGACCAGCTCATCGCCGGATGACAACCTCGCAGTTGCGGACGATGTCGAATCGATCGACGACCGCGCGGTCACGGCCGCGACCGCAGTCGACGATGTCGCGTCCGCGCCCGCGATCACGGCAGTTGATGACGTCATTGCCGGTGCCACCGAACACGCGATCACGCAGACCCGTGCCGCATGTCAGTCGATCCGCGCCCGGCCCGCCGTCGAGGATGTCGTTTCCAGGACCGCCATTGAGCACGTCGTTGCCACCGAACCCGCGCAGCACGTCGTTGCCACCACGGCCGAAGAGGAAGTCGTTGCCTGCCTTGCCGAGCAGCCGCTCTCCGCGGTTCGTGCCAATGCGCCGGATCCAGTCGAGGATCGGGGCTGGGGGTGGAGTCGTGGTGGTGTCGTTGGTCGTTGTCTGGTCGTCGACCGGCGGAGGCGGCATGGTGGTCGTGGATGTGGCGCCGGGGTCGTACGCGACACCGTCGACGTAGTAGATCGCGCGAGTCATGTCGGGGAGGGGGAACAGGTACTGGGTGCGGCGCACGGCATCGTGCACCTCGATCAGTCCGTCGCCCGTGGTGGCGGCCAGGAACGCGCTGCCGGTCCGGTTGCTCGGTCGCACGAAGCGCAGCAGCTGTCCCGGGCCGGCGTGTACGACGCCTCCGGTGCCCGCCAACGAATCCAGTTCGACGAACGTCACTGCCCCGGGTCCGAGGATCCCCACGTGACCGGACAGGCCGAGCTGTGTCGCCCCGTCCACGATCGTCGAGCCGGGAAGGATCCCGAAGCTGCCTTCGAGCGTGAGTGAACCGCCGCGAACGAAGGACCCGGAGGACAGCAGCAGCGACGGATCGGTCCATGAGCCTGCCTGCGCCTGCAGGAACACCGTCGAGCCGGTTGGGGGATCGATGCAGTCGGCGTCACTCACCACGACGCGATGCATCGACCAGTACGCGCCGCGTGTGGTGCGAGGTGCGCACGACACGAGTTCGAGCAGACCAGACGTTTCCCCGGCCCGGAGCATGCCAGCATCGAGCAATCCGCCGTCCACGACACGGACGTGCTCGCCTTCGACGCTCTCGGCGATCAGCACGCCGCCGTCAACGAGCAGTGTTCCGCTCCGTGCCGATACGTACCCCAGCGAGGCGTGCCCGTCGATCGTCACGTCGCCGCGGAGGTCTGCGCCGGAGTTCGGTCCGAACGAACCCCTGAGCGTTGCCACCTCGCCGTCGGGAACGTCGACGCGCAGGGCTCCGTTGATCGAGGCCCCGACCTCGAGGGTGACGCTGCCAGCGACCTGTACGTCGCCGACGACCTCCGTTCCGGCGCCCAGCCGCAGCGCCGCGAAGCCGCCGAGCCCGGCATGCTGGACCGGCTCGTCGGCGATGATCGTCGACTCGTCCGACCCGGGCAATCCGGAGACCGTGCTCATCGACAGATCGGTGACACCCGTGATACGCAACGTGCCGCCGACGAGGAGCGACTGCCAACCCAGGTCGGTGCCCACGTCGAGCAGGTGCAGTTCCCCGCCCGCAGCGACCGTGATCGTGCCTGCGGCCACGCCGCCAGTCGTGATCGTTCGCCCGGTGGGGATCACGAGCTGCTCGCCAACGAACAAGCCGGCGACCGCAGAGTCCACGTCGAGCGTCGGCGAGCCCGTCTCGATGCACGCCTGCTCAGAGCTCGTCGGGACATGTCCGAGCGACCAGTTGGTGGGGGTGCTCCATGCGCCCATACCGCCTTGCCACTCGTTGGCGGTCGGGGGTGGCACATCTGTAATGCAGTCGTCGAGCACCATCGCCTGCGAGGTTGCGGGCGCCATCAGGCACGCCGCGAGCGCGACAAGCAGCACACGGATCGTCCGTCGAGCACCCATCCGATTGCCTATCGGCAGTTCGGTGGCATGAATGGAGCCGAATTCACGGAACGTTCACGGAATCGGACGAATGCCGTCTCAGTGCGCGAGCGCGCTCGGCAGGGCGTTCGCGACGCGTTCGCGCTCGAGATCGGAGCACGTCGCCGACGGATACAGCGTGATCGAGGCGCCGTCGGGTCCGGACGGCACCACGAGGATGCGATGCAGCGCGAGCAGGCGTCTGGCGAGCTCCACGCCGCCACCCGGGCGTCCGGTGTCGAGCGCCCAGAGCAGGCCTTTTCCGCGCAGCTCCAGCCTCGCCGCCGCCGCGATCGGCTCCAGCATGCCCTGCCACGCCGCGCCCGCCTGCTTGAGCTCGTCGCCGCGTGACTGGAGCGCGCCGATCGAGTAAAGGATGCCCGCGCACGCGAGGGGGTCGCCGATCGAGGTGCTCGTGTGCGCCGGCTCGACCGGGCCCTGGTCCCATGCCGCCGCCGCGATGTCCGCGCGCGCGACGACGGCG
>JBBQUY010000150.1:0-3055 GCA_038212015.1 Gaiellales bacterium | reverse complement strand
ATCCCGCTGCTGGCGATCATCCCGACCGCGCGCCAGCTCGCCGCGGGCGTGGTGGGCATCGTCGGCGTGGCGATGCTCGTGTTCGAACCCGACGCGCAGCTCGACATGGTCGGCGTCGCCGCCGCGATCTGCGCGGTCATGTCGATGGCACTCGGGCTGCTGCTCGCCAAGCGCTGGGCGGACCCAGCCGTCACGCCGCTCGCCTCCACGGCGTGGCAGCTCGTCGCGGGCAGCATGCTGCTCGTGCCGGCGGCGCTGCTCGTGGAGGGCGCCCCGCCCGCCCCGACCGGCGATACGTGGATCGCGATCGCGTTCGTCGGGCTGCTCTGCACGGGCGTCGCCAACTGGGCCTGGTTCCAGGGCCTGGCCGGAATCCCCGCCACGACCGCCAGCTTCCTGACGCTGCTCGCACCGGTGGTGGCGACTGCCGTCGGCTGGATCCTGCTTGACGAGTCGCTCACCGCACTGCAGGTCGCCGGCGCGGTGATCGCGCTCGGCAGCGTCGCGCTCGCCAACACGCATGCGCACCGGGCGCGCTCGGCACCGGCTGAGCCGGCACCGATCATTCGCTGACTGCGGCGCGTCAGCCCTTCGGCGGCTGGTGGTGCGCGTCGCGCGTCCAGATCTTGGTGGCGCCGTCGACCATGAGCACCAGGCGACTGTCACGCACCCACGCGAAGTGCGCCTCGGCGTTGCCTTCGAAATGCAGCAGCTGCGGCATCGCCAGACCCGGCGCGAGCGCGTGCGGCTTCTTCCCCGGCAGCGCGCCGATCGCGCGCACGTAGAAGCGGTCGCCCTGCGCGAACACGCCGGCTGCGGGGCTCTCGGCGCCGACGCTCAGCATGTAGGCCGCGCGACGCGCGTTGGCGAGCGAGTCATAGCCGTGCGGGCGGCCATAGCCGGTGAGCGAATCACGCAGCGAGAAGAAGCCGACGCCGTGCAGGTCGAGCAGCGCGACCTCGCCCTTGGCGGGCGCACGAAACGCGGGCGTCGACGCAGTCGTCGCGGGGATCGTGGTGGGCTGGACAGAGACGGTGGCGGCGCTCGGAGTGATTCGCATGGCGCGATCCTACGAGGTGGCCACGTCGCGGCGACGCACGATGTGCGCCCGCACAGGCAGAACTCGTGCGTCGCCGGTGCGGGACGGTCGGCCCGGATCGCGCGCCCTTGTGGCGTGGTCGCATCCAGACTCGCGTTCCTGACGGTCGCCCAGAACAGCCTCAAGATCGTCGAAACGGCACTCTGGCAGGAGTAGCTGTTCAGTCCTCGCCGCGCCGCGCCGATACCGCCCCGGTGAACGATGCACCCGACACCGAACCGAGCCATCCACTCCAGCGCGCGCACAAGTTCTTCCTGAAGGCAGCGCCCGTGATTCGCGAGGTCAACGACACGCTGGAGCGCCATGGCGGCCTGGACCAGGTGCGCGACAAGGTCGTCAAGGGCGCGGGCGACTTCGTGCGTCAGGTCGACGACGTCGTCACCAATGCCACGGCCATCGAGGGCGAGGTCGTCGAGCGTCCGAAGCCGACAGCAGCCGATCCGGTGCGCCCCACGCCGCTGGCCACGCCGGTGCAGCCGCACCAATCACCAGCTCGCTGGGTCGCGATCGCGGTCGTGGCGGCTGCCGCGACGTACGGCGCGCTGCGCCTGCAGCGCCGCATGTAGCGACACGACCAGCCCGCAGTCGATTGCACTATCGAACCATCGCTTCACCCTCGTACGACTTGCGCCGTAACATCCACCCGGTGAGCCGCTTTCCCCCTCGCACCGTGGCAATCGCGCTGACGCTATTCGTCGCCTACGTGGCAACGACGTGGATCGGACTGTCGCTGCCCGTCGCCGACGGAGTCGTGACGCCCGTCTGGGCACCCGCAGGCATCGCGCTCGTCGGGCTCGTGTTCGGTGGCGTTCGACTCTGGCCGGCCGTGTTCGCCGCCGCATTCGTCGGCAACGCCACCTCCGGCTCGTCGCTGCTGCTGGCTGCCGGGATCTCGGTCGGCAACACCGCCGAAGCCGTGGTTGCGGCGCTGCTGCTCGCACGCGCCGGGTTCTCCACCGGATTTCGCCGCGGTCGCGACGTTGCGGTGCTCGTGCCGATCGCGGCGCTGTCATGCCTGATCAGCGCGACGTCCGGGGTGACGCAGCTGTGGGCACTCGGTCACGTGTCGACGATGGGGTACGCCGAGCGGTGGCTGCTGTGGTGGTCGGGCGATGTGATGGGCATCCTCGTCGTCGGGCCGTTCCTGTTCGCGGCGATCACGCTCATGGCAGAACGCGCGCGCCTGCGTCCGCTGCGCATCGGCGAGCTCGTGTTCGTGCAAGGTACGCTCGCACTCGTCGCAGCTGTCGTGCTCACCAACGAATCGATGCGCTTTCCGGCGCTCATGATTCCGCTGTGGGCGTGGTCGGCGCTGCGATTTCGTGCAATCGGCAGCGCGACCGCCACCCTGGTCGTCGCAACGCTCGGCATCGCGTTCACGGTCAACGGAACGTTCGTGTTCGAAGGCCTCAACCCCACGCAGACCGTCCAGCTCGTGCAGGCGCTCGTGGCGGTCGTTGGCCTGAGCACACTCATGATCGGCGCGTCGCTGTCGGAGTCCGAGACGCTGCGCGCGACGGTCGAAGACTCCCTGCGCTCGGAGCAGGAAGTCGCCGCGAAGCTGCGCGCGCTCGACGACATGAAGGACCGTCTGCTCGCGGCGGTCTCCCACGAGCTGCGCACGCCGCTGACATCGATCCTGGCGCTGTCGGTGCTGCTGCGCCAGCGCCACGCGGCGATCGAATCGGACAAGCTCGAGGAGATGCTCGACCGGATCGTGCGCGAATCACGCCGCCTCGACACGCTGCTGTCGGACCTGCTCGATCTGGAGCGACTGCGACTGGGCATGCTCGAGCCCAGGTACGAGCGGGTGGACGTCCCGGACCTGGTGCGCACGGCGCTCGACCGGTTCACGATCGATGACCGACCGACGCGCCTGGAACTGGAACCGGTGGAGATCGATGCCGACGCCGCGAAGGTCGACCGGATCGTCGACAACCTCATCGGCAACGCCTT
>JBBQUY010000149.1:0-3363 GCA_038212015.1 Gaiellales bacterium | reverse complement strand
TCGTGCGCCCGCTCGCCTACGACCACACGAACGTCTCCCCCGAGAAGCAACGCGAGCGCTCCAGGGGCAACACGCAGGCCGATGGCTACGCCGCGGTCGGGCCTTTCGTCCTCGGCGTCGCCGGCGGCGCGGGTGTGGGTGCGTACGCAGGCACGCTCATCGCGAGCGGCAACCTGCTCGGCGGCCTCGGCGCTGCCGCGGGCGCCGGCGCGCTGCTCGGCTCAGTGGTGGGCGGGATCGTGGGTGCCATGCAGGGCGACGTCGCGTCGCAGGCGACGCACGGGAAGACGATCGAGCAGGACGTGGACGTGCTCATCGAGCAGTTCGACATCGACGGCTCGAAGCAGCTCGAGATCGGCGACCGTCCGGGCAAGCTCCCCGAGTTGTGGACGAGCACCGGCTACTCCGACCGCAACCTGCTGCTCCACGCCGACGCCGACGGCGACCAGACCGTCACGCGCGACGAGCTGCTCGACTCGTACCGCACGTTCGACACGAACGACAACGGCAAGCTGTCGAGCGGCGAGCGCCTGGAGCTGCGCGAGGCCAAGGCGCGGTCCGCGCCGCGCGACTGACGCACTACACTGCCGGCATGGACATGACGCCGGAGACGATCGAACGGGTGCAGCTCGAGGTGTGGAGCGACATCGCCTGCCCGTGGTGCTACGTCGGGCGCCGCAACCTCTCGGTGGCGATCGCCGACCTCGAGGAGCACGACCGACCCGACGTGCAGTGGCGCGCCTACCAGCTCGACCCCACGATCCCCGCCGACGGCGTGGACGCCGAGGCGTACTTCGCGAAGCGCTTCGGCGCCGACCTGTCACGCTTCGAGGAGTCGCGCGAGCGGCTCTCCGCGATGGGCGAGGAGATCGGCATCGCGTTCCGCTGGGATCGCCAGCGCGTGGTCGCCAACACCCGGCTCGCGCACCGCGTGCTCGCCGCCGCGGAGCCGCACGGCCTGCGCGAGGAGCTGCTCGACGCGCTGTTCGCCGCCAACTTCGAACGAGGCGTCGACGTGGGTGACGAAGCGGCGCTGCGCGAGCTCGTCGCGGAGGTCGACGCCGACCTGGCCGATGAGCTGGTCGATGCGGCCGTGCACGACGCGGGCCTCGACGAGCAGGTCGAGTCGGACGTCGCGCTCGCTCGCGAGCTCAACATCACCGGCGTGCCGTGCTTCGTGGCCGATCGCGCGATCGCGGTGCCCGGCGCGGTGCCGCCGCCCGTGCTCGCACAGCTGCTCACGGAAGCGGTGTCGCGCCGGCGCGACGCTGAAGAAAGCTAAGGATTCGCGCCACGAAGTCCCTGCATTTTCCGCGATTATTCGAGTTCTGCTCAGCTTCAGCGACTAATTGCAAACCGATTCGATTCCACGTGCGTAGGGTCTTCGCGTTGGTGAGTCGCGCACCCGTGCGACCAACGTCTTCACAGCCACGCCCGGAAGGGCACGGAAGGGAAACTCCACATGCATCTCTCACGTAGGCGACGTCTCGTCGTCGCTACCATGGGCCTGCTGGCCGTCGCCGGCATCGCCGGCGCCGCCGTCAGCGGCCCGTCCCCCGACGGCGCGAAGGCGTCGAGCCACCGCGAGGCACCGCTCATCGCGGAGGACCCCACCGCGGACAACACCGACCTGTACGCGTTCCGCGACAAGATCGCGCCGAGCCGCATCAACGTGATCGCGAACTGGAACCCGTCCGAGGACACGGCAGCGGGCCCCAACTACCACACGTTCTCGCCCACCGCTCGCTACTTCATCAAGATCGACAACAGCGGCGACGGACGAGCCGACATCACGTACCGGTTCGTCTTCAACAAGCCGGCATCGGCACTGTTCCTGCGGAGCACGGTGCAGACGTACACCGTCACCAAGTTCGTGGGAACTCGGGCCGTGTACTCCCGCAAGCAGCGATCGGCGCCGAACTACATCGGCCCGCGCCAGAACAGCCCCTCTGGTCAGGGCAACTGCGATGCGGCGTGCTACCGCCTCGTGGCACAGCGATCGGTGCGGCCGCTGCCGGGCAACGAGCGAGTGTTCGCGGGTCAGCGAGATGACGCCTTCTTCGGCGACATCGGCCAGATCTTCGACAACCTCTCGTTCCGCAACGGCACGGGCGTGACCGGAGGCGGCAAGGACTTCTTCGCCGGCTACGCGGTCCACTCGATCTCGATGCAGCTGCCGATCGCGACCACCACGCGACGCGGCAAGCCGACGATCGGCATCTGGGCCACCACGGAGCGCGAGCAGGTCACCGTCAACCGACGCACCGGCCGAGCCTCGAGCCAGTGGGTGCAGGTGTCACGTATCGGCAACCCGCTGTTCAACGAGGTCGTGGTCCCCACGACTGACAAGGACCGCTGGAACGCCGTGCAGCCGCACCAGGACAGGGCGTTCTTCCGGTACACGCAGCGCTCGATGCTCGCCCAGGCGATCAACCTGTTCTACCCGGGCGTCATCGACGCACCGGAGACGAACCGGGCCGACCTGTCGGCGATCTTCCTGACCGGTCTGCCGAAGCTGAACTTCACGGGCAACGTGAAGGCCGAGATGCTCCGACTGAACACGTCGATCGCACCGGCGGCGACCGAGAACCGCATGGGCGTGCTCGGTGGTGACACGGCCGGCTGGCCGAACGGACGTCGCCTCGGTGACGACGTGATCGACATCGCCATCCAGGCGGTTGCCGGCGCCACGTTCACTCCGGCCAACGCCAAGTCGGCCGCGCTCGGTGACGGCGTCAACAGCGACGATCGTCCGCTGCTGCCGTCCTTCCCGTACCAGGCTGATCCGCGCCCGGGCGCGGAGAACGTCAAGGGCGAGCTCAAGCCCTGATGAACCGGATCTCACGAACACGTCGGAAAGTTGCCGCGGTTGCTGCGCTCGCGGGCATCTCGCTCGTGGCCGCATCCCTCGGCGGCGTGTTCAGTGACGATCCACAGGCTCGGGCCGAGCCCGTGCGCCAGGAATCCCCTGGCGCACGGGCCGCGCTCGACGCACTCGGCATCAGCTCGGGCGACGACACCGTCGAATCGCTCGAGCAGGCCGCGAGGACCGACCCGAGCGCCAGCACGTTCACGCGGCTCGGGGTCGCCTACCTCGACGTCGTCTCCACCACCGGCGACGCATCCGGGTACGCCCGGGCCGAGGAGGCGCTGGAACGAGCGATCGAGCTCGATCCGAACTCCTACGAAGCTCTCGTGGCGCTGGCGGGGCTCGCCGTCACGCGCCATGACTTCCCGAGATCCTTCGAGCTCTCCCAGCGGGCCGCGGGCCTGCAGCCCGCCAGCACCGACGCGCTCGCGATCCTCGGTGACTCGCAGCTGGAGCTCGGCGACTACGACGCGGCGTTCGCGACGTTCGACCGC
>JBBQUY010000148.1:0-3381 GCA_038212015.1 Gaiellales bacterium | reverse complement strand
CGCTCCGTCGTGCCACGCACGTGCCACACCGTGCCACTTCTCTCTCGTGTCGGCTGGTGTCGGGGCGTGTTTCGCCGGGCCATCCGGGACCGTCCTGCGCTTGTCCGCTGGAACGTCCGGGGGACGAAGCCGCTGCCGATGTCGCCGGTCGTCCGCGATGTCGCAGAGACCGTTTCGGCCATGTCACCTCGTTCGGGACGCAGAGGTCCCGGGTTCAAATCCTGGCAGCCCGACCACGACGTCCCAGGTACGAGGGGTGCGCACGCACCCCTCGTCTCGCGCCCGGTTCCCGGCGGCGACGAGCTGGGCGGTTGCGTGCGTCTCGCCGTCCATCAGCGTGGTGGCCGTGGCGGCTCCCATCGCGGTGTCGCACAGGGCGCTGATGACCCCTCCATGGACGACGTTGGCGCGGTCGGCGTGCTGCTCCCCGGCGTCGACGATGACGACGGCGTGGCCGTCGCTGACGTCGACGTCGACGACGTGGAGTCCCAGAGCTGGTTCAACGCCGCGTGTGGGACATCACTGCGGACGAGGGCCTGCATTCGCACCGTTCCAGGGTTCGTCACGCCACGGACGTCACGCTGTCCGCTGCGAGTGACTGCTGCCAGCCTCGCACGATGCGGTCGAGCACCGGTCGGAAGGCGGCCAGCATCACGATGACGAACAGCGCGCCCGCGGGGCCGCGTCGAGGTACGAGCTCGAAGTCCATCGTGACGAGCGAGCGATCAGTGCCGATCGGCTCGACGCCCCAGCTCCCACGCATGACGTCGAGCGGATAGGGATAGTCGGACGTGTCGACGTCCACCGCGAACCGCGACCCCTCGTCCCAGAGCACGCATCGCTCGCTCCAGCCGCGACCGAGGGTGTCGTAGCACCGCCGCTGCATTCCGACGCCGCTACCGTCCACGACCTCGACTCGTGAGAGGTTCGGCGCAAGACGACCGTAGAGGTCGTGATCGGTCAGTAGCGGCCAGACGAGGTCGGACCCTGCGTCGATCACGTGCTCGACGTGGATCCGCTCGGGGACGGCAATGTCGGGGTCAAGGCCGGCGCTCCTTCGCACGAGCACCACTTGGGCGACGCCGAATGCCGCGACGATCACCGCGATCGTGACGAGGAGCACGTCGCCGGCGAGGGTCAGGTCCATCACCGCGAGCAGCGCAGCGGTCGCGGCACACCACATCGCGTCGGCGATCGACACGATGACGGCGCGACCTCGAGCGGGTCCCGGCGACGACGCCGCAACGTGGGCAACGAACACCGCGAACACGATGAGCCCCAACCCGCATGCGGCGACGGCGGGCCGGCTGCCGGTTCCCAGCAGAGAATCGACAGGGGCGAACGCGACCAGGGCGACGACCCCGCCGACGATCGAGAACACCGCGTTGGCGCGCAGGACGCCACGGAGACTGTGGAAGGCACGACTCGGATCCATGCTCCATGGTGGATCGTACGATCGTACGTTGTCAAGCGCACGCTCGTACGGTATGGTCACCCGGTGACCACAGTTCGCTCCAGCAAACGCCAGGAGCTTCTCGAGATCGCCGCCGACCGCGCGTCGGTCGACGGCCTCGAGGGGCTCACGATCGGCAGCCTCGCAAGCGCCGCCGGGATGTCCAAGAGCGGCGTCGCCGGCCTCTTCGGCAACAAGGCCGACCTCCAGGTCGCGACCGTGCGCGCCGCGGCGGCCAGGTTCGAGCGCGAGGTCGTGGGCGCGGTCGACGTAGAAGCCGGTGTCGCACGACTGCGCGCGCTCGTGCGCCAGTGGATCGAGCACATCGGCGACGCCTACTCGGGTGGGTGCGTGTTCATCGCAGCCGCGACCGACGTCGACGGCCATCCCGGTCCGGCCCGAAACGCGCTCGCGGAGATCGAGCGATCGTGGATCGGCACGCTGGCCGCCGAGGCGAAGCTGGCTGTCCGCCTCGGCGAGCTTCCGGCATCAACCGACCCGGACCAGCTCGCCTTCGAGCTCTTCGGGCTCCTCATGGCGGCCAACTTCTGGAACCAGCTGTTCGACGACGCCGGTGGACTCGACCGGGCGCGCATCGCGGTCGACCGGCTGCTGCACGCGGACGATCCTTCGTGAAGATCGGCCTGATGCAGTTCGTCACGGACCAGTCGATGCCGATCACATCGGTCGCGGTCGAGGCTGAGGCGCGGGGCTTCGACTCGCTGTTCATGCCGGAGAAGACCCACTTGCCCGTGAGCCGCCGCACGCCGTGGCCGGGAGGTGACCTTCCCGAGACGTACAAGCGCACCTACGACCCGTTCGTCGCCCTCGCGGCCGCGGCCGCGGTCACGACTTCGCTCACCATCGGTACCGGCGTCTGCATGGCCGTGTCCCGCGACCCGATCATCACCGCTAAGGAGGTCGCGTCACTCGACGCGCTGTCGAATGGTCGCTTCGTGTTCGGTGTGGGCTACGGCTGGAACGTCGAGGAGATCGAGGCGCACGGCGTGCCGTTCGACGATCGGGCCGCAGTGCTCCGTGAGAAGGTCCTCGCGATGAAGGCGATCTGGACCCACGACGAGGCGTCCTACGACGGCAAGCACGTTCGATTCGAGCCGACGTGGTCATGGCCGAAGCCGAGCCAGCAGCCGCACCCGCCGGTCGTCATGGGATGCCGCGCGAGCCGCAACAACTTCGACGACATCGCCGACTACTGCGACGGATGGATGCCCATTGAGTACTTCGGCAAGACCATCGCCATGCTCCCAGCGCTCCGGGATGCCTGCGAGCGCGCCGGTCGCCATCCGGACGCGGTCTCAGTGTCGGTGATGCTCCCCTTCATCGACGAGACCGCGCTCGACGCCTACGCCGACGCGGGCATCGAACGGATCGTGATCTCCGTGCCCAGTGCCGGCGCGGACGAAGTGGTCCGCGCGCTCGACGCCTACGCGCCCCTCATCAAGCGCTATCACGTCACCGACTGACCGACGACGGTTTGGTCGATGACCAGGTCGAACGCTGCGACGATGCCTTGCCGCTCCCGGGCGAGATCGTGCGACGAGGATGGGATGCGCTGGACTTCGCCCACGGCAACCAGCGTCGCGCGTGGGACGACGGTTGGCGCCCCCAGGACGACAACCCCGAGCACCGGTGAGCCTCCTGGCGTGACGTACACCCCTGCGGGGTAGCGGCGATGCGCCGACGACCGTCGCTGCACGCACCGAGGGGGCCGACGTGGACGAGAACGAGATCGAGGTCGACGGCGTTCCGACGCGCTGGCTGGAGCAGGGAGACGGCTTCCCGGTGGTCATGGTCCACGGCATCCCGACCTCGCCGGCCTTGTGGCGCCACGTCGCGCCCCTCGTCGAGGGAAGGGCCATGGCCTGGGAGATGACGGGCTACGGGAGCAGCATCCCGTTCGGGATCGG
>JBBQUY010000147.1:0-3444 GCA_038212015.1 Gaiellales bacterium | reverse complement strand
TTGTGACCAAAAGATTGCAATTCGTAGAACAGAACTATAGGAATCCCCCGACCATGGGCGGTCTGCCACCGTCCGGATTTCATCTGAGGGGAAATTCACCGTGCGTATCTCTCGCCGATTGCGGGGCATGCTTGCCGCCGCAGTAACGACCGGAGCACTGCTCGTGCTGCCGGGTGCAGCCTTTGCAACGGACGTCGACGTCACGCTCGACTCGCCCGCGAACGTCGAAGCTGGTGCAACCCAGACGTACGTCGCCACGGTCGACAACATCGCTGGCGCAGACACCGCCGAGACCGGCACGATCACGTTCAATGTGAGCACGGGCGATTCAGTGATCACCGCGCTGACCGTCGATACCACCGCTGCGCCCTCGATGGCTGGCGTCGGTGACGTCGCATGTGACGTTCCCTCCGCGACCTGCACCTTGGCCGCCGGATTCGCGAACGCCGCCGAGACGTTCACGATCACGGTGACGCTCCAGGCCCCCAAGTACGTGGACACGGGCAACGTGCTCGAAGTCACCGCAGTGGCGGACGGCGCCGAGGCGTGGTCGGGCTACGACACCGACAGCTTCGACGTCACGGCCAAGGGCGGACCGAGCAACCTGCGCCCGGTCTTCGGTGACTCGACCCCGAGTGCCGGACTGCTCAACGAGTGGGTCGCCCTCAACGGCACCGTGTCGACCACGGTGACGGTGACGAACCACGGCGGCGACGCACACTTCATCGTGTTCGATCCGTCGACCTGGGGCAACGCAAGCCTGCTGAGCCCCGAGCCGCCCGCCTTCACCCCGACCGCAGCCGTCAGCGGCGCCGGTTGCGCACCGCTCCCCGATGGCCGTCGCTGCGAGCTCCCGACGCTCGCTGCGGGTGCCTCTACGACGCTCACGATCGTGACGTCGGGCCTGACCCATCTGGGCTCGGTCGACACCTACCTGTCCGTCGATTCCAAGGGTGACAACGGCTCCGACTCGATGTGGTGGGACAGCGCGGACCTGCAGGTCGCCAACGGCGAGACCAACGACGTGCACACCGCGTTCGGCAACGTCGTCTACGGCGCCGGCAACACGCCGATCACCTTCGTCGGCGAGTTCTCGAACGTCGGTCCGAACGCGATCACCAACGGGATCCTCGAGGTGACAGGCACGTCCTTCAAGTCGACCGGTGACATGTGGAGCGGCGGCGCCGACCAGATCCAGTCGATCCAGTCGATCACGCTCAGCAACGGCGCGACCTGTGCCAACAAGGTCGTTGCAGGCGTCGCGGTCAAGGACGTGTTCCATTGCCCGCTGGCCAGCGTGCCGGCTGGAACGCGCGTCTCGGTGACGATCGTCGCGATCTTCGCGACGGCCAAGCCGAACCAGAGCGCCAGCGTCGATATGGACGTACATACGGGTGGCTGGAACCCGCCGACGTCCGACACCAGCGCGAGCGACTGGGCGACCCTCAATCCTGACAAGTACCAGGAACTGGAAGTGTCGCTGAGCTCCACCGGCGTGATCGGCATGGATCGACTCAATCCGATCACCGTCAACGTCAAGAACAACGGCAACACGAAGGCCGAGAACGTCTGGCTCGCCGGTGAACTGCGCGGCGTCGGCGGTACGTTCGACACGGCAACGCTGCCGGCGAACTGCACGGGCGTCAGCAAGCCGATGTTCGCGGACTGTTCGCTCGGCAATATCGAGCCGGGTGCCACGACGTCGATCGTGCTCAACGTTCGAGCCGGAGCGACCCTCGGTGACCTGGTCGCCATCTTTGAAGCCGGTGGCGGCGGTCTGCTCGACCTCAACCCCGACAATGACACGCTCATCCAGGTGCTCGAGGTCAAGAAGGCAGCCGACGTCCCGTTCCTGGGCGTCAAGATCGCCAAGTCGCCGATGCGCAACCTCACCCAGTTGGTGAAGCTCGGCGTGCCCGCGATCGTGACGTGCCCCGGACCGTGCAAGGTCGTCGGTCAGCTGCAGGTGTCGCGTGTCAACGCGGAGCGCCTCGGCCTCGTCAAGAAGCCGCGCAAGCGCAACCCGCGTGCCTCGAAGCTGATCACGATCGGCACCGGCACCAAGGTGGATGCCGATGGCGGCAGGGTCGTCGTCTCGATCAAGCTGATGCGTGCCTACAAGCTCAAGGTCGTCAAGCTGACGAAGCCGCTCACCGTGAGCCGCGTGCTGACGGTGTCGTCGACCGACACCGCGACCAAGGACGCGAGCTTCAAGAAGGCACAGGCCGTGACCTTCAAGCCGGCCAAGAAGCCGCGCCGCGTGCGCCGCTAGTCCCGCAACGCAGCACTTCCTGGCGGGCCGTCACCTTCGGGTGGCGGCCCGCCGTCGTGTTGCACGACACCGGGCGCCGATGCACGATCCTCCCGAACCTGCTGCTGGCTGGCTGTCCCGCATCGATACGTGCACGTTCTGCCCCCACGCAGTCTCCGTCCGACGGGGACCCTCCTCTCACGACCATCGACGAGAGGCCCCACATGCACCGCCTGACCACGCGCGCCGCCATCATGCTGCTGATCGCGACGTTCGCCACCGGCTGCGACGCCAGCCGCGGCGACCTCGCGCAGACGTTCACGAGCCCCGGATCGAGCGCCGACTCCGCAACCGCGGTCGCCGGCGCCGCGGGCACGCCCGGCCAGTCCACGTCATCGACGACGCACGCCGGCTCCGGCGTACTGCCGGCAGCATGGCCCCCCAACATCACCATGCCACCGAACAGCCACATCGGCGCGACGACCTCGATCGTCTCCGGCGACACCACGGTGCAGAGCGTCAGCGGCAGCGTCTCCGCACCGGCGCACGTCGTGCGAGCCCACTTCGATGAGCAGTTCGCAGACTGGAACGCCGAACCGGAGCGCTGGCGAGACGGAGTCGCGACCTGGACGCTCGGCCTCGCGCGCGCACGAGTGGTTGTCGGCGAGCAGGGCGGCACCTCTGGATTCACGGTCCGTCTCGACTGAGGCAGTCAGCGCCCTGAAGTCACACTGCTCGAGCCCAACACGGCCACGTATCTGACGGGTCGGAAAGCGGCCGATCGGCCCGGGCGCTGCTGGTGGGCAGGATCATGTACCGGTCGTCCCGAATCCGGTAGGGTCGCGGCGTACATGCGCCCCGCGCGCGTGTGTTCGCGTGCGCGCACGCTGTGAACTTCTTGGAGCCAGAACCATGACCAACCAGGGGACGACGGCGCTCATCGAGCGCATCGAGGCAGTCGCCGCGAAGTACCCGAACGCGAAGAGCGCGATCATTCCTGCGCTCCATCTCGCGCAGGAGCACTTCGGGTGGCTTCCGCCGGAGGCGTTCGAGGCCGTGGCCGAGGGACTCGACACGACCCCCGCCTTCGCGCAGTCGGTCGCGTCGTTCTACGACATGTTCCACCTGCAGCCGATCGGCAAGCACCTGATCGAGGTCTGCACCAACGTCGCCTGCGCCCTCAACGGCGCCGG
>JBBQUY010000146.1:0-3478 GCA_038212015.1 Gaiellales bacterium | reverse complement strand
CCGCGTGACTGGAGCGCGCCGATCGAGTAAAGGATGCCCGCGCACGCGAGGGGGTCGCCGATCGAGGTGCTCGTGTGCGCCGGCTCGACCGGGCCCTGGTCCCATGCCGCCGCCGCGATGTCCGCGCGCGCGACGACGGCGCTCGCCACCACGCCGCTGCCGATCGCCTTGCCCAGGCAGATGATGTCGGGGCGCGCGTCCGCGATCGCCTCGGCGATGGTGGCCCCGGTGCGTCCGGCGCCGCACAGCACCGCGTCGTAGATGAGCAGCGCGCCGACACGGTCGCACTCTTCGCGCAGCAGCGACAGGAACCATGACGGCGGCGGGATCACGCCCGCGCGCCCCTGCCACGGCTCGACCACCACGGCCGCGACTTCGCCTGTCATCGCAGGAACCACGCCCCACGGCGCCCAGGTCACCGTCGTCGGCAGCTGTCGCCAGAACGGGTCACGAAACTGCGCGCCGTGCGTCACCGCGAGCGCGAGCCCGAACGTGCCGTGGTAGCCGCCCTCGAACGCCACGAGGCCGTCGCGGCCGGTCGCGCGCAGCGCGGTCTTGATCGCCGTCTCGACCGCCTCGCTGCCGGTGTGCAGCACGAGCGATCGCCAATCCGTGACGTCGTCGTGCAGCTCCTGCGACACGCGCACGCACAGTGCGGCGCTCGCCTTGTCGCGCAGCTCGTGCGCGTACAGGTCGCCCACGCCCGGTGCTGCGCCGAGCGCGTCGGCATCGAGCGGCAGGTCGTGGCCCCACAGGCGCGAACCGAACACCATCGCCAGATCGAGGACGGGCGTCGGCGTCGGCAGGGCGCCGTAGAACATGCTCGTGCCGAGCGCACCGGTGAACGTCGGCGTATCGGCCAGTCGGAACCCGGGGAACTCGAACGTGGCGCCGCTCACGCGTGCCTCGAGGGCCCGTGCGACATCGCGCGCAACGAAATCGGCATATGTGACGGGTTTCGTTGCGAGCGATCAACGGGGCGGCGCGCGTGGGCATCGCACCGAACGAAATCGGCACATGCAACGGGTTTCGTTGCGTGCGACGGACAGCCGGGCGTCGTCACCCGCGCCCGCCGGTGAGCCGGCGCTTCCAGCCCATGACGGTGGCCTGGGCGACCTGGCCCGCAACGCGTGGATTCTCACGCAGGCGACGCACGGAGTACTCGTACCACTGTGCGCCGAACGGTACGTACACGCGCATCGGGTGCCCCTGGTCGACGAGGTCGTCGCGTCGTTCCTCGCGGACGCCGAGCAGCATCTGGAACTCGTACAGGTCGCGGCTCAGGTCCATGCGCTCGACCAGGTCGAGGCAGCCGGAGATGAGCTTGTCGTCGTGGGTGGCGTAGGCGGCGTGGCAATTCGCCTCGGCCAGGATCCGGCACAGGTCCAGGTACGAGCGGTTGATCGTCGCCATGTCGCGCCATGCGAGCTCGAGCGGCTCGACGTAGATGCCCTTCACCACGCGCACGCGCGCGCCTTCGGCGGCGAGCGCCTCGACATCGGCGCGGCTGCGCTTGAGGTAGGCCTGGATGACGATGCCCAGGTTGTCGCGACCGGCGTCGCGCAGCGAGCGGTACAGCTCGAGCGTCGCGTCGGTGTACGGCGTGTCTTCCATGTCCACGCGCACGAAACCGCCGATCTGCTGCATCGCGGCGGCGATGGCGTCGACGTTGTCGTGCACGAGCCGATCGTCGATCCCGAGCCCGAGGGCGGTGAGCTTCACGGACACGTTGCGCACGAGCGGCGTGGGTTCCTCGAGCTGGCCGAGCTGCTCGATCGCCTCGAGGTATGCGTCGCGCGTGGCTTCTGCCTCCTCGCGGGACGTGATCGCCTCGCCGAGCACGTCCAGGGTCGAGCCCATGTTGCGGGCGGCGAGCGAGGTGACGACGTCGATCGCGTCGTCGAGCGTGTCACCGGCGATATACGGCGCGGACAGCCGCTGCACGAGCCTGCGAGGCATGATCGGCATCGTCTTGACGATCGCGCGGTCGATCAGGCGGGGTTCGGTGGTTGCGGGAGGCGGTGGCATCGAGGCGGAATCCTACCGGTGCGTTCGGGGAGGCGCAGCGCCCGTGCGAGTTCGCTCCGGCCATTTGCACGTCACCGCATGTGCGTCGTTTCGGAATCCCGCCAGCGACCACAATTGGGGCGAGCGACCGACGCCCGCGGTCGTCACCTCTGGGGGGAGGGGAATCGCCATGGACGACCGTCACGAAGCGTTACTGCCAGGAAGCCGCGAATGCGTGGGGTGTGGTGGCCTGACCTTTCGCCAGCGCGACGATGCCCTGTGCCCGCGCTGCGCCTTCGAAGCCGAGAGCCTCATCGAGCGCATCGAGCTCGACGGCCTCGCGCATGACCTGCAGCTCATGACCGAATTCGACGCCTACTACCGCCAGCGCGAGGAGCAGCGCAAGCGGTTCAAGAAGCTCGGCGGGCCCGTGTTTGGACGACGGCCGGTCCTGGATCCCATCGCTCGCGAGCCGATCGAGCTCAAGCCCGACGCGTTCTGGACGGCACTGCGCGACGCCGGGTAATCGAGCGAACCCTGCGGCCACCCTCGGCAAGCGCCGTGGCCGCACGAGGACGCATCCGGGAAAGTGCCCTTGTCAGGGCGGGTCGGTGACGCGACGACACGGCGTCACGCATCGAACCCGTCCTCAGGAGCTTCACCTGATGCGCACTGCTTATCGCCGCCCGATCGCCACGAGCCTGCTGCTCATCGGCGCCATGACCCTCTTTGCCGGATGCGGCGACGAGGGTGCCCACCTGCCAGCCGGCATGACCGGCTCCTCCGCCGCCTATGCGAGCGCTGGTGGCAACGACATCCTGGGCGGTGATCCCGGTCCCCAGAACGCGGGCGTCACGTCGCAGATCGACGACCCCGTGCTCGCCGGATACGACGGCATCGACGAGGTCGGCTCGCTCGGCACCGACGACGTCTACGGCCGCGCGATCTCCGACTGGAACGACACCGAGGGCTCGATGAGCGGCCTCGACTCCGACATCGGCCTCGAAGACGACTTCCTGCCGGCCGGCTACGGCGGCTACGGAGGCGGCTACGGCTACGACGACGGCATGGGCTTCAACTCCGGCTACGGCTACGGCAACGGCCTGATGACCGCTGCGATGGGCGGCGCCGGCTACGGCAACGCCGGGCTCATGGACGCCGGGTTCGTCGACCCGGGCTTCGAGGATCCCGGCTTCGAGGATCCGGGCTTCATCGACGCCGGCTTCGACGCGGGCATGGACCCCGGCTTCGTGGACGCGGGCTTCGACCCGGGCATCGCGGACGTCGGCATGGATCCGGGCTTCGTGGACGCAGGGTTCGACCCGGGCATCGCGGATGTCGGCTTCGATCCAGGCTTCGTGGATGCGGGCATCGCGGACGTCGGCATGGTCGACGCGGGCATCGAAGGCATGGTCTTCTAGCTCGCGCACGCAACTCCAGATTCACTGACGGCCGCTTCCTGCAGGAAGCG
>JBBQUY010000145.1:0-3610 GCA_038212015.1 Gaiellales bacterium | reverse complement strand
GGCGATTTCGTCGTCTGCACCGACGTGCCGTATCCGCCCGCGGAATTCCTCGAGGGCACGAAGTTCGTCGGCTACGAGATCGACGTGATGACCGAGGTCGCCGAGCGGCTCGGCACCACTGCCGTGTACGAGAAGACGCTGTTCGATGCCATCATCCCGGCGCTCCAGTCGAAGAAGTGCGACGCGATCATCTCGAGCATGAACATCACGCCCGAGCGTGAGGAACAGGTCGCGTTCGTGCCGTACATGGCGGTCGGCCAGTCGCTCATGGTCGCCACCGGCGAAGGCGACGGCATCGAGAACCTCGACGACCTGTCCGGTCGCTCGGTGGCGGTCCAGGTCGGCACGACCCTCAAGGACGCGCTCGAAGCGAAGTCCAAGGAGTTCGAGGACGCCGGCGAGGAGCCCATCGACGTGCAGACGTTCCCCGATGCCGGCGCTGCAGCCGCTGCGCTCAAGACCGACAAGGTCGACGTGTTCTTCGGTGACAGTCCGGTCGTCGCCGACTACGTCGTCAAGGACAGCGAGTCGTTCGAGTTCGCCGGCGAGCCGATCGATCCCCTCGACGTGGGCATCGCCATCCGCACGGAAGACGAGGACCTGCAGGACGCGGTGCAGACAGCGATCGACGAGATGTACGAAGACGGCACGATGGTCGACCTGCTCTCGGAGTGGAACGTCGAAGACTTCGTGCTCGCCGACGAGGCCTGAGGCGTGGGAACGCTCCTCGCGGCGTTCGACACCAGCTACTTCCTGGAGCGCCTGTCGCCCGACGAGCTGCTGTGGGACGCGCTGTGGACCACGGTCTACGTCAGTACCGTCGCGATGACGATCGGCACGATCATCGGCGTGCTGGTCGCGACGGGAGGCATGAGTCGGCACGCGCCGTTCCGGCTGTTCGCGGGCCTGTACACCTGGGTGTTTCGCGGAACGCCGGTCCTGCTGCAGATCACGTTCTGGTATTACGGATCGAACCTGCTCTTCGGTTTCGAGCTGATCCCGCGCACCGTCGACCTGGGATTCACGACCGTCCACGGAGCGATCGTCGCGGGAACG
This sequence comes from Gaiellales bacterium, assembly GCA_038212015.1. Taxonomy (GTDB): domain Bacteria; phylum Actinomycetota; class Thermoleophilia; order Gaiellales; family SKUG01; genus JAGQUL01. Next base: position 2,554 of record JBBQUY010000145.1, on the reverse strand, counting down.
ATTGCGCTCGCGCTCAACGAAGGGGCGTACATGGGCGAGATCGTTCGCGCGGGCATCCTCGCCGTCGACGACGGGCAGACCGAAGCGGGACTCGTGGTCGGACTCACGGAGGATCAGGCGTTGCGCAGCATCGTGCTGCCGCAGGCGGCCCGCCTCATCGTTCCCGGGCTCGGCAACGAGTACAACAACATGCTCAAGACCTCGTCGCTCGTCAGCGTGATCGGCGTCACCGAGCTCTTCGCCGATGCGCAGCGCGCCTACAGCTCGACCTTTCAGTACGTCGAGGTGTTCGCGGCCGTGGCGGCCTGGTACCTGGCGATCACCACGATCTGGATGCTCGTCCAGGTCCAGCTGGAGCGACGCCTCGGCCGGCACGAACGCCGCGAAGACGAGTCCGTGTTCGCTCGCATCTTCGGCGCCGGGCAGCGACGAAAGACGTACTCATGACCGGTGAATTCCCACCTGCGACCCCCGACGGCGCCCCGATCGTCGAGGCCCACGACGTCCGCAAGCAGTACGGGGACCTCGAGGTACTGCGAGGCGTGTCGATGACCGTGTCGCCACGCGAGACCGTGTGCGTGATCGGTCCGTCCGGCTCCGGCAAGACGACATTGCTGCGGTGCCTCAACCGCCTCGAGGCGATCGATGGCGGTTCGATCCACATCGCCGGCGAGCAGCTCGCGACCGGCAAGACCGGTGGCCTGCTGCACCGACGCGGTCGCCAGCGCCTCGCCGAGCAGCGCTCGCAGATCGGCTTCGTGTTCCAGCGCTTCAATCTCTGGCCGAATCGAACGGTGCTCGACAACGTCACCTTCGGGCCGCGCAGGGTGCGCGGCATGTCGCGGGCGGACGCTGATCGGATCGCGCTCGACCTGCTCGACCGCGTCGGGCTGGCCGACAAGGCGGCGTCGTACCCGATGCAGTTGAGTGGTGGCCAGCAGCAGCGAGTCGCGATCGCACGCGCACTCGCGATGAACCCGAGGCTCATGCTCTTCGACGAGCCGACGAGCGCGCTCGATCCAGAGACGGTCGGCGAGGTGCTCGACGTCATGCGCGGCCTCGCCGCAGACGGCATGACGATGGTCGTCGTCACCCACGAGATGGGATTCGCGCGGCAGGTGGCGGACCGCGTGGTCGTGATGGACGGTGGCACGATCGTCGAGGAGGGGTCGCCCGAACAGGTCTTCACCACGCCGACGTCCGACCGGGCACGGGAGTTCCTCGCGCGCGTGCTCGCATACGGCGCCGCACGCGAGACATGACTCAGCGCAGCCGCTCGACCCCGGCATATCGACCGGGATCCTGCAGCGCCGCACCGCGCACGCCGCCCCATCGCGCGACGTACTGGCGTGAATCGAACTTGCGTCCCGTCGACGCGAGCGACATGTACCGGATCATCCCGAAGATCGGGCGCTCGGTCCATGCGCGATCATGCACGCCACCGATCGCCCAGGCCACGCCGACGATGCCGTTCGGGTCCCGACCATCGAGCGAGTAGCGGTCGTTGAGGCGAAGCGCCACCGCGAACGCGTCGGCCGGATCCGCTCGCCACTCGAGGATCTTCTTGGCCCAGTACATCCGCACGTAGCCATGCATGTGGCCCCGCTCGACGAGCTGCCGCTGCGCCGCATTCCACAGCGGGTCGTGCGTGTCACCCGCCTCGAGCGCGTCGTCGTCCCAGATCCACTCGCGCTCGTCGCCGGCGTGCGCGGCGAGCGTTCGGCGCGCCCAGTCGGGTGCACCGGCCAGCTCACTCGCGCGTGGATTCCAGCGCACGTAGTTGTAGGCGAGCTCACGCCGAACGACGAACTCCTCGACGAACGTGTCGACGTCGACCTTGGGCGCGCCGGAGTCGCGCACCGCGCGCACGGCTTCGTGTGGCGACAGCTGGCCGAACCGGACGAAGTGCGACAGGCGGCTCGTCGCGTCGAGCTCCGGGCGATTGCGCGCATCGGCGTATCCGCGCAATGCGCCGCCGACGAACGCGGAGAGCTGGCGGCGTGCGGCGGCCGTTCCGCTCGTCGAAGACCGGGAGGCGGGCGCCGCGCTCGAGCGGTCGACGATCCCGGACCATCGCGCGGCAACGTCGGGCACCGCTCCCGCTGGTGCCCGACGACCGCGACCGTCAGCGCCCAGCTCGTCGTCGAAACGGTGCAGGACGCGATGCAGCTTGGGGCGGATCGTGCGCGCGGCGTACTCCTGCTTCGGAAAACTCGCGCCGGGCACCACCACGTCCGCGTCGACCGTCACGAACGGCACACCCAGCGATCGGGCAACTCGCGCTCGTCCGCGCCGCGGGCGCGGCATGACATCGTCGTCAGCCACGACCAGCGACGGGCGAAGGCCGTCGGCCGACAACAGCTGCTCGAGAGTCGGGCCGTCGCGTTCCACCAGCAGCACGGTCGCGCCCCGCGCGGCGCACGCAGCGAACGCATCGTCGAGCCCGTCGAGCATGAACGACACATGGACGTCCGTTGCGTGCTCGGGACCCGCGAATCGGCGGAACACGACCACGAGCGGAACATCGAGCCCCCGCGCGGCATCCACGGCGCAG
>JBBQUY010000144.1:0-3699 GCA_038212015.1 Gaiellales bacterium | reverse complement strand
CAGCGTCTTCTCGTACACGGCAGTGGTGCCGAGCCGCTCGGCGACCTCGGTCATCACGTCGATCTCGTAGCCGACGAACTTCGTGCCCTCGAGGAATTCCGCGGGCGGATACGGCACGTCGGTGCAGACGACGAAATCGCCTCCAGCCTCCAGCGGCTCGGGGGTCGAGACCTCGGTGGTTCCGCCGTCGCCCGATCCGCCGTTGTCGCCATCGTCGGCATCGTCGCCGCCACAACCCCCGGCGACGAGAGTCGCGATGAGCAGGACGGGAAGGAATTGAAGTACTCGACGAACGTGCATCTTGGGACACCCTCACTCGGAACGGAACCGCTTCGTCGCCGAGATACCCACTTGGACGCACTGTGTCACACGCCAAAGGTATCGGCCGGTGCTTCGAGGGTCGCGGAACGGCCAAGCAGCCGTTCGCCGTCGAGCTGGCCGAACTCGTCGTGCGCGTCTTCGACGAGACGGACGAGCTCGTTCGCGATGGCGCCCAGGACGATGTCGATGGCCGCAGGCCCGATCGCGTCCGCGGTCTCGAGGGCGAGCTCGGCCGGCGAGCAGCCCGGCCGATGTTCGAGCAGCAGCGCCGGCTCGCCGTCGAACAGTTGCTCGCCGTCGCGGTCGACGGCCAGGAGCACGCGCACTCGCCCTCCGGTGCTGCGGAGGAACGCGACGGCGACGAGCTGGAAGGTGGCGGTCACGTCGGGATGTTACCTGCAAGCTCTCGGCGCACGATGACGGCCGCCCCTCGCGTGGGTAGGCTCCGTGGCGTGGTCGGACGCTCGACATCGAAGGTCGCGACGGTGGTGCTCGCCGCGCTGCTGCTCGCCGGTTGCGGGGAACCCAGGACGGTCACGTACGTTGATCCCAATGGACCCAATGCAGGCGTCCGCGCCGGCGACGGCGGCGAGCCCGTTCGACGCCATGGCGTCGCCGCGTCCGAGCGCGCCGTAGCCGCCGTGCGAGTTCGTTCGGCGCTCGCGGTCGCCCGAACCGTGGCCGTGACCGATCCCGATGCCGCGTCCGAGGTCATCCGCCGTTCGATCGAGGAGGACCTGCCGCTGCTGGAGGCGCGCGCTGCAGCATCCGAACCGCCCGCGAGCCGAGCCCTGCGCTCCGGTCTGGAGCGCCTGCGCGATACGCCCCCGCGCGACATTGCAGGCTATAACCGCGAGGTGCGTCGCCTGTCGGACGTGGTCCTGGTGCAGGTCACGAATGCGGCCGTGCCGATCGCAGCGCGCCAGGACGTGAGCTTCCGGTCCTCGGTGCTCTATGAAACGTTGCTGGCTGCGGCGACGAGCTACGAAGCGTCGTTTGAAGGGGGCTCGGACGAGATCGTGCTCGATTCGGAGTACCGGATCGCCTATGGCCTGCTCATCGACGCGCGGACGCGACAGCTGGAAGCCATACCCGAGGATGCTCGGCCGCGCATTCGCACGACGCTCGATCGAGTCTCGCGTCGTGCGACCAACGGTCCGACGCCGCCGTCGGAGCCACCGGATCCGGACGTCGTGCTCGGCGACCTGAGCGCGCTCGCCGACGAGGTCGCGGTCGCAGCACGCATCGATCCGACGTGGCCTCCGCCGGACCCATCGACCCCGGACCGGCTGCGTTCGCTCAAGCAGCTCGTGGGCGCGGCGGTGGAGGCGCACGAACGAGGCGCCTCCGCGGACGCACTGGGGCAGCTGCGGGACGCCGATCGCACGGTGCTGCTGCCGGCTGCAGCTGGAATCGCCGCGGTTTCCGTGACGCTGCTCGCCGAACTCGAACATGGCGTGATTATCGAGCTGCCCGCGGCGATCCGTGCCGATGCCGATGTCACGAACGTGGCTGCCGAGCTGGATCGACAGCTGGACGAGACGATCGCGCTGGTCGAGGAGGAGCTCGAGCTGCTGCGCGACTCGAGCTGATCGCCGCCCCCGAACGTGACGAGGGCCGCGTCCCGAAGGATGCGGCCCTGCGTCGAGTACTGATGTGCGCTGCGATCAGGCCACGCGAGGCGTGAACACCTGGCGTGCGCGCTGCTCGATACCGAAGTTGCGAGCAGCCGCTGCGTACCCGGTGCGAGATTCGCGAGCCGCGATCGGACGTGCACGCTGTGCGGCCTCGGCAACCGATTCGCGCAGGCGAGCCCATCGCCAGGCGACGACGCCACCAAGGACCACGGTCAGCGCGAGCAGGATCGGCGCGATCATGTCCTCGATTCCGGTGAACGGCAGCGATCCGGCGCCAGCAACGGCAGTCGGGTAGGCACCGCCAGCGTTGGGAATGCATTCCGGACCCGTACATTCGTTGGCGACCGGGATGCAGTCCGCGATGCAGGGCGTCTCGGTACCCGTGGTCGGGATCGTCGTCGCCGTTGTCGTGGTGGGCACGGTCGTGGTGACCGGCGTCGACGTCGTCGGCGTGGACGTCGTCGGCGTCGAGGTCGTCGGCGTCTCCGTCGTCGGCGTCGTTGTGACCGGCACTTCAGTGGTCACGGGCGCCGTGGTGGTCGTTTCGACCGGCGGCGCCGTGGTCGTATCGCTCGTATCACTGGTGGCGGCAGCCGTCGGCACGAGGACGACGAGGCCGACGAGTGCGGCGGCGATGGCAATGGTTCGCTTCACGGTGGTTCTCCCCAACAGGTGGTGCTGTATCCCTGATGACGAACCGGTTCCGCGAGCCCCCCGTAATCCGCGACATGCGCAGGAAGTGGTCGGAGTCCCCATCCGTCACCTGCGTATCGCCTTCAACCCACCAGGTTGTTGCAGCCACTTCACAAGTTGAAGCAACCCACCCCCGTCACCACCCCTCCTCCGCACCAGTCCGGACCGCTTCAGGAGAACACGCCCCCGCGCGCACACGAGGGACGGGCACGTCTCGCTCCACATGGATGAGCGGACAGGGGCGAGGCGCACGCGAACGCCGTTCGCGAGGCATGGATGCCGAGCGGAGCAGGGCGCGCAGGGACTGCGTAGCCCGTCGCGGACGGCTAGTGAGCGCGCGCCTCGCTCCTGTCCGCGCCCTCACCACGACCGGAGAAGAAGAAAAGCCTGCCGCACATTGCTGTGCGACAGGCTTCTCAATGAAGATCCGGCGGCGACCTACTCTCCCAGGCAGTTGCCCACCAAGTACCATCGGCGCTTCACGGCTTGACTTCTCTGTTCGGAATGGGAAGAGGTATGACCCGTGCGCTACGACCACCGGAAACTGTCAAGGGGACCGAGGACGAATCCTCGAGGTCGAACCCTCAAACCCGCATAATGGTTGCTGTAGTCTTTTCCAGCAAAATCGGCATTCTCATGCACACCCGAAGGTGTTCATAATTTCAAGCTCGAACGAGTGATTAGTACTGCTCGGCTAAACACATTGCTGTGATTACACCTGCAGCCTATCAACGTGGTGGTCTCCCACGGCTCTTCAGGGAAAATTCATCTCTAGGTGGGCTTCCCGCTTAGATGCTTTCAGCGGTTATCCCGTCCAGACGTAGCTATCCAGCGATGCTCTTGGTAGAACAACTGGTACACCAGAGGTCTGTCCAACCCGGTCCTCTCGTACTAGGGTCAGCTCCTATCAATTTTCCAACGGCCACAGCAGATAGGGACCGAACTGTCTCACGACGTTCTGAACCCAGCTCGCGTACCGCTTTAATGGGCGAACAGCCCAACCCTTGGGACCTACTCCAGCCCCAGGATGCGACGAGCCGACATCGAG
>JBBQUY010000143.1:0-3771 GCA_038212015.1 Gaiellales bacterium | reverse complement strand
ACCTCCGAGTCCTGCGCGGCGGCGGCGCGGACCTGGTCGACCAGGGCGCGGGGATCGTGCCCCTTCTCGATGAACTCGGATGCGCCCAGGTCGAGCGCTCGACGGCGAACGCGGTCGTCGATCATCGCGGTGCACATCACGATCACGGCGTCAGGCGACGCGCTGCGGATGCCGGGGATCGCCTCGAGCCCGTCCATCACGGGCATCGCGATGTCGAGCAGCACGACGTCGGGCTTGAGCAGGCGCGCGGCGTCGATGCCCTCCTGGCCGTCGCCCGCCTCGCCCACGACGACGAAGTCGGCCTCTGCCTCGAACACGAGGCGATACAGGCGCCGCAGCTGCACGGCGTCATCACACAGCAGCAGGCGGATCGGGTCGCGTTCGGTCATGGGCAGAAATCAGCCTTGCGGTCGCGGCACGACGTGCCTGATTCACTCGTAATACTAGCGACTATCGCGCGCGGGGGCGGCGCACACAGTCGCGCTTACTGTATCGCCTGCGCAACATCTCCCGCCCGAAGCGCCGCTGCGACGGGCCGCTAATGCGGTCGGATCCGGAAATTATTCGGCAATATGCGCATGGTGGCGGAAAATCACTTGCGGTTGGCGGGTCAAGTCTGAGATAGTTCTTGCAATCCCCGCTCCCCCATCGACTTCTCAGGAGAACCCACCATGTTCATCGCCCCGATCCAGCCGCCGGTCACCACGCTCCCCGTCGAGCCGATGCCGCCGGCGCCCGCCAGCGACCTGATCGCCCGCTACGGTGACCAGCTGCGCGCACTCGGCGCCGCCGAGCTGAAGGTCGTCGACGCGGAGACGGTCGCGCTCACCTTCTTCAACAACTTCGCGGGCGTGCAGGCCGCCGGCGCCCTCAACGAGGTCGTCGACGGCGTCAAGCTGCTCGTGCAGAACCGCTCGATCACCGCCGACTACTGGGAGCCGACCGGCGCGAACGTCGCAGCATGGCTGGGCCAGAGCAGCCTGGTCGAGAAGGTCGACATTCGCGAGACCTTCCCGATGCAGCTGAGCGTCACCGGCACCAGCGGCCGCAACGAATCAGCGCTCGCGACGCTCCTGCGCACGCAGCTCGACGACGGCACGTCCGTCAACGTGCAGCGCCGCATGTGGATCCTCTGAGCATGCATGGCTGCGCGGCGGGGTAGGGCTCAACGCATGAGCCCAGCCACTGCAACGCCCGCACGGAAACTGACACTCGACACGCCGCCGCGCGTGGTGAGCACCACCCCAACCGGCGAGGTGTCCACCGACGAGGCGGCGACCGTCGCGCTGTTCGGATTCATCGACGCCTCCAACGCACGCGACACCGCGATGCTCGCCGTCTCCGACCAGGGTCGCGTGCACGTGGACGTGTACCCCGCCCAGGGCGCTGCGCGTGGCAGCGTCGTGTTCGTCGGCGGCCTCAGCAACCACGCGTTCGGATCGGCGAGCTTCGAGCACGAGCTCTCAAAGCGCGGCTGGAACGTCGTCGGCGTGGACCTGCGCGGGCACGGTCGCTCGAGCGGGCGCCGCGGCGATTTCACGATCCCGATGGTGCTCGAAGACCTCGCCGCCGCCGGCGCGTATGCGAAGGATCGCTTCGGGGGGCCGGTGGCGATCATGGGGTCGAGCCTCGGCGGGTTCTACGCGCTGTGCGCGGCCAACGCGATCGATGGGTTCGAGGTGGCGGTCAGCCACTGGATCTACCTGCCGGACGAGCCGATCACCAAGAAGGACGCGCGCATGCGCCCGCTGGCGCTGCTGCTCGACAAGGTCGCGCCGAAGCTGCGCCTGTCGACGCTCAACGTCGCCGACTGGAGCGGGGTGTGCGACGACCCGGAGCTGCGCCAGAAGTGCTTCGACGATCCGCTGATGGCGTTCAGGTACTCGGCGCGTGCGCTCGCGAGCGGCTTCACCTACAAGCCCGCGGTGCCGCTGACGCAGCTGCAGATCCCGCACCTGGTGGTGCTCGGCGATCGCGACACGATGACGCCGCTGCCGTACACCAAGCGCATCTACGCGCAGCTCACGGGCGACAAGGAATGGCAGACGATCCCCGACGCCGGACACATGGGCGGGCTCGTCGAACACCAGGGCGAGATGCTCGAGATCGTCGACGAGTACCTGGGCCGGCGCATGCCGGGAGCCGGCGGCGAGTAGTTCGGCCTAGTCGGGCAGCGACCGCTGCTGCTCGCAGTAGATCGAGCGCAGCGACTGCACGAGCTCGAACGGGTCGCGCCCCTTCTGCACGTAGCCGGAGATCGGCGTGCACTCGCCCGGCTCGATCTCGCCGGGACCGAGACCGGAGTGGACGACGAGCCGCGTCGCGGGACTGACCGCGCTCGCGCGATCGAGCAGCATGTCGAGCGAGATGTCGGGCAGACGCGCATCGGTGACGAGCACGTGCGGGGCGGCGTCAGCCAGTGCCTGCAGCCCTTCGGCGCCGGTGCCGACGGCGCGCACGTCGCCGATCCAGGACTCGCGTTCGAACATCGCGCACAGCGCAAAGCGCAGCGTCCGATCGTCCTCGATCACGAGCACCGTGCAGCCATCGAGGTCGTTGCTGGCGAGCGGGTCCACGAACCCGTCGTTCCCGGCGCGCGTGCGGATAGCCGCCGCTCCTGCCGAAATCGCGGCAGCGATCGTCATCAATCGATCGTGAGCTTTCCGCGCTCGAGCTCCGCGTTGCGCGCGCGGATCAGCTCGCGGCGCTCGGCGCGCCTGGCATCGCGCACGGCGCGATCGACGTCGGCGTGGTCGACGGCGCGAAACCACACCCACAGCGCGGCAAGGATGCTGCCGCCCAGCTGCGCCAGGCGCAGGCGCCACTTGCGCGGATCGAGGATCCGAATCGCGAGTTCGAGGATGCGAAGTTCCATTGCGGTGCGTCTACCGATCAACGCTGCTGACGAAACGCGTGTCTCGCAACACCAACGTCAGGAGCGTCGGTATCCGCGGCGCGCGTCGTCGACGCTCCTGACGATAGGCGTGTCTCGCAACACTATCGTCAGCAACGACGTGTCAGTTCTGCGGCGTCAGGCCGGCGCGTCAGGCCGGCGCGTACACGCCGCGCAGCCAGTCCACTTCGCGCGCGAGCCCGTCGCGCAGCGACACGCGCGGCTCGAAGCCGAGCACGTCGCGCGCACGGGACGTGTCCGCGCTCGTGTGTCGAACGTCGCCCGGCTGCGTGTCGCCATAGTCGGCGGCCACGGTCGAGCCGAGGATCTCCGAGAGCATGTCCACGACCTCGCGCACGGTGACGGTGGAGCCGCCGCCGAGGTTGTAGGTGCCGCCTACGTCGCCGGCAATGAGCCGGTCCATCGCGGCGCGGTTGGCCCAGACGATGTCGGAGATGTAGGTGAAATCGCGGCTCTGGTGCCCGTCGCCGTACACGCCGATCGGGGTGCCTGCAAGCGCCGCCTTCACGAACTTGTGGAACGCCATGTCGGGTCGCTGGCGCGGCCCGTACACCGTGAAGTAGCGCAGGGACGTGCCTGGAACGTCGAACTCATGGCGGTACGTGTCGATCAGGTGCTCGGCCGCGAGCTTGGTCACCCCGTATGGGGAGATCGGCGCGGGCAGCGCGTCCTCGCGCGTTGGGCGCGCCTCGGCGTTGCCGTACACGCTCGAGCTCGAGGCGTACACCACCGGCACCGGCCCGCCTTCGCGCTGCTTGAGGGCCTCGAGCAGGCGCTGCGTGGCGAGCACGTTGCAGTCGGTGTAGGTGGCGAACTCCGCGCCCCAGCTGGCGCGCACGCCGGCCTGCGCGGCCTGG
>JBBQUY010000142.1:0-3846 GCA_038212015.1 Gaiellales bacterium | reverse complement strand
CTCGCTCGTGATCGTGGCCGTCACCGAGGGCGGACTGCCGTTCGCCTACTACGCAGCCCTGGAACTCGGGGTGCGGGTCGAACCCGCGCCGGTGGCGCCGCTGCATGCGCCGCACCAGCGCTCCGTGCGGATCGGCATGCTCGTCGATGACGGGACGCTGTACGTCGATGAGCAGCTCGGCGATCGCCACGGCGCTCGGGGCACGACGCTGGACCACCTCGTCGACCGTGCTGCAGACGACCTTGCGACCCAGATGCACGAACTGAGCGACGAGCCCGGCGTCGCGGTCGATGGCGCGACGGTGCTCGTCGTCGACGACGCCATCGACAGCGGCATGACGGCAGTGGCGGTCTCCGACTGGCTCCATCGCAACGGTGCGGCTCGCGTCGTGTACGCGGTGGCGGTCGCCACCCCCCACGGCCTGGAGCGAATGCGCACGGATGTGGATTCGGTGATCCGGCTCGCAGATCTCGAGGAGGGTGAGGCTCCGGGCTGGAGTTTCGCGAACCCCGAAGCGGGCGGGCTGCGTGATTCCGCTCGGCTGATGGCAGCGATCCGTGACCTCGAGCGACGCCGCGCGATCGGGTTCGCCGCATCCCGCAGTGAGACCCCTACGTAGACTCACGTCGTGTCAGGCTGGACGTTCCTCACAAACCACGCACGCGTGCTGCTGCTGATCGTGGACGACCCGGACGCGCGGATGCGTGAGATCGCCGACGCCGTCGGGATCACCGAGCGTGCCGTGCAGCGCATCGTCGCCGACCTCGAAGCCGACGGCTACGTGACGCACGAACGCGTCGGGCGGCGCAACCACTACGGCGTGCGACTCGACCAGCCGCTGCGACATGCGCTCAATTCCAAGGGCACGGTCGGCGACCTGGTCGCCACGCTGCGCGCTGCGAACGAACGTGGTGCCGGGCCTCGTCGGCGTTCCGCCTCGGCGCGGGCATAGCTCGCGACGAGCAGCTAGCGCGTTCGGCGCAGGCGCAGCGGCGCGGCGGCCGTCGAGCGCACGGTCACGCGCGGGCCGATCATTCCCTGGCGCACGAGCGCCGCGTTGAAGTCGGTCGACATGCGCGTGCGCACGACCCACGCGCCGAGCGGGCCGACGGGCTTGAGGCGCAGCATCTTGGTCGTGCCGTTGCGGGTGAAGCGCATGTACGTCGCGCCGCCGGGCGGGATGCGACCGCTCAGCTTCACGAGCTGTCCGGGCGCGGCGACGTCGGGCGCGATGATGCTCATGTAGCTGATCCGGAAGAACGACGAGCGCAGGCCGAGCTTCGCCTGCAGCGCGCTGGCGTCCACGCGTGCGGTGCCGCCGCCCCTGAGGGCCACGACGACGTCGTCGGCGTACCCGGACGGGTGCACCGTGGTGGTCGCCGAGCGGAACGTCTTGGCGTAGCCGAGCGCGGACCCGAGCCCCATCGGCGTGTACTTGCGCACGTCCGCGCCGCGCCACACGAAGTACTTCGAGGCGTGCTCGTACGGCGACGGCACCGATCGCAGGTACGGATACGGCGTCGAGCCCCACACGTGCTCGTTGGCTGCGGTGCGCCCGCCGCTGGTGGAGAAGAAGAACGTCTGCGCGACCTCGCCGTCGGGTCCACCCACGCGCGCAACGAGGTTGGCGGTCGCGGCGATCGCGGCGTCGGTGGTCGCCTCCTCGGCGTTCATGCCGCCGTAGACCTGGCTGCGCGTGTCGCTGTACACGTCGAACCAGTTGAAGTCGGTACGCAGGCTGCGCAGCGCATATGAGCGCGCGGCGATCGACTGCGCCTCGAGCGCGGCGGCGGGCCAGCTCGGGATCGATTCATCGGGCACGACGCCGCGCAGGTAGCTCTCGAACGGAACCGTGTTGAAGATCGAGACCTTGCGCTCGAAGCGATGCGCGGTGAGCGTGCCGCGAAAGCTCGTGCCCGCGCGCGCGTGGTCTGCGTTGAAGAGGATCTTCGCGCCGCCGTCGACGGCTGGCACGATCGTGGCGTCGTCGGCGGTGGCTGCGGAGACGATCTGGTTCTCTGCGCCCGCGCGCACGCGCGTGGCGACGAGGAACGCGCCGATCGAGCGCATCTCGACGATGTCGCCCGGCTGCAGCTCCAGCGACGAAACGCCCTGCGACACGATGCCCGGGCTCGTCATCTGGATGCGTGCGGGTGCCAGATACGACTGCAGCAGCACGCGCAGCGTGGAGGGACCGTTGGCGGGTCGCGGCGCGACGACCGTGCCGCTGTAGTAGTGGCGAATGATCTGCTCGGAGGTCCAGCCCTTGGCGGCGTAGCCGGCGGCGCCGTACTGGCTCATCCCGATGCCATGACCCCAGCCACGTCCCTCGATCCGGTACTGCGCGCCCGAGCGTGCCTGGGCAGCAGTGGCCCACACGCTCGTGGCGACCAGGGCGCACAACGCCGTACTGATGATGCTTCTCGCGTTCCGCATAGGTGCCTTCATCGGTTCGCGGCGCGACGCCTTGAACCTGCGATCGAATGAATCACGCGCGGCACCGAGGTTCGCGACCGCACCGCGCGGGGGTATGTCGTTGCTCGAATGCTTCGCCATGTCGCCCACCAGGTCACCGCCCTGTTCGTCCTGCTCGCGTTCGCGCCGACGCTCGCCCATGCCGGGAGCGTCGAACTGCGGGACGCGCCGTCATTGTACGAGCAGCGCGTCGGCGTCAGCGAGAACGAGCCGAACTACTGCGGCACCGAGGTGACTCGCGAGACCAACCCGAACGCCGCAAACCGCGACAGCATCGAGATCGGACCGCCGAAATTCCTCGTCGAAAACCTCGACGAGTCGCGCGTCTGGCGCCACTGCATTTCGATCCTCAATCGCTTCGACGAGCTGCGCACGATCGAGCTGAGCATGATCGACGTCGTCGGGTCGCCCGACCCGGCTGTGACGCTGCAGACCCGGGAGGCGCCCACGGGGGTGGGATCGTGGATCGAGCCGCTCGTCATGCGCCTGGAACTCGCTCCCGGCGAGCGCGCGATCATCCCGTACCTGGTTCGGCTGCCCGAGACGCTGCCGGGCGGCACGGTGGTGGGCGGCATCCGCGTGACCGACACCACCGACCGTGATCGCGAGACGCAAGCCACACGTTTGACGCGCAGTCTCGTCTCGCAGCTGCAGATCACGTCGCCAGGCGGCGAGGCAAAGGATCTCGACATCGGCTCGATCAGCTCGACCCGGTTGATCTGGACCGGCCGCGATCCTTCGGTGATTCGCGCCACCTTCACCGCACGCAACGAAGGGACGATCCTGGACACGATGACGCCCCGACTCGTGGTGGACGGCCTGTTCGGGCGCGAGGTCGCCGACGTCTCAGGCCTCCCCGACGTGGTGCTGCCCGACAGCGCACAACGCGTCTCGCTCCGTTGGCCCGGCGTGCCCTTCATCGGTGTGTACTTTCCGAAATTGCTCGTCGCTTCGGCCACCGGCACGACCACGACCGACCTGCCGATGGTCATCGTGCTGCCCCCCTGGCCGTACATCCTCGCGACTGGGGCAGCCCTGCTATTGCTGATAGGCGGCTGGATCCGGCGCCGCCGCCGGGCGTGGCAGATGTACCTGGATGATGAGGACGAGTACGAGGACTACTCCGAGCATGAGGACGAAGACCCTGCGATCCGGTAACCGGGACTCAAGCATGCCGTTCGATCGTCCGATGATGGTGTGATCCCCGTCATCACCCCGAAGGTGTGTCCATGACCTCGCTCGCCCGCGCCACTTCGAAGTCCGCGCTGCGCCGCAATTGGTTTGCGCTGCCCGCGCTGCTGCTGGCGATCGCCGCCGTGGTGGCGAACCTCGGCCTCGATCCCACGCCGAAGGCCGTCGGCGCGACGACCG
>JBBQUY010000141.1:0-3909 GCA_038212015.1 Gaiellales bacterium | reverse complement strand
GACATGATGCCCACCACGGTGTCGCCGTAGGCACGCTCCAGCTCGAGCGTGGCACCCCATGCGCTGGCGGCATCGGCGATCACGTCGCGATGCCGCGTGGAGAGCTCCAGCACCACGCGGGCATCGGGTGCGCACACGGTCGGCAGCGATTCGCGAACGTCGCGCACGAGCTCGGCAGTCCTGTCGTAGGGCGGATCGAAGAAGACGAGGTCGAACCGTCGCTCCGCGAGTGCCAGCGACCGCACGACGCGCACTGCATCGCCCTTGATGAGATCGGTGGCGACGCCGCTGTCGCTGATCGTGGCGTCGATGTTGCGCCGCACGACCTCGTGCGCCTGGCGGTCGATCTCCACGAACGTGGCAGCGGCAGCGCCTCGGCTGAGCGCCTCCAGCCCCATCGCGCCGGTGCCGGCGAACAGGTCGAGCACGACCGTGCCCTCGATGTCGCCGAGGATCGAGAAGAGCGCTTCGCGCACCCGATCTGCCGTCGGACGCACGTCTTTCCCACGCGGGGCGGCGAGACGACGTCCACGAAATGTTCCTGCAACGATCCGCATCGCGCAAGCGTACCGCGCGCGCCCGACGGTGACCACCCGAGCACGTGACTACGCGGCCGGCGGCGACTCGGGAACGACGAGCGTGGCGGTCGCCGGGCCCCGGCCGAACTTGCCGAACGTGTCGACTGCCCAGGCGGAATAGCACCACGTGCCCGGGCCGGCGCCAGCGTCGCTCTCTGCCTGGGTGCTGCCAGGCGGCGCGGTCCAGGTCGTGGGCGGAACGAGGGTGGGCAGGAACGGGTTCTCGCGCGTGGAGTGCTCCGTCGCGCAGGTGTTCTGGCTGCGATGCAGTTCGAAGCGCTCCTCGCGATCGGCTCGCGTGCGCAGGAACGGCGCGATCGTCTGCGAGGCGGGATGCTGGATCGTCAGGTCCACGCGCAGGTCCACGGGATTCCAGACGGCGGTGAGCGTGGGCGCGGCGAGCGGCGCGACGAGATTGCAGTTCGGATTGACGCGGACGGGGCGCACGACGCCGCCGTACAGGCGCACCGCGGCGCGCACGTCCGCGGGTTCGAGGATGCGGCAGCGCCACGTCGCCTTGCGGTCGATGTAGGCGTCCTCGGAGTTGTCCGTCACGCAGCCCATCGGGGCGATGCCTTCCACGAACGACGAGTTCATGAGCCGGCAGCCGCGTTCGACGTGACCGAGCCCGAGCACGTGCCCGAGCTCGTGGGCGACGACGAGCGTCTGGCCCGGCCAGCCGCATGCCTGCTTGTCCGGGGTCGGATCGGACAGGATGTTGATGATCGCCTTGCGTGGCGACGCGACGTAACCGACGGTCGCGATTCCCGTTCCACAGCCGTTGGGCACGTCGCGCGAGTTGCGGATGATCAGCTGCGCGGCGCGCGCACTGCGGGCACGGACGAACTTGATGCGCAGACCGCTGCGGTTCCATGCGGCGACCGCGCGCATCACGGCGATCCGCTCGCGGCTCGCGTCCCAGTAGGTGATCGTGCGACCTGGCCAGCGCTGGAATCCGTACCTGGGCTTGAACGCGATGACGCGAGCGGCAGGCGACGACGCGGGGGCGAAGGTGTCGACGACCGTGGCGGCTGCGGCGCCGCCAGTGGTGGTAGCGGTCGCAATCGCGGGGATGGCGACGGCAAGCGCACATGCGGCGACGAGCACCCAGGTGATCCGATGGCGACGACCCATGCTCCAAGCGTAGCGGGTGCGCTCCTGCACGGGTGGGGTTCGTCAGATCTCGGAATCATCGGCGAGCGGCTCGAGCCACGCTGCCGCCACGCAGGGTGCACCGAGCTGCTGCAGCAGGCGCGGGCCGACGCGTCCCACGAGCCCCACCTCCGCGTGCGGGCGCATGCGTTCTAGCAGGTTCAGGAAGGGGTCGACGGCTCCGGCGGCGGCGCTGTGGGCGAGCGCCAGGTGCAGTTCGCCGGTGTCGCGGGTGTGCTCGAGGAAGTAGCGCTCGATGGCAGCGACCGTCGCGCGGCGCGAGCGCAGGCGCCTGGTGCGATCCATCACGCTGGCGCCGTTGGGCGGGGGTGAACCGCCACCCATGAGCAGTCGCGCGGAGAGGCCACGCTGGGTGATGTGTGGCTGAAAGCGATCCGGGACGACGAGCATGCGGACCTGCTCGCGGTGCTCGCGCAGCCAGCGCTCCACCGCGTCGGGCCCGGCCCCGTTCACGGCGAGATCGCGCGCGAGCACACCGAGCAGCCCCATGCCGATGCCCGTGACGCTCGCCTCGATGACGCGGACGTTGGGAAATGCCGCGGCGGCCTCGCGAGCGTGCTCGACCGACCACGAAGCACTCGACGGTGCGTGGATCGAGAACACCCGATCGACGTCGCGCAGCTTCTCGTACGCGCCCGCGAAATCCTCGCGGCTGGGTTCCACCGGTTCGGGGTCGAGGCCGGATTCCAGCAGCAGCGCGGCAAGCTCGGGCGACGGTGCCCCGTCATCGAGGAAGTCGAGGCCGTCGGCGCTCCAGGTCTCGGCGACCACGATCCACGGGATGCCACGGCCGTTCTCTCGCTCGGAGGGCGGCACGTCGGCCGTCGCATCCGTCACGATCGCGATCGTTCCCGAATCTTCCATCGCCCCCAGTATTCCCGTCCTGCGCGCCGACGCACGCCGACGAACTTGGGTTCCGCACGCGAGGCTCGTCTCCTGCTATGCTCCCCCGGCTATGTCGAAGATCTGTCATACCTGCGGCAAGGGCCCCGGATTCGGCCAGAATCGGAGCCACTCCATGCGCGCCACGAAGCGGCGGTTCGATGCGAACCTCCAGCGCGTGCGCATCGTTGAGAAGGGTCGGGCCATGCGTGCGTACGTCTGCACGCGCTGCCTGAAGAGCGACCGAGTCGCAAAGGCCTAGCGGCCCCCGCCGGCGCGCGAGCGCCATTGCCCCCACGCCACTCGCCAGGCCGCGCCCCATGCGCGGCCTGTGTTCGTTGGTGTCGCGGGGCTCGCGTCCAGCGACCGCACGCTCCTGACGACAGTGTTGCGAGACACGCCTTTCGTCAGGATCGACGCCAAGCCGGCCACCCTCGCGCGTCGTTCCTGACGACAGTGTTGCGAGACACGCCTTTCGTCAGGATCGTCCCGCGCCAGCACCCTGACATGACCGGCTGCTCGCCCGAGCAGCAACCAGTTCGAGCAGCCTGGCGACTGCGTCAGCAGGATCGGCTTCCCACTCCGTCCAGTGGATCCTGACGACGGTCCAGCCCGCCGCTTCGAGGTCGGCCGTGCGGCGAAGGTCCTCACGGCGTACGTCCGGATCGTCGTGGATCGGGCCGTCGATCTCGCAGCACAGGCGCAGTTCACGCCACACCATGTCCACTTCGTACACGTCTGCGTGTCCTGCGATGACGACATTCGGGATCGGTGCGACACGTGCGTGCGCGCTCACGAATCGATTCACGGCGCGCTCGAGCGCGCTGGCGTATCCGGTGCTCCCGCACGCCCGGAGTTCGATCGCCGCGCGAAGCACGCGAATCCCGGGTCGTCGCTCGTCGGTATCGCAGATTCGAACCAGCGCGCTCAGGTCGAGGAGCTTCCGGTACGACGCCTCACGGAGTACGCGGGTCAGGTCGCCCGGTTCGCGACGAGTCGCAAGGCTCACGATCGTCCACGTCGGCGTGAGGATCGGGATGTTCCTGCACTCGGTGAATGCCCCCACCGGAAGACGGGCGTCTACCTGCAGATTGGCATCGATGATCGGACGTCGCTGTTTCGGCACCACGACGTCGATCAGGCGCTCGCGCAGCCGGGTCAACTCCCAGCACCGGCCGGCGGAGACCTGGGTGAGCGCCGCGCCCTCGCCTGCACAGCAGACGGCGAGCATGCGACGGGCATCGTCCCCCAGCGCACGATGGCCCACGACGTACAC
>JBBQUY010000140.1:0-3922 GCA_038212015.1 Gaiellales bacterium | reverse complement strand
CCGCAGGTCGCAGCCTCTGCGCTCGGCATCGCGCGCGCGGCGTTCGAACACGCCGTCGAATACGCGAACGAGCGCGAGGCGTTCGGCAAGCCGATCATGAACCGTCAGGGCGTGTCGTTCCTGCTTGCCGACATGGGCATGCGCATCGAAGCAGCCCGCGCGCTCGTGCTGCGCGCCTGCGATGCCGTCGATCGCGGCGAAGACGTCGGGCTCGTCGGCTCCTACGCCAAGGCGTTCGCGAGCGACGTGGCGATGCAGGTCACGACCGACGCCGTCCAGGTGATGGGCGGCGCGGGCCTGTCCACCGATCATCCGGTCGAGCGGTGGATGCGCGACGCGAAGGTCCTGCAGATCGTCGAAGGCACCAACCAGGTGCAGCGGCTCATCGCATCGCGCTACTACTCGCAGGGCATGGTGACCGTTCCGTGACGAGCGCGTACGCCGCAATCAACGTCATTCGCGACGGCGCGATCGCAATCGTCGAGCTGGACAACCCGCCGCTCAACGTCATCACGCTCGATGTGGGCAGGGAGCTGAAGGCGGCGTGCGTGGAGTTCGCCGCCGACTCCGACGTACGCGTCGTCGTGTTCCGTTCGGCACATCGAGGGATCTTCACCGGCGGCGCCGACATCAAGCTGATGGCCCGCGTGGCGGACGAGCCGGAGCTCCTCGACGAGTTCGGCGACGTGCTCGACGTGTTCGACCACGTCGCTGCCCTGCCGATGCCGACGATCTGCCAGCTCGAAGGCATCGCGCTCGGCGGCGGGTTCGAGCTCTCCCTCGCCTGCGACTTCAGGATCGCCGGCGACGACCTCGCGCAGCTCGGTCTGCCCGAGGTGCGCATCGGACTGCTCCCCGGCGGTGGCGGCACGCAGCGCCTGCCGCGACTCGTCGGCATCGCCGTCGCCACCGAGATGATCATGAAGGGCATGCGCTACGACGCCGAGACCGCGCTCGCCAAGGGTCTCGTGCACGAAATCGTGCCCGCCGCGGAGCTCGTCGTCACCGTCGAACGGCGAGCCGCATCGCTCGCCGCGCAGGCGCCGCGCGCGCTGCGACACGTCAAGACGCTGCTGCGCGCGGCATTCGAGCAGCCTGGTCGGCCCGGCCTCGAACTCGAGCGCGAGCTGTTTCGCGACCTGCTCTCCACGCAGGACGTCGCCGAAGGCATCACCGCCGCCACCGAGAACCGCAGGCCCGTCTTCACCGGCGCGTGAGTGCCGATCGGGCGGGACGAATCCTGCCTGAATGCCGATATCCAGATGATGGGGTTCGGGGGAATACAGGTCGGTCGAATCGTCGATGACACCGTGCGACACGTCGAACGCGCAGCAGAGGCGTTCCGGCAGGGAGCAGGGGTCGTCGATCCGCTCATCCTGGGCGAGGTTCGCGGTGCCCGTACCCGCGCGAAGGTACTCGCCCCCGCGATCGCATCGACCTCCGAAGCCGAGCGGCTGCTGCGTGGCCTGTCGGCATCGGAGCCGGGGCTTGCACCGATGCTCGACGCGGTGCAGGGGGCGCGTGCGGTGCTGTCAATGCCTCGCGTGTCCCAGCTGGCATCGGGTCACGCCTTCGGCGACATGCGAGACATGGGTCGCGGGCTTCAAGCGTGGGCTCACGTCCGCGACCTCGGACCCGAGGCTCGCCAGGCGGCAGTCGAACGCATCCGCACCACGCCCGTCGAGCAACTTGCAAAGGACGACTGGCTGACGCTCGCCGGGATCCTGGGCGACGATGTCGACGGCGCATTGACGGCCGGCCTCCCGACGAAGCTCGGTGATGCCCTCCCCGTTCGCCGCCTGGCGCTCAATGCCGTCTTCATGCCGGGCGTGAACCCCCAGAGCAGGTTCTTCACCGGGCACCGGTATTTCGGCGTCTGGAATGCGTCGAAGCTGGACGTCGAGGTTCGAGGAGCGCGGATCGACGAGCTGTTGAGCGGCGATCCGTTCGCCCGAACTCGCGAGGAGTGGGATGAACTTCAGTCGCTGCTCGGCGCGGGCGGGCATGACATCGCCGAGCATGCGTGGTTTCCGGGTCATCGGCTCGAAGACGGGGTGCGCCTGGCATGGTCGTCAGGCTATGACGTGGCGCGTCGCGCACCCGTTCGACTGGAGAACGCCAGTGCATCGCAGCTGGAGTCGGCGCGGCAGTCCCTGCGAGGGGACGGACCACTCGATCCGCTCGCGACGTCGATCGTGCAGCGCAACCTGCTCGATCGACTCGGCATCGTGGGCGAAGAGGCTGCCGCCGTGCGACGCCGTCACATGGTGCCGACCGATCCCGAAGGCGCGCGAATCTGGATGCAGGACATGCGCGCCGCGCTCGACGCCGCGAAGGTCGACGGCCCCGCGCGGGAGCTGCGCGAGACCGCGTACGAACTCCTCGACCGCAACGTCGCGCGCGTCGAGGGCGAGCGGAAGTGGATCTGGCGTGACGGCTATCGAAACCATCCGGACTACGCCGAGCTGGGACGAGTGACGAGCATCCATGGTCTGCTCGAGCAGATCGGCGCGCTCAGGACGCGCCCCGCCGCGCAGGCGACAGGCTCCGTCGCGGACGGCGCCGAGCGACTCACCTGGTAGCACTCGACGTCCCGGGAACCGCGGACCGGGTCGCTGCGTCTGAGCTGCGAACCGATCGCTGACCAGGAGCTGTTCCGATGTACGACGTCCGCTCGATCACCATGCCCCGCCGCCGAACGATCCTCGTGCTGCTCGGAGTGGCAGCCGCGATGCTCCTGGCAACCGCGCTCATGCTGGAACCGCCGCGTGCGACGAACGTCACGACCGACGGGGACCGCGCCGGTGCGACGGGGAGCAGCGGGACGGGTCAGCCACGGTCGATCCCGGAGCCCGTGGATCGAGACGGCACGGCGGCCACGGTGGAGCCCGGCAGCTTCGGCGCGCAGGACGCCGCGGTGGGAATCGGCGCGGAGGAGGCCGCCAAGGCCGACGCGCTCATCGGACCCGAGCCCGCCACCATCGACCCGGCGGCCGCTCCCACCACCGACATGATCGCTCCGCCCGAGCTCGATGCGCGCATCATCCGAAGCGGCAACATCGAGCTGCGCGTCAAGCGGTCCGGATTCGAGGACACGTGGGGTGACGTCCAGGCAGTCGCCGCCGCGAATGGCGGCTACGTGATCGCCGCATCGCGCAGCGGTGCCGGTGACGGTCCGCGCTCCGGAACGATCTCGATGCGCATTCCCACCAAGCGGTTCGACGCCGCGGTGGACCGCATCCGCGAGGTGTCGGGCGCCAAGGTCCGGCGCCTCGACATCGCGAGCCAGGACGTCACGCAGGAATTCGTCGACGTGCGCAGTCGACTGCGCCATGACCGCGCGGTCGAGGCTCGCCTGCTCGCACTGCTCGCCCAGACCAGGGGCGTGAGCGAAGTGCTCGCGGTGCAGGCACGTCTCGACCAGGTTCAGGAGCAGATCGAGCTGTCGAAGGGGCGACTCGACTACCTCGAGAAGATGACCTCCATGAGCACGGTCCAGGTCACGATCACCGCACCCGCCGCGGCAGGAGGCGATCGCGACGAGGGCAAGGACGAGCGCGGCGTGCTGTCGCAGTCCTTCACCGATGCCAAGGAGCGCTTCGAAGGGAACATCGCCGCCGCGATCGTCTGGTTCGGCGGTGCACTGCCAACCCTCGTCCTGCTCGCCGCGATCGCGCTCGTCGGCCGCATGATCTGGCGCCGCACGCGCCCGGCCGAGGCGTCGCGAGACCGCGCAACCGTGGCTGACTGACCACAAAAACCGGCTTCTTGCAGGTATTTGTCGAGTAGGTACCTAACCTAGGTAATTGCACTGATCCGGGATTCTGGGGCCTGCCGCATATTGGAGGCACAGGGAGGCAGCGAGGAGCTTCCCACAGCGACCGGCACATGGATCTCGTCCCGATCCGAGCACTCGTCCCGC
>JBBQUY010000139.1:0-3965 GCA_038212015.1 Gaiellales bacterium | reverse complement strand
CCGATGCTGTTGACGGCCTTGTCGAGCGTGCCGTCGATCGACGTGATCACGCGCTGCGAGCTCTCATACGTTCGGAGCGTGGTGATCATCTCCACCATCTCCTTGACGGAGTTCACGCCGGAAGCCTCCACGAAGCCTTGGCGAACCTGCGTCGATGGCGGCATTCCGCCGGTCTCGGCTCCGACCCACATGTTCTGACCGACCTTGCGCGCCGACGGGATGTCGAGCGTGAAGATCGCAACCTGGCCGAGCTGCGTGCCGTCGCTGCTGGCAACGCGACCGTCGGCGCGAATGACGGGGTCACCCGACGTGCCGACGTACACGGGCAGTCGATCGGGACCGAGCACGTACTCTCCGGTCTGCGTCGTCATGAAGCCGTCCGGCGTGCGCGTGAACTGCCCGTTGCGGGTGTACGCGACCGTGCCGTCGTCCATGCGGACGGAGAAGAAGCCGTCCCCGCCGATGGCGAGGTCGAGCGGTGCCTCGGTCGGGCGGAACGCGCCCTGACCGAAATCGGTGACGGTTCCGGCGACGCGTGTTCCGTAGTTGAGGTTGCCCATCGGCGTCGGCTCGCCGCTCTGCATGCTGTAGAGCAGGCTGTCGGCGAACGTCTCGTTGACGACGCGATCACCCTTGAAGCCGACGGTCGCCACGTTCGCGAGGTTCGACGCGATCACGTCCTGGCGCACCATTGCGCTGGTCATGCCTGTCGCTGCGATGTAGAGGCCGCGGTTCATCCACGTCGGGAATCGGCGTGCGGACGTGGGTTGCTTGAATCCATGCGGTCACGTCGAACGGATTGCAGACGCCGATCGCACATGATGCACGCATTGCAGGAGAAGCACCTGCATCCGGGCCTCAAGGCAGACGCCGTGGCGGCCGATGCATCCAGCGCGGGCCCTTCGGGGCTCGCTGCGCCGCGCATGGATGATGCGGCGTGCACCACCTGACGCAGGATGCGAACGGTGCAGGTCGATCCACGAGCAGCATCAGTCTTCGTTGCCACCCCGGGTGGTGACCTTGCGCTCGATCCCGGACGGCAGGTCGTGGCACGCGTCGTGGCCACCAACGGCGACGGGTCTGCCCGGATCAGCCTCGCGGGCCAGGTCGTGGACGTGACCTCCGATGCGGCGCTGCGCGTCGGCGATGACATTCGCCTGAGCGTCACTCGAGCGGACGCGACCGGGGTTCGCCTCGCCGTGGTCACTCCAGAAGGTGCGGGGACCGGCAACGGAGCGTCGGCCAGCAGCAGCGGGCAGTCGCTCGTGCAGGAACTCGCCAAGGCGGGCGTGCCCGTCACCCCGCAGATGGCGAAGGCCGTCCAGGGCGTCGCCGACCTGCTCGGCGGCGGCAGCGCCGCGACGCGTGCGGTTGCGCAGCTCGCCGGGCGAGACCTTGCCCTCTCCCCGGCCGCGGCAGGTCGCGTCGCCGCTGCGATCGATCTGGCCGGATCGCTCGGCTCTTCGCTCTCGTCGCTCGCGGCGCGCTCGGCGGACATCGCGGCCGCCCTTCCGGGAGGCCCACCGAGTGCTGCTGCGCTTCGATCGCTGCTCGCACCCGGACTGTCCAACAGCGAACTCGCCGTCGCTCGTATCGTGCAGTCTGCCCAGGCAAGTGCTCCCGGTGGACCGATCACGCTGCCGACTCCTCCATCCTCCAGCGTCGCCGTCATCCAGAACTACGTCGCGTCACAGATCGCGGTCACCGGACACCTCGACGATCTCGCCGCACAGAACACCACGCTCGGCACCAGTGCGCTGCTCGCCGCACGAGGCGCGACGCCCCAGCCATCGGTCTCCGGCACGCTTGCTCCCGCCGCGCTGCAGGCAGCGATCCGCGGACAGGCCGCAGCCGGCGCCGATCCGGACGGGAGCGCCGCCGCACGCCTTGCAACGCCGGTGATCCCCACCGCTGCGAGCGCGGCCGCGAGCGCTGCCACCGCGGCGCTCGCCCATGGACCATCGCGCTCGGGAGCGGCTGCGTCGGCGGCGACCGGCACCGCTGCCGCCATCGCAACTCCCACGAGCATTCCCGCTGCACGAGCCATCGCTGACCTCGCCAACCTCGCCGTGCGCTTCATGCCGGCCGTTGCCCCGGCAACCGGAGGCATGGCCGCGGCGACGCAGGCGGCCTCTCGCGGCATGAGTGCGACTGACATCGCCCATCAGGCGGGACCGGCCGGTGCCGCGGCTGCCGCTCGCGCCTCGGTCGCCGGTTCGGGCGCCAGCGGAGATCCCGCGCCGTTGGTTCACGCGGTGCGGGAGTTCCTCGGCTCTGGCGGCACCGCGAGCGATGCATCGAAGCTGATGCGAACGCTCGCAGGAGCGGATGCGGCGACTCTCGCCAGCGCGATTCGTACCTTGCCGGAAAGCCAGTCCCTGCAGCTTGGTGGTCGCCTCCTCGACGCGCTGCCCGACGGATCGCGCCTGACGGGACCTGCGCTCGCCGACCTGCGTCACGGCGTCCATGCAGCGCTCGACCAGCTGGGACGTGGCCTGCTGCCGCCGGGCGGCAACGAGCTGTCCGCCCTGCGCGCCGCGCTCGAACACGTGGCGGCGAACGACCCGCGACCTGGCGTCGCACAGGATGCGTCACGCCTGCTGGCCGCTGCAGACGGACAGCAGATCCTGTCACGAACGTCGGCGGGCTCGGACCCGGGTTACGTCTACTTCCAGGTGCCGATGCCCGACGGGCGTGGCGCGGAGGTGCTCGTGCGTCGCGAGCCCGGTCGCCGTCAGATCGATTTCGACGAGTTCCGGGTGGCGTTCCTGCTCAACACGGAGCGACTCGGGACGCTCATGATCGAACTCGACGCGCATCCGGCTGGCATTCGTGCGGACGTGCGGACCGACCTGCCCGCCCTCGAGCCATTCCTGCGCGCACAGACCGAGGCGCTCATCGAGCCGCTTGCGCGCGAATCCCGACGGCCCGTCACGGTCACGACCGGGGTATTCGAACAGGACCCGCCCACGAGCCTCATCGAGCCCCAGCTCGGCGTCCTGGAACCGGGGGTGCACGAGTTCTATGCGTGACGACGATCCCGACACCAACGTTCGACGCGTTCGTCGGCGCGAAGATGCCGACGACACGACCCCGCCCGACATCGAGGTCGCAGCGCTTCGATACGACGCCGGCGAAGACAACGCACCGGTGCTGCTGGCGCGTGGCAAGGGGCACACCGCTGCACGAATCCTCGAGCTTGCCGAGCAGCACGACCTGCCCGTGCGCCGTGACCCCACGCTCGTGTCGATCCTCGGTGCACTCGACGTCGGGGCGGAGATCCCGCCCGACCTGTACGGCGTGATCGCGGAGGTGCTCGCGTGGGCGTACGAGGCCGACAAGGCAGCCGCCATCCAGCGCCGGCACGCCGCCTGACGTTCGGTCAGGCGCTTGCGCGATCCAGGTCTGCGCGTCGCACGACCTGTGTGTTGGGATAGACGATCGTGCGGTTGCGGCCGTTTCCCTTGGCGACGTAGAGCGCCTGGTCGGCGCGCTCGAACAGCTCGGATGCGTTGCTCGCCTGCTGCGGATACGACGCCACGCCGATGCTCACCGTGACTCGCCCTTCCGGGCCGAGCTGCGGAAGCTCGAGCTGCGAGACGGCGATGCGAAGGCGCTCTGCAAGCCGCACTGCTTCGGTCGCGTCGCCGGGTACGAGGACGACGAACTCCTCGCCGCCGAATCGGGCCGCGAAGTCCGAGTCCCGCTTGTGCGCGCGAACGCCGTCGGCCAGCGCGCGCAGCAGGAGGTTGCCGGCCTGGTGGCCGTGTGTGTCGTTGAACTTCTTGAAGTGGTCGAGGTCGAGCACGAGGATCGAGCACGAGCCGCCGTAGCGACGGACGCGGTCGATCTCGTAGCGAACCTGCGCCTGGAGGAAATCGTAGTTGAAGAGCCCGGTGAGACGATCGGTGAAGGACCGCTGCACAAATCTCCCCACACGCGTTCGCAGGTGCGTCACTCGTTCG
>JBBQUY010000138.1:0-4020 GCA_038212015.1 Gaiellales bacterium | reverse complement strand
GCATCGGCGGCGCGTGCGATGACCGTGCCCCACGGATCGACGATCATGGTGTGTCCGTAGGAGACCTTGCCCGCGCCGTGGTCACCGATGATGTCAGGCGCGATCACGAAGCACTGGTTCTCGATCGCACGGGCACGCAGCAGCACTTCCCAGTGGTCGCGACCGGTCATGAGCGTGAACGCAGCGGGGACGGTGATGATGCGTGCGCCGCGCAACGCGAGGATGCGGTACAGCTCGGGAAAGCGCAGGTCGTAGCAGACGGTCATGCCGAGCGCCGTGCCGTCGACGTCGGTGACGACGATCTCGTCACCCGGACGCTCACCGTCGCTCTCGCGGTAGGCGACGCCGGCGACGTCGACGTCGAACATGTGCATCTTCGCGTACGTCGCGCGGATCTCGCCGGCGGGGTCGACGAGCACGCTCAGGTTGCGGAGCTTGTCCTCGCCCGGTTCCCGGATGACGCTGCTGCCGCTGAGGATCCACGCGTCGTGTTCGCGCGCCCAGTCGCGCACGCGGGTGATCGTGGGCCCGTCGAGCGGCTCGGCTGCGGCGCGCAGCACCTCCAGCTCGCCGATCGCGTTCCACTTCTCCGGAAGCGTGATGAAGCGCGCTCCGCGCTCGGCTGCTTCACGTACGCCGCGCTCGGCGCGCGCGACGTTCTCGTCGACGTGTTCGTCCGAGGCGAGCTGGATGGCCGCGACGCGGAGCGTGTCGCGCGGGGTCTGGTCGAGGCGTGGCACCTGAAAGCGCATGGGTGCAGCCTATGTCAGCACGGGCGGGTCAGCGCGGGTCGCGCGTCGAGCGCGGGTCGAGCTGGTCGGCGACGTTGAGGCTGATCGACTTGGCTCGGCGGATCGCGGCGAGGATGTCGCCGCGCTCGATCGGCCACGTCGACTGCAGCTCCTTCGAAGACAGGCGCGTCTCGGCGTGCGTGACGCCGCCGCCGGCTGCGTTGATGAGCGGCAGGAAGGAGTCGTTCTCCTTCGACGCGTCGTCGGTGATCGCGGCAGTCGCGGCGTCGTAGATCTCGAGGGTCGACCGGAGGTCGATCGCGTATGCACGCACCAGCGACACGTCCTGGATGTTGCGGACGATGCCGGCCTCGATGGTGGCGAGCAGGTCGGCGGTGCTGCGCAGCGCGGCGGAAGCTGCCGGGTTGGTCCACACCGAGCGATCGTCCGCCGGCACGGATGCCATGGGCGTCGCGGCGGCGACTGCGGAGGCGGTCATGGAAGCTGCTGCGGTGCTCGGCTGAATACGCATGCGATGACGGTATCCGGCATCGATGCCGAGCGGCATCGGTTCGAAGACCGACATGGCCGCAGGTGGTCAGGTACACGGGTCGGGTGCGGCCAGCGCGAGGCCATGCGTGGCGGTCGAGTATGGTTGTGGGGCATGGATGACGAGCCGCTCATCGAGACGTCGGGACCGCTGTTTGATCGCGTTGCCGCGGCGATGGAGCAGATCCGTCCGCACATCCAGGCTGATGGTGGCGACGTTCGCCTGGTCGAGATCGAGGACGGGTCGATCGCGATCATCGAGCTGATGGGCGCGTGCGTCGGGTGCCCGATGAGCCAGATCACGGTGCGCCACGGCATCGAGGGTACCTTGCGGGTGCTCGTGCCGGAAATCATGGGCGTCGACGTGCTCGAGGACCCGTCCACACCGGCGCGCGAGTTCACCGACGTGCTCCAGAGCGCGACCTTCAAGCCGCTCTGAGCACCAAATCGCGTTCGTCGCCGAACCGGGGTTTGCAGGCGTCGAAGATCCGGTAGTATCGGTGCTCGTCACGGGCTGTGGCGCAGCCTGGTAGCGCGCTCCGTTCGGGTCGGAGAGGTCCCGAGTTCAAATCTCGGCAGCCCGATAACGTGACGTAGGAGGGTCGGTTCTTCGGAGCCGACCCTCTGCCGTTTTCGGGCGGCGGCTGCATGGGCAGGTTCACCGCTATGGACGTCGAGCTGTTCCGCTTCACTGGATCCAACGCCTGCCTCACCGTGGAGCGCATGCTCGACCACGCCGGCGTCGAATGGCGCGCGCACGAGGTGCGCCCGATCTTCCACGTGCTGACGCTGCGTCGCAATGGATTCGAGAAGCGGACGGTGCCCGCGGCGTTCATCGATGGGGACCGCGTCCAGGGGTCACGGGCGATCTGCCGGCGCGTCGCGGAAGAGCTGCCGGATTCAGGGCTGCTTCCTGCGGATCCGGAGCTGCGCGAGCGGATACTGGCCGCCGAGGCGAAGGGCGAGCAGCTGCAGAACGTCGTGCGACGGATCTTCTACGTGCTGGCGCAGCGGGATCGGGGCGTGGTGATGCCGATCGTGGACGGGTCGTTCGCGAGCTGGCCCGGCTGGAGTCGGAAGGCGTTCTCCCGGGTGCTGGTTCCGCTGGCGTCGTCGGGTCACGCCGCGAAGTCGAGCCGCATCGACGGCTACCTCGAACGTGCAGCGGGCCTGCTCGACGACTTCGATGCGCTCGTCGACGAGGGCGTGCTCGGAACGGATACGCCGACGATCGCGGATTTCCAGATCGGGCCGAACCTTGCGGCGCTGGCGCTCGATCCCGAGGCTGCGGCGATCCTCAGGGCGCGTTCGTGCTGGCGCATCGCGGAAGTTGCGAGCCCGACGTATGGATTCGACGCTGAGCTCGACGTGCCGAGCGAGTGGCTCGAGCGGCTTCGCGGGTCGCGCTGACGCTTGTCAGTGCGAGACGAGGCGACGGTCGCGAGCGCGCACGAAGCGCAGCGTGCGCTCCGTGGGTGCGTTCGCGCCGATGATCGCGGGACGCTCGCCGTGCGAACGCCTGCGGTCTTCGCGGATGCGCTCGATGGCGCGAGCGCCGGCTCCGTCGACGAAGTCGAGTCCGGCAAGGTCGATCGACACCACGCGATGCGGCAGGTGCGACACCACGTCGACGACTTCGTCGACGCTGCTGAAGTCGAGTTCCCCGGCGATGTCGAGCACAGCGTGCTCAACTGGTCCGCGTACGGCAATACGCGCCATTCCGGCTTGCAACATTCGTGCGGATCGGCGCCCGTCCCCTAGGCGTGATCCTCTTCCTACGATCCCCCACATGGAGGTCCCCTTTTCCCCAAAGGTGTCACGCGGTCGGGATCTCCCCAGATACCAACCGTGCGGGACGCAGTCTCGCAGGCGAACGACTCCACCGCAACCACGCGTGGCCGATTTCGCAAGGTTCGTGATCGAGTGTGCGTTTCGAGGCAATACCAATGGGCAATTTCGACCGTTTCTCGAAGGGAACGGGTGACGGGTCAGGTCGTATCGAACGTCCAGGCGACGAACGCGTCGACGTCGTGGCGGGGCGGCCCGAACCCTCGTCCGGACCACCCCGACCGACGACGCAGTCACGTGATCGCGAACTCGGGTACCGGCAGTTCGTCGGGTGCCGCTTCGGCGGTCAGGTCGACGTCCGGTTCCTCGCGCTTCGGTCGCCCGAGCATCTCCACGCGATGCGCGATCACTTCCACCTTGCTGCGACGCTCAGGCTTCTTCTCGGGATCGGTGCTCTCGATCTGCCACGTCGAGTGGTGCAGGCGTCCGTCGATCGCGACGCGCCGTCCGACGGACAGGAACTCGGCGCAGACCTCCGCCTGGCGCTCCCACGCGACGACCGTGAAGAAGTCGGCGGTGGTGTTGTCGGATCGCGACACCGCGAGCCGGAACGTGCAGACCTTGCGCTTGCCTTCGGTGACGCGCAGTTCGGGGTCGGTGGCGAGGTTGCCGACCAGTGCGACGATGTTCATGTGGACCTCCATCCAGTGCGAGGCGTCCGGCCGTTCCGGATGCCGCTGCACAGATGGTCGCGGGCTGCGTGTCACGCAATGCGCGCGCATCGTCACGACTTCGTGCCGTTCATGTCACGGGCTCGTGACGGTTGTCCGTTCGCGCGCACGGGTAGCGGTGATGACATGGCTCCAACCGTCACCGATCTTCTTGACTACGCCGAGACACTGCTCGACGCCCACGCCATCGCGGACTACGGTCCGATCGGACTGCAGGTCGC
>JBBQUY010000137.1:0-4092 GCA_038212015.1 Gaiellales bacterium | reverse complement strand
AGCGCTCCCGCCCCGCCGCCGACCGCGAACACGGCGAAGCCGATCGCGACCACGAACATGCCGTCACCGAGCAGCGACGCGCCGTTTCCTGCGATGAGCAGCGAGATGTTCCGGCGTACCGGCATGCCTGTACGTCGGGTCCGGAAGCGTGGACGTCTCGGCACGCTGCCCACACATACGCCTCGACTACCTCACAAGTGCGGATCTGGCGAGATTCAGGCCGACTTCATCCGCACCACGAGCCGCTTGTAGGCCGGCATGAGCACCTTGTCGGCGTACTCTCGTTCGACGACCTCGATCTCGCGGGGCAGGTCGAGGATCGCATCCATCATCATCGTGATCTCGCGCCGTGCAAGGTTGAAGCCCAGGCAGAAGTGCGGGCCCGCGCCGAAGTGCAGCTGGCGCAGCTCGCGCGGGATCGCGCGGCCGATGTCGAAGTCGCCGCCGTTGCTGATCACTGCCGTGTCGCGCACCGCGTTGTTGACGAACGTGATGACGAGCTTGTCCTTGCGCATCCGAACGCCGCGAAAGACGCAGTCGTCCTTCACCCAGCGCGTGATGATCGGCACGGGCGAGCACACGCGCAGCCCCTCGTCGAGCGTGTTGTCGAGCAGCGAGCGATCGCTGCGCAGACGCGCCCACTGGTCCGTGTCGCTCAGCATCGCCACGAGCCGCGCAGATCCCGACTGCGTGGTCTCGGTGCCGCCCAGGATGAGCACGACGATGATTCCGCGCGCGACCTCCCACGGCACGCCGCGCTCTTTGAGTCGCCCCGGGATCGTGCCCTCGCCCGCGGCGTCGTAGGTCTCCTTCACCC
This sequence comes from Gaiellales bacterium, assembly GCA_038212015.1. GTDB lineage: Bacteria > Actinomycetota > Thermoleophilia > Gaiellales > SKUG01 > JAGQUL01. The sequence goes on along the minus strand of JBBQUY010000137.1, from coordinate 3,275 downwards.
CCTCGATGAGCTGCTCGATGAGGAGCTCGGCGATCTCGAGCCGCTCGTCGCCGACCGCCTTCAGGCGCGCCGGCACCATCGCGGCGATCTGGCGCCCGATGTCAGTCAGCTCGAGCGCCCGCTCGTCGCGCGCCGTCCCCGTCACGCGTTCGATCTCGCCGGTCATGCTCAGCACGATCGTGCCGGTGATGATCCGCGCCAGGCGGGCGACGTCCTGTTCCTCGCCGCGCAGCAGCGCCTCGCGAAAGTCGTCGATCACGGGCGTGAGCACGCGGTCGCACAGCTCGCCCACGTACTTCGGCGTGAACAGGTCCTGCAGCTGCGCGCGCAGCGCCTTGTGTGGCGGGCCGTTCTGGTTGGTGAGCGACTGCGGGCCGACGACCTGCGTGATGAGCACGGTGTCGGGCTTCGAGTTGGTGTTGGGGAAACGCTCGTCGTCGAGCAACACCTCGCGCACCGCTACCGCGCCGTTGACCGCGTAGCCCAGGAACGGCACCTTCACGACCTCGCGCCGACGCCAGCGCGCGTACATGTTGAAGCACCAGAACAGGCGCTGCGACGCGCGAAACAGCCGCGCCTCGTGCCGCTTCGCAAGCTTCGAGCCGGGGTTGCCGGGGCGCACCGCCGGCGCTGCACCGCCCGGCCCGGCACTCGGAGCAGTCGCGCTCACGCCGCCGACGCCTTCTCCGCGCTGCCCGGCTTGATGCGCACCATCAGGTGCTTGTACGTGGGGATCAGGCAGTGCTTGGCGAACGTGCGGTCGACGATCTCCAGCTCGCCCGGCACGCGCAGCATGCGCTCCATGAACATCTTCATCTCGCCGCGCGCGAGGTTGTTGCCGATGCAGAAGTGGGGACCGGCGCCGAAGTGCAGCTGGCGCAGCTCACGCGGGATCGCGCGCTGCGGGCAGAAGTCGCCGCCGTCGGCGATCACGCGCTCGTCGCGCACCGCGTTGTTGAGGAACGCCACGACGAGTTTGTCCTTCTTCATCTTCGTGCCGCGAAAGACGGTGTCCTCGGCCACCCAGCGCGTGATGATCGGCACCGGCGTGGTGACGCGGATGCTCTCGTCGATCGTCTCCATGAGCTTGTCCGGGTGCGCGAGCAGGTCGTCCCACTGGTTCGTGTCGCTCAGCAGCGCGACGAGACGCGAGCCGCCCGACTGCGTCGTCTCGAGCCCGCCCAGGATGAGCACCACGAGGATGCCTCGCGCCACGTCCCACGACACGCCCCGCGCCTTGAAGCGTCCTGGCACCGTCCGCTCATCGCCGGCCTCGTAGGTCTCCTCGAGCCCGTCGATGAGCAGGTCGAGGCGCTCGTTGACCTTCTCGAGCTCCTTGGGCGTGAACGCCCGCAGCCGCGCCGGGATCATGTTCGCGAGCTGGCGTCCGAGCTCCGACAGCTCGAGCGCACGCCGCTCCTGCGCCTCGACGGTCTCGAACTCCTCGCCGTTGAGGTCCGCCACGATCGCGCCGGTCATGATCTTGGTGAAGCGCGCCATGTCGACGACCTCGCCGGCGCGCAGCTGCCGCTCGAGGTTGTCCATCACGGGTGTCAGCACGCGGTCGCACAGCTCGGTGACGTACCTGGGCGTGAACAGGTCGGTGAGCTTCAGGCGCAGCTCGCGGTGCGGCGGTCCGTTCTGGTTCGTGAGCGAGGCGGGCCCCACGACCTGCGTCAGCAGCACCGTCTCGGGCTTGGAGTTCGTGTTCGGGAAGCGCTCCTCGTCGAGCAGCATCTCGCGCACGGCCACCGCGCCGTTGATGCCGTAGCCCAGGAACGGGATGGCGACGACGTCCGCGCCGCGCTCGCCACGCCAACGCGCGTACATGTTGAAGTACCACATGAGGCGCTGGGAGGCGCGAAAGACCTTGTGCTCGTTGACCTTGGCGGTGCGATCACCGGGGCGCGCGTCGGGGCCTGGCTTCCAGGTGGCATCGGCGAGTGCCGCAGCGCCTGCATGGTCGATCGGACAGCTCACGGGTGTTCCCCTGTCGACGGTAGGTCGTTCTCCGTGCGTTTCCGTACAGCCGTCGAGCGAAACGCGGACCCCGTCATGTGCTACCGCGCAAGGAGACGGCGACCCGTTTCCAGGTCGCCGCTCGACTACTCGCCAGTATGCGCTCAGCATAGCGCGAGGGATTCATGACGCGTGGACCCGGCCGGAGTCGAACCGGCACCCGACAACTGGCGAGTAGTCGATGCTCCCGTTACACCACGGGCCTCGGGCGTCTCACCGATGTCGCCACACCGGCTGGCACATACGTTGAAGGGCCAGGTGTCACAACATGCGCGCGCATCGCCACGATCCAGTCACAACTTCGTCCAGCGATCGTGACGATTGATCAGACCGGCACGTCCACGGTCTCCAGTCCCGCGGGCAGGTCGGTCGCCGGGTCGTAGCCGAGCCGCTCGCGCGCCTTGGTGAGGTCGTAGACGAAGTCCTTGGTGAGATGCGAGAGCTGGAAGCGCGTGATCGGCGGCTTCGGCCCGCGCCCGAATCCACACGCGGCCTCCATCACGAACGCGAGCGCGCTCACCGGACCGGTCGGCAGCCACAGCAGTCGCTCGGGCTGTCCGATCGTGCGCAGCACGGTCTTGAGGCAGGTGTCGAGCGTGGGTGCCGTCGGGTCGGAAATGTTGAACGCGCCGTGCTCGTCCGACTCGATCGCGAGCTGGATCGCATACGAGAAGTTGTCGACGTGCGTGAGCGACACGCGCACCGACTCGTCGCCCGCCACCACGAGGCGCCCGAACCGGATCCGCGATGTCAGTCGCGGCAGCAGCTGGGTGTCACCCGGTCCATATACCGCATGCGGTCGCAGGATGATCGAACGATGCGCCGCGGTGGTGGCGACGACGTTCTCCGCCATGCGCTTGGTGCGCCCGTACGGGTTGAGCCATTTCACGCGTGCGGTGTCTGCCTCGTCGGCCGGGTCGGCCTGCTCCTCGGTCACGAGCGAGTGGTCGGCGTGCGGGTCGTACACGCTCGCGCTCGACACGTGCACGAACCGCGCGTCCGGGAACGTGCGCAGCACGTTGCGCGTGCCGTCGACGTTCGCGCGACGGAACGGTTCGTACATGCCCCAGTCGTCGACCGCGCCGGCGCAGTGCACGACCGCATCGACCTGTGGCGCCTCGTCGAGCAGGCCCGCCTCGATGTCCCAGCTGCGATACGTCGCACGGGCCGGCTCAGGGATTTTCGCGGCCGAGCGCCGTCCGAAGCGGTACACCTGGTAGCCGCGCTGCTCGAGCCAGTCGGCGGCCTTGCTGCCC
>JBBQUY010000136.1:0-4422 GCA_038212015.1 Gaiellales bacterium | reverse complement strand
ATGCCCGAGAAGGGGTACGGTGTGCGCTCATGTCGACCGACGCGCCCACCGCTGCATCGACCGCTGCTCATGGCACGGCCCGTCGCGTCGGGATCGTGATCGGACCACTCTGGTTCTTCGTCTGCATGGTGCTGTCAGCGGCCGCCGACACGGACGTGGCTGCCTCGTGGGCCGTCGTGGGCGTGGTGGGGTGGACCGCCACGTGGTGGTTCACGGAGGCGATTCCCATCCCGGCCACCAGCCTGCTGCCGGCAGTGCTGCTGCCCGCGACCGGCGTGCTCGAACCGGCCGACACCTACGCTCGCTACGCGGACGGCGTCGTACTGATGTTCCTCGGCGGTTTCATCATCGCCGCCGCGATCGAACGCCGTGGACTGCATCGACGCGCCGCGCTGTACACGCTCGCGCTCGCCGGGCGCGGACCACGGTCGCTGCTGGCCGGCGTGATGCTGGTCACCGCGGTGCTCAGCGCCTGGATCAGCAACACCGCCGCGGCAATGCTCATGCTGCCGATCGTGCTCGCCGTCGTCGTCCACGTCGAGTCCACGGAGGAACCCGAGCACGCACGGTCGCTCGGACAGGCCCTGCTGCTCGGCATCGCGTACTCGGCAACGCTCGGAGGACTCGCGACGCTGATCGGCACCCCGCCGAACGCCATCCTCGCAAGCATCGCCGGCGACCTCACCGGCACGGACATCGGATTTGCCCGCTGGATGCTGTTCGCGATGCCGATGTCGCTGGGTCTGCTGTTCACGACCTGGCTCCTGCTCGCGTTCGTCGTATACCGACTGCCCGCTCGCTTCAATGCCGGCGACGTCGCACGTCCTGAAGCTCGCACGAAACTTGCCGCGCTGGGAGCGATGCGCACCGGTGAACGGCGCGTGCTGGTCGTGTTCCTCACCGTCGCGCTCGCGTGGGCAACCCGCCCGATGTTCGAACCGCTGCTGCCATTTGGGATCGACGACACCACCATCGCACTGATCGGCGCACTGGCCTGCTTTGCAATTCCAGACGGGCAACGCCCGGGCGAACGCCTGCTGGGCTGGGAGGACACCCGTGCACTGCCGTGGGGCGTGCTCGTGCTGCTGGGAGGCGGGTTGGCGCTGGCGGAGGCCTTCACCGCCAGTGGCCTGAACGAACGCGTCGGCATTGCCCTGTCCGGCATGGCAGGGATGGACGACTGGCTGATCCTGGCCGCAGCGGTCGTGGTGTCGATCAGCGTGACGGAGATCGCGTCCAACACCGCAAGCGCCGCAGCGCTCATTCCGATCGCGGCGGCCGTCGGAGCCGCCACCGGCGTCGATCCCCTGGCGATGGCCATCGCCGTTGCCCTCGGCTCCAGCTGTGGATTCATGATGCCGGCCGGCACGCCACCCATCGCGATCGCGTTCTCGACGGGGCGTCTCCCGATTCTCACGCTCCTGCGAGTCGGCTTCGCCGTCAACCTCGCGTGTGCCGTCGTCGTGACCGCAGGTGTCGCGACGGGCGTCGCAATTATCTGGGGCTGACCCCGCGGCCGAACAGGCGCGACAGCAGCGTCGCCGGTCGTCGCTCCTCCGCGCTACAGGTGCATTGCTGGTCCTTCGGCACCGATCGCATGACCTGATCGACGTGCGCGCCACACCCCGACCACGTCGTCTTGCCACACGTTCGGCACGTCGCTGGAGAACACATCCCATGATCCTGTCGTCAGCGCCTCGCAGGCAGGCGCGGTGATACGCACACCGTATCGCCCCACGCAAACGAGCGAACGTCGCTCGCGAGCGAACGCAGTCACTGGCCGACGGCTCGCTGGATCTGCGCGAGCACCAGCGGATGATCTGCATCCTGGGCGAGTTCGTCCCAGTTCACGTCGGACCGCGATCGGCGCCGCGGGGCGCGAACGCGCATCGACACATCCGACGTGACCGCGTACCAGAGCGCGTACCCGACCGCGACCACCGCAGGCAGCATCCATGCCCCGAGCCCCGGATCGACCGCCGTCGCCGGCTGTTCGAGTCCACGCGAGCCGATCACGAGGGCATCCCACCCAGCGTGGATGATCGCAAGCCCCAGGATGCTGCCGGTGCGCAGGTACACGAGCGCGAACGGCACACCGAACAGGCACGCGATCGTGAACACCACCAGCAGCGGGTGCTGCTGCAGCTTCCCGTCCGTCGCGATCACGTGCGGCGCCGCAAACAGCAGCGACGAGAGCACCACCGCGAGCACCGGCGCGGTGAGCCCGCCCAGCATCCCGACGATGAATCCACGGAAGACGAGCTCCTCGACGAACCCGATCAGGCACGACAGCATGATCGCCAGCCCGAACGTGCGAGACGACAACGCGTCGTCGAGCGACACGGTCGGATCCAGCCAGAAGATCACGCCCAGGACCACTGCCAGCGGGGACAGCAGCACGAGCGAACGAGATGCTCCGTCCCAGACGAGTCCCACCTCTCGCAGGCCGAACCCGGTGGCGCAGAACAGCGCGACGAGCAGCAGGACGAACTCGACGACCGCGAACATCACGAGCACGCCGGTCGGATTCTCGGTGATGAGCGCCAACGATTCCTCGCCGGAGAGGCCGCGAATCGCCGCGCCGATCCCGAACAGGAAGCCGGCAACCAGGCCGATCGCGACCTGCGCCTTGGCGAATCCAGCGACCATCACGAGCGACCAGCCGATACGGCGCACGGGCGTGGACCGCATCAGCGGTGGAACGAGCAGGTCGTCGGGGGCGGTGCGCATCGTTCCACGGTACGCCACAATTCCCGATACGTGAACCGTTCGACCCGCGTCTGCGGCGATGGGAGTTGACCGTGCCTTCACGCCGGATCTCGCGCCCTGCGGTCGATGAGCAGTACATGGGGGAGACGATCGGATCGATGCTGACCGACCTGGGTGCGCTTCGCACGCAGCTGTCGGCATCGATCGCGCGGCCATCAGCCTCGGCAGCATCATCGTCGTCCGCATCCTTCGCCGAGCAGCTCGACGCGAGCTTCCGCACACGCGCCGAACGCCTGGGCCTGGACCTTCCCGCAGCCGCGTCTGCGGGCGGCCCGAACGAGTCCGCATCCGCCGGCGACGACGTCGACGCGATCTGGAAGCGTGCGCAGCTGCAGTCGGCCGCACTCCATGGTCCGGGTGACGCACTGATGCAGGCGGTCGGCGACGCAGCCGATGCCCGGTGGGAGCAGCGCCAGGGACGCGGAAAGCGCAGCCTGTTCGACATGTAAGCGGATTCGGCGGGTTGCGCCACGCCAGAGGTTTCCGCGCCCACCTCGCGGACACGCTCGACTCACCACATCGCTGGCACGCGTTCTCCCGGACGACGGCGTCCGTTGATCGGTCGAAGGGATCTGAACGGCGTGACCTTGCGCGATGGAAATGACGACGACGCCTCTGCGCTGCGCTCGGCGACGGGAGCCGCGCGCGTGGTGGCTGCGGACATCCGATCTGCGACCGGCCTTGCCGTGGCAGCGACCATCGACATGCGCGACGCCATCGGGGACGCCAGGGACGCGACCACGAAGGCGCGGGCCGCAACGGTGAGCTCCCGGAAGTCGGACGAGGATTTCCGCAGGGTCGACAGCGAGACGCGAAAGTCATCTGCGGATGCCCGGGACGCGACAGCCGACACACGCGACGCCACGGCGGACTCCCGCGAAGCAACCGCCGACTCGCGTGACGCCACCGCCGACAGTCGGGACGCGACCGCCGACAGCCGAGATGCAACGGCCGACTCGCGAGAGGCGGCCGCCGACACGCGCGACGCGACCGCGGACTCGCGAGAAGCGGCGGCCGAACGAGGGCATGCCGAGGACCTCAGGCGCACGAACGAGGAGCTCCGGCGGCTCGACGAGCTCAAGAGCGAGTTCGTGGCGATGGCGTCACACGAGCTACGTACACCTCTCACCTCGATCACGGGGTTCTCGGCGACGATGCTGACGCGTTGGGAGTCGCTGTCAGAGCACGACAAATACAAGTTCGTGGGCATCATCGATACGCAGGCGCAGCGGCTCATGCGGCTCGTCGAGAGCCTACTGACCATCTCTCGCATCGAGAGCGGAGCGCTGAACACGACCCATTCGGCAATCACCGTCTGCGATGCGATCGACCAGACGCTGCGCGACCTTGACGTCGCGGGTTTCGAGCTGCGGTGCGCACCCGTGATCACGGTGAGCGCAGACCCCGACCACCTTCAGCACGTGATGGTGAACCTCGTCTCCAACGCGCGCAAACACGGCGCCGCCCCGTTTCGCATTGAGGTGAGTGACGACGGCGCATTCGTGAGCATCCGCGTCATCGATCACGGAGTTGGGGTGCCGGCGAAGTTCGCGCCGCACCTGTTTGAACGCTTTGTGCAGGCCGACGAAGACCATAGCCGCAGCGCAAGTGGGGGCATGGGCCGCGGTGCCGGGCTGGGGCTGTCGATCGTGC
>JBBQUY010000135.1:0-4464 GCA_038212015.1 Gaiellales bacterium | reverse complement strand
CCAGACGACCTGTCGAGGTGGAATGTGCCACCCCGCGACAAGCGTCAAACCTCGGCTTGCAACCGCGACATCGGGCAACGTACCTGCCTGACCCGTCCAACCTAACATGGAAAACGTTCTGCAAGCAATAGGGAATATTGTTCGAGGCGCCAGCGAGCCGGTGCGTGTTGGAAACCACGTCACCGCGCCGCTCGGCATGGGTCGGGGCCGCCTGCTCGGGTAGGCTGGCACCCCAGATGGCCTCCCCCGTGTACATCGGACCCGCTCGCCGACCGGGCCTGCCGCTGGTGCTGGCGCGCCCGATCGCCGCCTTGGTGCGCCTCGTGTCGCGCGCAACCGGCCGCGAAGGTGGCGCATTGCCCGGCAAGGTGCTGCTCACGCTCACGCCGAGCGCGATGGCGACGATGGCGCGACGCGGACGCGCGCGTGGACGCAGGATCGTCCTCGTGAGCGCGACGAACGGCAAGACGACGCTCACGGCGATGCTCGCGGAGATGCTCGCCGCCGACGGACTGGACGTCGTGCACAACGTCACGGGCGCGAACCTGCGTTCGGGAATCATGACGACCCTGCTGCAGGCGGGACGTCGCGGCGACGTGTGCGTGCTCGAGACGGACGAGGCGACACTCCCGCTCGTGGCGCCCGACCTGCGCCCCGACGTGATCCTGCTCGGCAACCTGTTCCGTGACCAGCTCGACCGGTTCGGTGAACTCGAGGTCCTCGCCGACCGCTGGCGCGACACGCTTGCGGCGCTGCCGGGTGACGAGGTCACGGTGGTCTACAACGCCGATGACCCCCTGATCGCTGCGCTCGTCGACGAGCACGTCACGCGCTGCGCTGCAGCGGGCACGATCGCGAACGTGGTCGCGTTCGGGCTCGATGATCCTGGCGTCGCGCAGGACGGACTGCCGCACGCGGCGGACTCCCGATTCTGTCGGCGGTGCGGTCATCCGCTCGAGTACCAGTACTCGTGGGTCGGACATCTCGGTCTCTGGTCCTGCCCCGGATGCGGCATGACGCGACCGGATCTGACCGTTGCGGCGACGTCGGTGGAGCTCGACGGTCTCGCGGCAACTCGCATGCAGGTCGTCGCGCCCGGCGAAGCCGACCCGCTGCAGCTGCGCCTGCCGATCCCCGGCCTCTACAACGTCTACAACGCGGTGGGTGCGATCGCCGCGGCCACCACGCTCGGCGTTCCCGGTGCGGTCGTCGTGCCCGCCCTTGCTGCTGCTGCTCCGGCGTTCGGTCGATTCGAACGCATCCCGGTTCCCGGCCCGAACGGCTCGCAGGGCACCATCACGCTCCTGCTCGTGAAGAATCCCACGGGCCTCAATGAAGTCGTGCGCACGCTCGTGGCGAGCGGCGTCGACGTCACGGCCACCCTGTTCGCGCTCAACGACGGCATCGCCGACGGGCGCGACACGAGTTGGATCTGGGATGCCGACATCGAGCCGCTGCTGGAACGCGCCGGTGCGATGGTCGTCACGGGAGATCGCGCGGCGGAGTTCGGGCTGCGCGCCACCTATGGCGGACTGGACCCGCAGGGCGTGCTGCATGAGCCCGACCTCGAGCAGGCGATGTATCGAGTGCTCGAGCGCGCACGCGAGTTCACCGAACACGGCCATGCATACGCGCTCGTGACCTACACGGCGATGCTGCGCATGCGAGCCATCATCGCCGCACAGGGCTGGGCGCGATCGTACTGGGCCAACGAGCCTCGCCAGCGGCGCGGCCGCGGGAGTCGACGATGAGCGACTCCCCCACGTCGTCGAACGGGCGGCCACGCGTTCGCGTGCTCCACCTGTACGACCGCTACCTCAACATCTATGCCGATCGCGGCAACATGCAGGTGCTCACCACGCGCGGTGCGTGGCGCGGGATCGACGTGGAGGTTCAGGGCCTCGAACCCGGCGAGCGTTTCGAGCCGGGCGAGCATGACCTCATCTATGTCGGCGGTGGCCAGGACCGCGACCAGCAGATGATTGCCGAGCGCATGAGCGAAGACCTCGGTCCTGCGATCAAGGCCGCGGTCATGGAAGGTACCGCGCTGCTCGCGGTGTGCGGCGGCTACCAGCTGCTCGGCAGCCACTACCTCGACACCACCGGCGCGCACCAGCCTGGAGTCGGCTTGTTCGACCTGTCGACCACCGCGAGTGACACGCGACTGATCGGCAATGTCGCGATCGAGGCGGAGCTTCCCTCGATCGGTGCGCGCGCGGGCCGCACGGTGACGATCGCCGGTTTCGAGAACCACGCAGGTCGCACGTCGCTCGGCGCAACGGCGCGTGCGCTCGGCACGGTGCTGCACGGCAACGGCAACGACGGAATCTCCGGGTACGAGGGCTGCCGGATCCACCACGCGATCGGCACCTACCTGCACGGCCCGCTGCTGCCGCGCAATCCCGAGCTGGCCGACTGGCTGCTTGCTGCGGCACTCGCACATGCGAACGGCACCGACTCGGCGACGCTCATCGACCAGGTCGACACCGTGCCCCCCGCCGTCGTCGAACTCGAACGCCGCGCGCTGCAGACCTCCATCGCGCGCGCCCGCGCGGAGCGCGGATGACGCCGCCGGACCAGCAACTGCCGAAGGTCGTGGTGGTCGGCGGCGGATTCGGCGGCGCATACGCGGCGCGCACGTTGCTGCGCCGAACGCGCGGCGCGATCGACCTGACGATCGTGTCGGCGACCAACTACCTGCTCTTCGCGCCGCTGCTGCCCGAAGCGGCGTGTGGTGCGATCGAACCGCGCCACGTCGTCGTGCCGCTGCGCCACATGCTGCCGCACGCTCGCGTCGTGACCGGCGCGGTGGAGCGCATCGACGTTGAATCACGTCAGGCTCACGTCGTGCTGCCCGACGGCGTCGAGCGCACGCTCGCGTGGGACCGACTGATCCTCGCGCCGGGCGGCGTACCGAACATCATCCCGATCCCCGGCCTGCTGGATCGCGCAGTCGGGGTGAAGTCGCTGGCCGAGTGCATCTGGCTCCGAAATCACGTGATCGCCCTGCTCGAGCTGGCCGAGGCCGAGCCAGACGAACAGCGGCGCCGCGAACTGCTCACGTTCGTGTTCGTCGGAGGTGGTTACGCAGGCGTGGAGATGCTCGCCGAGCTCGAATCGATGGTCCGCCGCATCCTGCGGTACTACCCGCGCATCGAGCGCGCCGAGTTTGACTGGGTCCTCATCGACGCTGCGCCACGCATCCTCGGCGAACTCACCGAGTCCCTCGCGCTGTACGTCACCGAGCGGTTGCAGCGTCGCGGCATCCGTGTGCTGTCGCGCACGACGATCGAGCATGTCGACGGCACGCAGCTGCGGCTGTCGTCGGGCGAGCGCCTGCAGTCAGAGACTCTCGTGTGGGCGGCAGGCGTCGCACCCAGCCCGCTCGTGCGCACGCTCGGCGTGCCGCTCGAGCGCAACCGCGTGCCGGTCGACGAGCAGCTGCGCGTCCACGGGGCTCCGAACGTGTGGGCGCTCGGCGATTGTGCCTCCGTGCCGAACGCGGCCGAGGACGGACGTCCGTGCCCACCGACCGCCCAGCATGCGCAGCGTCAGGCGAAGCGAACGGGACTCAACGTCGCCGCGTCGATCGGCTTCGGCACTGCGCAGACCTTCCGTCATCCCAACCGTGGTGCGGTCGCGACGCTCGGCGTCGGCGACGGGGTGGCGCAGCTCGGGCCGATCCGACTGCGCGGCAAGCTCGCCTGGTTTGCAGCGCGCAGCTACCACCTCTTCGCCCTGCCGACGTTCTCCCGGCGCGTGCGCGTCGCGCTCGACTGGACCACCCAGCTGCTGTTGCCGGCCGACATCGGACAGCTCGGCCAGCTGGGCCATCCGCCACGCCTGGATGACGAGGCGGCAGCGGGAACGGGATTTCATGCGCTGGACCGTTCGAGCAGTCGCGTCGTTTCTCGAAACAGTTGACAGCGTCAGTTTTTCGTCGCATCGTGGACGGATCAGGGCGGCGATCCCAACGCGCCGCCGGACCGGTTCATTGGGGACGAAGAACCGTTGCCATCCTCCACGCTCTTTGCGCATGCGGCGTTCTTCGTCGACGATGCACCATCGCCTGATCTCGGCTCGCTGCTCGCGCGCGGCCCCCTGCTGGCAGTCGCCGGCGGAGTCGCGCTTGCCCTCGTCGTGTGGGCGGTCGCGTCCACGTGTGCCGACCCGCGCCGCGAACGGTGTGCGGTTCGCTGGCTGAGCGAGGTCGCATCCGGGCTGCTGTCGACGCTGACGTCGTTCGCCCCAGTCGTCGCTCGGGTCGCGCTCGGTGCCACGCTCGTGACATGTGCGGCGATCGGCGCCGTGGGCACGCCCAATCTGCAGCTGGACGGACACGCGCTCGATGCACTTCGCGGCGTCGCGGTCGTCCTCGGTGTCGCCCTCGTGCTCGGCATGCGGACGCGAGCAATGGCCGTGGGCGCGATCGTCACGTTCGTCGTCGCGGCGTTCGCGTCGGGG
>JBBQUY010000134.1:0-4580 GCA_038212015.1 Gaiellales bacterium | reverse complement strand
CGGCACAGCTCGGCTGCCTTGTAGGCGGCGACGCCACCGGTGATGCCGAGCACGATGCGGCGGCCTGCGAGCGGAAGGTGCGTGGAGCGGTCCATGGGTGGAGTCTGCCACGCGACGGCATTCGTCACTCACGCGCCCGTGGCCCATGCGGGCCGAGCCGGCCGGGACGCCTTTCGAGCGACTATCCGGTTCCGTAACCTGTGCAGGACGGTTGCCGCCGTGTCCACACATACCTCCCAGAACCAAGGATTCCCAGACATGCGTCTCATCCAGCCATTCCCCGGCGGCACCGTCGAGGGTGCCCGCGCACAGCTCGTCAACGCGCAGGGCTTCGCCGCCAACGTCGCCAACGACCCGACGTCGCCCGCCACGCTCACGAACCTGACCGAGGGCATCAAGAGCGCCAAGCTCGCCGCCAGCGAGCTGTTCATGGCGCCGCCGCGCACGGAGTTCCAGGACCTCATCGCCGCTCGCCGCCAGGTGCTCGAAGGTGCGCAGCTGCTGCAGCAGGCGGTCTCGGTGCTGCTCAACCAGGCCGGCGCCCCGGGCATCGACCCGACCCCGCACGTGAAGTCGCTTGCCGGCCAGGCCTTCGATTCCTTCGAGGCGGCATTCGAGATCATCGACAACGACTGAGCGGCGCGAACCCTTCGTCGTCGGATCGAACGTAATCGGCATATGTGACGGGTTTCGTTGCGTGCGATTGGACGGCGCTGGCCCTTCGACGTCGCAGCGAACGTAATCGGCATATGTGACGGGTTTCGTTGCGTGCGCTGCGACGGCAGGGTCCGGGGCGGCTGGGCAGAATCACGCGCTGATGGTTCCGCGCCGCCCACCCACCGATACCGAGCTCGTCGAGCTGTTCGACGCGCTCTGGAACGACCTACGTCGTCGCGACGACCGCAGCGAGTTCTCCGAATGCGAATCGTGCGGTCGCGCCGTGCGCTGGGTCGTCAACCTCGGCAGCGCGTGGGGCGGCAACATCCAGATCGTCGCGCGCCCGGTCGCCACGTCGGCGTTCTACGACCCCGATGCGCACGCAGGGCTCGTGGCCGTGTTCACCGACCGAACCGGATTCACCGTCTCGCGCTTCACCCCGGCCGACGAAGTCGAATCCGCGTTCCTGTACCCGTGCCACTGGGACGTGTGCGACCACGCGCGCCGCGAACGCGACCGCATCAGCCGAGAGCGCCGCGCGGCCATCGCTCCCCTCGAAGACGACCTCACGCCCGATGTCGACGCCGTCCTGCGCTACGCGCGCTGGCTGAGCTCGCGCGGCGAGTGAGGGCCGATCGGATCACCCGATCCTGCGGTTTCACGCACGTCGGCTCGCGCGCCGTGTAACCACTTCGGGATGCGGCAGGGACCCCATGGCGACTCGCGTGCGCGCGAGCCGCGCGACACACCACAAGGGGGGAGACATGATCAGCGACTGCACTGCGGTGCCGTGCATTCCGACGAAGGACGTGGCGTCAGCGCGCCGCTTCTACGAAGACGTGCTCGGACTGCACGTCAAGGACGAGAACATGGGCGGCATCACGTACGAGCTCGGATCGGGAACGACGCTGTTCCTGTACGAGTCCGAATTCGCGGGAGTGGCCAAGCACACGCTCTGCAACCTCGAATCCGACCACGTCGACGACGACATCGCCGACCTGCGCGACAAGGGCGTGCGCTTCGAGACCTACGACGGCCTCGACGGCGTCAGCTTCGACCAGGACGGCGTGGCGACGATGACAGGCGAAGACGTCGAAGGCGAGATGCACGGCGTCTGGTTCAAGGACCCGGACGGCAACATCCTGGCCCTGTTCGAGACGGCGGACGTCACCGCAAACGTCTGACCTGTACCGCACGACCGGGGTCGCTGGCTACCAGCGGTAGCTGGCGACCTCCTCGAGCGACACCTCGATCGACGGCACGTGCTCGCCGACGCGCGCCGACGCATCGATGAGCGCCGCGTACGCCTCTCGCCATGCGAGTCGATGTGCGAATCGCGCGGCTGCGAGCATGCTCGGAGTCGCGCCGTCACCACCGAAACGAGGCAGCGTGTCGCGACCACCCACCGTCAGGCGGTTGCCGTCACCCCACGTGAACTCGATGCGCAGCTCGTGCAGCTCCACCGGCAGCGCCGGATCGCGCGGATCCTCGCGTAGCTCACCGATCGTCGGCAGCCGTCTCATCTCCCGGAACGTGCCGCGCAGCGCGCTCGCCATCGCGCCCTCCGCGTACCGGCGTGCATGGTTGGCGCCCTCGATGCCGCGCCGCACGATGTGCGAGACCGGCAGCACCGTGTCGGCCCAGTCTTCGTCGACGATCTCGTCGCGATCCCAGGTCGGGCCGCCCACGAGCGTGAGCCTGCGCTTGTTCGCGAGCGGTGAGTCGGTCCGGGCGGCCGCGAAGCCGTCCCAGTGCCAGTCACCGATCGTGACGTCGATCCCCTTGACGCTGAAAGTCCCCATGCTGCGCAGGCTAGGAAGGTAGTCGGACGACACCCCGTGTATCCGCCTTCGCGAACCCGCACATCCTGCGTCAGGCGCCGTGTGGGTCCGGATCTCGCCCTTGCACTCCGCGCACGAAGTCGCGCAGCTCGCCGAACACGCGCGCCAGGTCGGCGCGCTGAAAATGGGCGTTGAGGCCGCTCGGGTTCGGCAGGATCCAGATCGGCGTGTCGCCCATGCGCTCGGCCTGCAGCCCGAACGTCGCCTTCGGACGCTCGAACGCGGCTCGGTATGCGGTCACGCCGAGGATTGCCATGCAGCCGGGCCGCCACCGATCGACCTTCGCCTCGAGCTGCACGCGACCGGCTCGCAGCTCCTCGCGCGACAGCTCGTCGGCTCGCGCGGTGCCGCGCATGCACACGTTCGTGATCCCGATGCCGGCTGCGAGCAACTCTCCTTCCTCGTGCGGTTCCAGCACGCGGTCGGTGAAGCCCGCGTCCGCGATCGCCTGCCAGAAGCGGTTGCCCGGTCGCGCGAAGTGATGGCCGACCGCCACCGACCACAGGCTCGGGTTGATGCCGCTCAGCAGCACGTCGAGGTCCTCGCGGATGAGATCGGGCACGTGGCCGCCGCGGGCGGCTTCGAGGTCGTGGCGGGTCGGCGCGTCCATCGCCGAACACCGTAGCGAACGAGGCGCGCACGCTCCATCGCGCAGGCGGGTAGGGGTCGTCGGACGACACCCGCTGCAGCCGCCTTCGCGACCTCGCATGTCCTGGGCGAATCTGCGTCCGCGCGTCGCGCCCATTCGCACGTATGTGACAGTGAGAATGTGCGTGGGCCCCTCCCGGTCGGTCTGACCCTGTTTGTGACTGACCGAGTGTCTTTCGCCTGATCTGTCGGCTGGCCGGGAGGGGCTCGCGCGTATTCGCGTGGGCGTCGTGACTTCATAGGAGCCTGGCTAGAGGCCCCGTCACTGTCTTGTCCGTTTCGCCTTCGCGGATGCCGCCTTCGGTACCTGTTCAACCAAAGGAGACGGCAATGCAGATGATGGCACAGTGCGCTCAGCGGGCGATCTGGTGTGGTGTTGATACGCATCGCGACGCGCATGTTGCGGCGATCGTGGACCGGGTCGGCTGCGTGTTGGGCACGCGGTCGTTCCCAGCGTCGGCGTGTGGATATTTCGAGTTGCGGATGTGGCTGCTCGAGCACGGCCAGGTGGTGGTGGTCGGGATTGAGGGCACGGGCGCCTACGGCGCCGGATTGCAACGGCACCTTCACGATCGGGGGATCGCGACGCGGGAGATCGATCGGCCTGATCGTAAGCAGCGTCGCAGCCAGGGCAAGACGGATTCGCTGGATGCGATCGCTGCGGCGAAGGCGGCGCTGGTGGGAGCGCGAGTTGTTGAGCCCAAGTTGCGTGATGGTCGTGTCGAGGCGATGCGCAACCTGCGGATCGCGCGAGGTGGCGCGGTGCGTCATCGATCGCTGGTGCAGACGCAGATGCGCGCGCTGATCGTGACCGCCCCGGAGGAGCTTCGCGATCGACTTCGCGAGCTGACACCGAAAAAGCTGGTGCAGCGGTGCGCGGCGATGCGCCCGCCGATGCAGCGCATCGGCGAGCCCATCGTGGCTGCGCAGGTAGCGCTGCGCGCGCTCGCACGGCGACACGCGGCGCTCAGCATCGAGATCGCCGAGCTCGATGCACTCATCGAGCAGCTCGTGCGCGACGTGAAGCCCGAGCTGCTCGACCAGCTCGGCATCGGCACCGAAACCGCGTCCCAGCTGCTCGTGAGCGTCGGCGAGAACCCCGAACGAATCCACAACGAAGGCGCGTTCGCGATGCTCTGCGGCGTGGCACCCAAGCCAGCTTCATCAGGACGCACCCACCGCCACCGCCTCAATCGCGGCGGCGACCGACAGGCCAACCGAGCGATCCACACCATCGTGCTCGCCCGCAAAAACCACTGCGAACGCACCAAGCGCTACATCGCCAGACGCACTCAGGAAGGCCTCAGCAACCTCGAATTCTCCCTCTGCCGCCAACGCTTCGTCGCCGGCGACATCTACCGACTACTCGTGAGTTGACACACTTAGGCGCGTGTCACGGATTTGCGGGGGAGGCCCTGGATCGAGCGCGGCCCG
>JBBQUY010000133.1:0-4689 GCA_038212015.1 Gaiellales bacterium | reverse complement strand
GCCACCGTCAGCTCGGAAGCATCGTTGACGACGTGCGCATTGGTGACGATGTGGCCCTTGTCGTCGATGATGAAGCCGGAGCCGGTGCCTTCGCTCTCACGCTCCTGCTCCATGCCGAAGAAGCCGGTCTCGGTCTTCACCACGCGAGCATCGATGTGCACGACCGCCGGGGAGACCTTCAGGTACACCTCGCGCGGGGTGAGTGCATCGCCGTTTTCGACGGCCTGCTCGTCGGAGGCGCTGCCCGCCGATGAATCGTCGTTGGTCGGCTGGAACACCGCACCACGCGATTCGCTGCGCGTGGGGGCCGGCTCGTCGTCGCTCCAGGCGTCGAATGCTGCGGCGCCGCCGATGCCGCCCGCGAAGCCGAGCACGATCATGAGCAGCGCGCGCGCCATGCCGGAGCCGCTTCCACCCGACGGCGTGATCGGATCTGGCCGCTCGCCGGTGGCGGGGTCGGTGACGGGGACACTGGCTGCAGGCTCGGTGGTCATGGTCGGATTCATACCCGACATTTGCCGTGCGCGCTCTCCGGTTCACGCGCTTGTGGAGTTCGACGGGTACTTGGATCCCGACTGCCTCACGTGCGCGGGCCAGCGTGCTACCGTCCCCGTCATGGGAATCAGCTGGCAGGAACTCATCGTCGTCCTCCTCATCGTGCTCGTGTTGTTCGGGCCGAAGCGACTCCCCGAGATCGGCTCGTCGCTCGGTCGCGGAATTCGCGGGTTCAAGGACAGCCTGAGCGGCCGCGAGCAGCTCGAGTCGAGCGTTTCGGCCGCAGCGCGCCACGAGGCCGCCGCCACCGGCACCACTCCCGCTGCGGAGCCGGTTCCGGTCGAGGTCGTCGACCCCGCCGAGCGCTGAGCCGGAGCCTGATCGCGTGACGGTCGGCGCACCCCCCAGTCCGGGACATCCGCGGGCGCTCTCGCGCCTGCGCCGCAGCGGCACGCCCACGCCATCGGGGCGTCCCGGTCGACCGCGCGAGAAGTCGGACACGGCACCGCTCGTCGAACATCTCGGTGAGCTGCGCACGCGCGTGTTCATCGTCATGGGCTGGCTCGTCGTCGCGTTCGCGGTCTGTTACTGGCGTCGCGACGAGCTGTTCAGCATCCTCGACCGGCCGCTCGACGATCGCTGGCCGCTGCAGACGCTCGGCGTCACCGAGCCGTTCTTCACGTCGCTGTCGGTGGCAGCGCAGGCCGCGCTCGTGCTCACCACCCCGGTGATCGCCTGGCACGCGTGGCGCTTCGTGCGTCCGGCCGTCGCTCCCGACGCGCGCCGCACGATCCGCGCGCTGCTGATCGCCGCGCCGATGCTGTTCACCTCGGGCGTGGTGTTCGCGTACTGGTTCATCCTCGGCCCGGCTGTGCGGTTCCTGCTCGGCATCGGTCCGGATTCGATCGAGGTCGTCGTGCGCGCGAACGACTACTACCACTTCGTCACCACCACGCTGCTCGCCGTCGGCGCTGCGTTCTGCTTCCCGCTCGTGCTGCTCGGCCTCGCACGCGTGGGCATCCTCACCGCCGATCGCCTCCGCTCGAGTCGCCGCGTCGCCTACGTGCTGATGGTGATCCTCGCGGCGCTGCTGCCCACCGCCGACCCGGTGTCGCTCGCGCTCGAGATCCTGCCGCTCGTCGCGCTGTATGAGCTGTCGATCGTCGGCGTGCGCGTGCAGGAGCGCATCGCCGCGCGCGGCGCCGAATCGACCGAGCCCGCATCGTGAGCGACGGGCTGCTGCGCTGGTGGGCGCCGCATGCGCTTCCCGTGACCGCGCCACCAGCGCGCGACGTGCTCATCACGATCGAGCGCGACAGCGGCCGGATCGTGGAGCTGGAGCCGCGCGTGTCGCGCGAGCGCGCGGCCGAGCTCGGCGCCGAGCTGCACGACGAGTGCGTGATTGCGCCCGGCTTCGTGAACACGCACGCGCACCTGGAGTACGCCGCCTACGACGCGCTCGTCGACGGGCTCACGTTCACCGAGTGGATCGGCGACCACATCCACCGCAAGCGCCGGCTCGCGCCCGAGCACATGCGCGCGAGCGCGGAGCTCGGCGCGCTGCAGGCGCTGCATGCCGGCATCACCACCGTCGGCGACGCGAGCTTCTCCGGCGACTCGGCGTACGCGATGCACGCGGCGGGCCTGCGCGGGCGCGTGTACCTGGAAGTGTTCGGTGGGGCAGACGACGACCAGGCAGCCGCGACGCTTGATGCGGCACTCGCACGCCTGGACGCGCTCCCGTCGAGCGACCTGCTCGGCCACGGGTTGTCGCCGCACGCGCCGTACACCGCGGCCGAGCCGCTGTATCGACGCGTCGCCGCCACCGGCATGGCGTGGATGACGCACCTGCTCGAAAGTCGTGACGAGCTCGCGTTCCTCGACGGGCATGGCCCGCTGCTGGAATCGCTCACGCGCGCGGGCATCGAGGCGCCACAGTGGGAGCGCGCGCCGGTCGACGCGCTCGCGGACGTGCTCGGCCCGCAGGTCGTCGCCGTCCATCTCACCCAGGCCACGCCCGCGCAGCTGGAGGTGCTCGCCGACACCGGCACGCCGCTCGCGCACTGTCCGCGCTCCAACGCGCGGCTCGGTTGCGGCCGGCTCGACCTGGAGCTCGTCGACCGTGCTGGCGTGCTCGTGGGGCTCGGCACCGACTCGCCCTCGAGCGCCGGTCCGCTCGATCCGTTCGCGGAGCTGCGCTGCGCGCTGGAGGTGCATCGCAGCTCCGGTGGCGATGCGACGTGGCCGAGCCTGACGCGGCTGCTGCGCATGGCGACCCTGGACGCTGCGCGCGCGCTCGGGTACTCGGACGTCGGCAGCATCGACGTCGGTGCGCGGGCCGATCTGGTCGCCGCATACGTGGGCACGTGCGCCGACCCGCTCGTCGCATACGTGCTCGGCGCGACGCCCGCAGACGTGCGCGACGTGCTCGTGGACGGCAGGGATACGGGGGTGCGTGATAGAACTCGCCTCGAGCAGGCGTTCGTTCGTGCGCGGGATGCGCGGACCCTGCTTGCGTTGCCGGTGCGCCGAGAGGGACGTGCCGCCGGCTCCCATGCCTAGGAGGGCAGCGTCGCCATGCAGAACAACTCAATCTTCGTGAAGATCGTCATCTGGAGCATGGTGTTCCTGATGAGCATCGGCTTCATCGGCCTGGTGATCGCGCCGTTCGTGGGTCAGACCAACCTGTTCGGCGGGGATGCGCGCTCGGCGACCCAGCAGCAGCTCGAAGAAGCGCAGGCCGACGTGAAGAAGGACGACTGCGCGAACGAGGAGAAGGAGTTCAGTGGCGCGAAGCTCGAGCGCTGCAAGGAGGCGCTGCAGACCGTCGCGTCGGCCTACACCACGCTCGCGCAGCCCGAGGAGGGCGCCACCGAGGCTCCGCGCGATTCGCAGCGCAACATCGACCGTGCGGGCGACGCGTTCAAGCGCCTGTACGAGATCGACACGACCGACGACGAGAACGCGGCGCTGTACGCGGGCTTCCTGCGCGACACCGGCAAGGCGGAACAGGCGCTCAAGATCTGGACCTCGCTCGTCAAGAAGAATCCCAACGACGAGGACTACCTGCTGCAGCAGGCGGGCGGTTTCGCGCAGACGCAGGAGCTCGACAAGGCGATCGCGGCGCTTCGCCTGTACATCAGGAAGTTCCCCGATTCCGGGCAGATCGAGAGCATCCGCGAGCAGATCGAGTCGCTGCAGGACCAGAAGGAGCAGGCCGCGGCCGGCGGGGGCGGCGGAGCACCCGGCGGCGTGCCGATTACGGCGGGCTGAGCGTCATCGGAGTCGACGCGGGTAGCCGTGATCGTCTAGTGTGCGCCGCAGTTCGGGGATCCACAGGGAGCTGAAATGAACTTTGCCGTGAACACAGAAGTCGTCGAAGACGGCATCGCAGTCATCGACCTCAAGGGTGAGGTCGACCTGTACACCGCGCCCGAGTTCAAGCAGCACCTGCTCGGCCAGGTCGAAAACGGCGTGCTGAAGGTCATCGTCGACTTCACCGACACGACGTTCATCGACTCGACCACGCTCGGCGTGCTCGTGGGCGGCGTCAAGCGCCTGCGCCCCGTCGGTGGCCAGCTGCTGCTCGTGTGCAGCGACCGCAACATCATCAAGATCTTCGAGATCACGGGCCTGCATCGCGTGTTCGAGATCCACGGCACGCGCGACGAGGCCCTCGAGGCCGCCCGCGCCGCCGCCCCTGCTGGCTGATTCGCGCCGCACCCTCGCGCGCCCCTCGCGCGCCGCGGCCCTGCGCGTTCACGCGTCCTGCGACAGCGCGCTCACCCAACTTGATCGACGTAACGTGGACATCTCGCGAGTTTCGTCGACCAAGTTTCGGTCCGCGCGCCTCCACCCCAACTTGATCGACGAAGCTGCCACATACTGCGACCTTCGTCGATCGATTATTCGGAGCGCGATGAATCATGAACCGGATCGCCGCGTCCGTGGAGTACCGGGTGCATGCACCCTGACGTGACCGAATCTCGCTCGATGGACGATGCCGACTGCATCACGGCATCCATCGCCGCGCCCGAACGCTTCGGGCTACTGTTCGACCGCCACGCCCCGACCGTGTTCCGATACGTTCGATCGCGACTCGGGCCCGACGCCGACGACGCTGTGGGCGACACGTTCGCGATCGCGTTCAAGGTCCGTGACCGCTTCGACACGAGCGCCGGGTCGTCGGCCCTG
>JBBQUY010000132.1:0-4689 GCA_038212015.1 Gaiellales bacterium | reverse complement strand
CTCAGGTGGCAACGTGGCCGCCCGCATCGCCTCTGATATCCTGGGCTCACATGAAGACTGAAATTCACCCTGAGTACGTGCTGGCGACGGTGACGTGCTCCTGCGGCAACACGTTCGAGACACGGTCGACGAAGCCCGACCTCCACGTCGAGATCTGCGCGGCCTGCCACCCGTTCTACACGGGCAAGCAGAAGCTGATGGACACCGGTGGGCGCCTCGCCCGCTTCCAGGCGAAGCTCGAGACCACGGCGGGTGCGGACGACACGACGGCTTCCAAGAAGAAGAAGGCGAGCGTGCGAACGTTCACGCCGGCCGTCGATCCCAAGGTGCTTGCTGCCAAGGCGGCGCGTGCGGAGGCCAAGGCCCTCGAGGACGCCAAGAAGCGCAAGGAAGCCGAAGAGGCCGAGAAGCTTGCCAGGGCCGAGGCGAAGGCTGCCAAGGAAGCTGCCGCTGCCGAAGCTGCTGCGAATCCGCCCGCGGACGCGCCCGAGGCCGAAGCTGCTACCGACGCGCCCGAGGCCGAGGCTGCTCCTGCCGAGGAGGCCCCTGCCGAAGACGCCGCTCCCGCCGAGGAAGCTGCTCCCGAGGCCGAGGCTGCCGCCGACGAGGCCCCCGAAGCCTGAGCGGCGCTGCTGCGTGACCGGACCGGCCCCGCTCACGGGCGGGGCGGGCCACGTTCGTGAGTGCACGTCCCGCTGCTGCGTCCGAATGACGCAGTATCGTTTCGCTACTGCCGATCGCCGCACCACGCGAGATCGGTCCACGTCGAGCGACCGGGAACCAGGCCACGCGTCAGGCCACTCCCTGGGGAGGTCCGAACGATGCGCGAGATGCCGACACGAGGCGGATGGATCGAAGTCGTCTGCGGCTCGATGTTCAGCGGCAAGAGCGAAGAGCTCATGCGCCGACTGCGCCGAGCCCAGATCGCACGGCAGAACGTCGCCGTCTTCAAGCCGCTGCTCGACAACCGCTACCACGCGACCGACGTCGTCTCGCACGACGGGACACGCATCGCTGCCCGACCGGTCGACACGTCCGCCGAGATTCTGCGAATGGCGGGCGACGCCGCGGTGGTCGGCATCGACGAGGCGCAGTTCTTCGACCAGGGAATCGTCGACGTCGCGCTGCGGCTGGCTGATTCCGGCAAGCGGGTCGTCGTCGCCACGCTGGACATGGATTTCAAGAACGAGCCGTTCGGTCCCGTTCCGCAGCTGCTCGCGGTGTCGGAGTTTGTCGACAAGCTCCAGGCGATCTGCCAGGTGTGCGCCGGCCCTGCCACGCGTACCCAGCGCCTCATCGGTGGTCGTCCCGCATCTCCGGACGAGCCCGTGATTCGCGTGGGGGCGCAGGAAAGCTACGAGCCGCGCTGTCGCGAATGCCACCAGCTCCCGGTCTCGACCCCCTCGCTCAACCTCGCCGAGAGCGCGATCGACGGCGCCCTCACGGCGCAGGTCGTCGACCTCGGACGCGTGCGCGAGACGCTCGCCACGCGTTGATCGGCGCAGGTAGCGCGCACTTCAAGGTGCGCTGGCGCGCGACTTGGGTAGTGTCAGTCCCATGACCTCGTTCGCGCCTGCCGCATCCGACCGTCCGTCGATCACCCGTCGACGCTCGCCGTGGGAGCGAGTGGCGTGGATTGCGGCACGCACGCCCGCCGTGCTGCTCATGGCGCCGTCGGCAGCCGTCGGCGGCCAGGCAGTGATGGACGGCGTGATGATGCGCGGCCCGCACTCCTGGGCAGTGGCAGTGCGCCGCTACGACGGCTCGATCGCAGTCCAGCATCGCGAGCTCGAATCGTTCGCGTCACGACATCGATGGGCTCGCATCCCCGTCATCCGTGGCGTCGTTGCGCTGTTCGAGGCGCTCATCATCGGCATGAAGGCGCTGTTCGTCTCGAGCGAATACGCGATCGAGGGCGTCGAAGCCAAGTACGCCGAGGACGAGGGCGAGATCGATCCGAAGGCGGAGATCGCCGAACTGCACGAGGTCGAGCGCGCGGCGAGCCTGTCCAACGCGACCACCGCGATCGGCGCACCCGTTCCGCTGCCGCATCACGAGGACGATCCCCAGCCCGACCCCGACAAGCTCGGCACGATGGCGATCGTCGTGGCGATGATCGTCGCCATGGGCTTCTCGATCGGCCTCTTCAAGATCGTGCCGGTGACGCTGTCGACGTTCATCTTCGCGGACGGCGAGCGCGATTCCTGGGCATTCGTGCTCGTCGAGGCCGTGATCAAGTTCGCGATCTTCTGCGTCTACCTGCTGATCGTCGGCATGATGGCCGACATGAAGCGGGTGTTCCAGTACCACTCCGCCGAACACAAGGCGATCAACGCGTGGGAACGCGGAGTGCCGCTCGAGCCCGAAGCGGTCAACGCGATGAGCCGCATCCACGTGCGCTGCGGCACCGCGTTCATCGTCTGGCTGTTCCTCGTCGGCCTGATCGTGTTCCGCATCGCGCAGCTCACGTTCCTGGAAGGCGCGAACCGATGGGAGATCATCGGCGCGCGGCCGCTGCTGCTGCCGATCATCGCGGGCCTGTCGTTCGAGCTGCTGCGATTTGCCGGCAAGCACGCCGACAACGCGGCGCTTCGCGTGGTGCTGGCGCCCGGCCTGTGGTTCCAGCGCCTCACGACGCGCGAATGCACGCCCGAGCAGTGCGAGGTCGCGATCAAGTCGCTCGAGGTCGTCGTGGACCATGAGCACTCGCGCCCCGTCGATACGACGCGTCCCGGGGCCAAGGACGACGAGTATCAGGTGCTCGCGTAGCTCCAGGTAGCACCGTTCGCGCTCGGAGGGGCTCACGGCCCGCTGAGCGCGCCACGCGGGTGCGCAACGAACGCGCATCACATCTCGACATCCGGGTGATGCCACGCGTCTGGACCGCGCGTGCGCGACGGGACGGAACTTTCGGGAGCGTGGGACGCATGACGACGATTTCTGGCGGCACGACCGGCGACGGCGGTTGGCGGATCACGCCGCTCGGCGGCCCGGCAGGCACTGGCATGCGCATCGAACGCGATGACGCGAGCGATCCGGCGCAGCCCCGGTTGATCGGCACCGAGCGGGGCGCTCGGGGACCGGCGGCCGCGCAGCTGCTGGGTGGGCTTGCACTGGGCGGAGCCGGCATCGCCACGGCGCTGGGCGGTGGATCCCTGGGCGCGCGATTCGGCGCAGCCGGTATCGGCAAGGGCCTTGGAATCGCGCTGGGAATCGGCGCGGTCGCCGGCGCGGCCTTCCTGCTGCATCGAAGCACGCAGAACGCGTCGACGGAGTATCAGCTCACGTTCGCGTCGGAGCCGGACCTGACCGGAGTGGCGCCCGGCGACGTGTACGCGACGCTGCGAGCACATCACGAGCGCAATGCGCCGGCGGTCGAGCGGGAGCTGGCAACGCTGCTGTCGGAGGAGAAGGTGCGCAGCTACAGCGGCATCATCGGGGCGAACGGATTCGTCATCGACGTGGTGAACCGTCACCGGGACGAGGTGGAGCAGCGACTCGCGGCGATCACCGAAGTCGGAGACGTGGTCGCCGCGCCCCTGGCGTGAGCGGCGTCGCCGTTCTCGTGCGCGCACGCGCGAGCAGGCAGTGCCGTCGTGAGCGAGGAGCTGGCCCTGCGGGAGGAACTCCAGAGCGCTCCGTCGCCCGATGGTGACGAGCCAGGATGGTGGTTCGGGAAACGGCTACACCGGCTTGTCACCACCAGTATTTCGCTTCCGAGTAGCGCAAAAAACCCGCTCGGAGCGTACTTCCGGCGTGAATTTCGCCAAAAGATGCACCTACGGGTTGCACAGTGGCGAGGGATGTCCTATAGTTCCTCGCCGCGCCACCTTTTGAAGGCAGGCGCCTGGTCCTTGAGAATCGAGCAGTAACGGGCAGATCGCCGACACCAACTTCGGCGTGGTCCTCACATGTCCTGCATGTGAACGACCGCGCAGCCGTTGGATTCGGTCGGAAGCCGCCATCAGATGTGGCGGTGGAAGGCGAAGTCGGGGATCTGATGACCCGTCAATGTCTAGAAAACGTGGTGTCCTACCCCAGCCGGGCACGGGCACCGCGATGACAATGACTCCAAAACAACACCCAGCTTCGGACGGGCTCTCACAGCCGCGTCCGACGCTTGGGATCAGGTCATCAAACGTTCCATGCAAAAGATGACGCGCCACTTCGGTGGCAGCCCGCGAAGGTTCTTCGGAACCGACGCCGGGCCAGTCAACCTTCTTTCATCGGAGAGTTTGATCCTGGCTCAGGACGAACGCTGGCGGCATGCCTAACACATGCAAGTCGAACGGGATGGAGCCTTCGGGCTCCGGCGAGTGGCGAACGGGTGAGTAACACGTGGGTAACCTGCCCTTCACTGGGGGACAACCGAGGGAAACTTCGGCTAATACCGCATGATGTGCGATGCCATGAGGTGTCGTACCAAAACTCCGGTGGTGAAGGATGGGCCCGCGGCGGATTAGCTAGATGGTGGGGTAATGGCCTACCATGGCGACGATCCGTAGCTGGTCTGAGAGGACGATCAGCCACACTGGAACTGAGACACGGTCCAGACTCCTACGGGAGGCAGCAGTGGGGAATCTTGCGCAATGGGCGAAAGCCTGACGCAGCAATGCCGCGTGAGGGAAGAAGGTCTTAGGATTGTAAACCTCTTTCAGCAGGGAAGAAAACAGACGGTACCTGCAGAAG
>JBBQUY010000131.1:0-4946 GCA_038212015.1 Gaiellales bacterium | reverse complement strand
CCCATGTTCTCGGCGTTGATGCGGAAGTACGCCTGCAGCGGCATCTCCACGTGCACGCCCGGCGGCACGTAGATGAACGACCCACCCGACCACACCGCGGTGTTGAGCGCGCTGAACTTGTTGTCGTTGTGCGGGATGATCTTCCCGAAGTACTCCTTGACGATGTCGGGGTGCTCGCGCAGGCCCGAGTCCATGTCGAGGAAGAGCACGCCCTGCTCCTCGAGGTCCTCGCGCAGCTTGTGGTACACGACCTCGGACTCGTACTGCGCGCCGACGCCTGCGAGGAACTTGCGCTCCGCTTCCGGGATGCCGAGGCGATCCCACGTGTCCTTGATGTCGTCGGGCAGGTCCTCCCACGACTTCGCCTGGGTCTCGGTCGGCTTGATGTAGTAGTAGATGTTGTCGAAGTCGATCCCCGACAGGTCCGCGCCCCACTCGGGCATCGGACGATCGAGGAAGTACTGGTACGCCTTGAGGCGCTCGGCCAGCATCCACTCGGGCTCGTTCTTGTGCGCGGAGATGTCGCGCACCGTCTGCTCGGTCAGCCCGCGTTCGCTCTTGAACGCGTAGTTGCTCGCGCTGTCGTCGTTTGACCAGCCGTACTTGTAGTCGCCCATGGCGACGGCGTCGGCTTCGGCCTCGGTCAGCTCGGTCGTCGCGACCGGAGTGATGTCAGTCACGATGTGCTCCCTTCAGGAGCACATCGTGCGATGTCTCCTCGCTCGGCCATGTGCCCTGCGGGCCCGCGGCTCTCGCTTCGTCGAATCGTCATGTGTCAGTCCCCCTTGGACTAGGCGCTCGCGCCGACGGCAACGCCGGCGGTCTTGGCCTTGTTGGCGTCGCCGCCGTGGCGCGCCGGCAGGTCCACGCCGAAGCTGGCGAGCACCT
Source organism: Gaiellales bacterium (assembly GCA_038212015.1). Taxonomy (GTDB): domain Bacteria; phylum Actinomycetota; class Thermoleophilia; order Gaiellales; family SKUG01; genus JAGQUL01. The sequence goes on along the minus strand of JBBQUY010000131.1, from coordinate 4,058 downwards.
TCTCGTAGCCATCGGCCTCAAGCTGCTTGGCCAGGTCCGGACCGCCGTCGGCGACGATCTTGCCGTCGACGAGGATGTGCACGAACTCGGGCGTGATGTGGTTGAGCAGGCGCTGGTAGTGCGTGATCACCAGCGCGCCCATGCCGCGGTCGGTGACGAGCGTGTTGACGCCCTCGGCGACGATCTTGAGCGCGTCGATGTCGAGGCCGGAGTCAGTCTCGTCGAGGATCGCGACGTGCGGGTTGAGCATCGCCATCTGCAGGATCTCGACGCGCTTCTTCTCGCCGCCGGAGAAGCCGTCGTTGAGGTAGCGGCGAATCAGGTCGCGGTCGACCTTGAGCAGGTCCATCGCCGCCTCGAGCATCTTGCGAAACTCAGGGATCTTGATCGGCTTGGGCGCGTCGGGATCGTCCTTGCGGGTGTCGGCGGTCAGGACGCCGCGGTGCGCGTTGACCGCCATGCGCAGGAAGTTGGTCACCGACACGCCGGGCACGGCCTGCGGGTACTGGAAGGCGAGGAACAGGCCGAGGCGCGCGCGTTCGTCGACCTCGAGCTCGAGCAGGTCCTGTCCGTCGAACGTCACCGAGCCCTGCGTGATCTCGTACTTGGGATGTCCCATCAGGGCGTACGAGAGTGTCGACTTGCCGGAGCCGTTCGGGCCCATGAGCGCGTGGATCTCGCCTTCGCGCACGGTCAGGTCGATCCCGCGGAGGATCTCCTTGCCCTCAACTTCGACGTGGAGGTTCTTGATGACGAGGTCGGCCATTGCCGGTATCTCCTGAGGCTCGGGGAAGTCGGTCCGATGCGCGGGCGGGGAGCGCTCGCGAACGGTGGTGCGAGATGGATGGTACTCGAAAATCCGAGACGGGGAGCCGGTTCGTCGTCGCTACGCGATGCGAAATAAGGTCGACCTGACACGACCGGACCGGAAGCCGCATCGACCCGTACCTTCGCGAACTGGTCCGCAATGTGGGCTTAGCCCGAATTGCGGGCTATAGTTGGTGCATGGTTCCGAATCGAGAGTACATTCAGGTGAACGTCCACGAGGCGAAGACGAACTTCTCGCGGTTGATGGCCGCCGTCGAGGGCGGCGCGGATGTCGTGGTCGCTCGAAACGGAAAGCCGATCGTCAGGCTGGTGCGCGCGGCAGCGCCTGACTGGCGCGCCGCGTTCGGGTCGCTCAAGGACAAATACCCGCCACGCAACGACGACCATCTCTGGATCGGACCCGAGGCCGAGCAGCTGTCTCGCGAAATCTGGGCTGGAACCGGCGTGTACGACGACGGCATCGACGACGATCCCCAAGGCCTGTTCACGTGAGCGACGACCTGCTGATCGACACCCATGTCGCGCTCTGGTTCGTGCGGGGCGAGCAGTCAGCGCTCGACCTGCTGGAAGACGCGCTCGACGACCCTGCAAGCACGGTTTCGTTCAGCGCCGTGTCGCTCTTTGAGATCGCGATCAAGCATTCGCTCCGTCGACTCGTCGAGCGCCCCGAGGACGTTCGGCGAACGCTCGTCGAAGGCGCGGGCATGCTCGAACTGGCGATGACCCACAATCACTCGTCGGCGTACGTGGACCTGCCCCTGCGTCACAAGGATCCGTTCGACCGAATGCTGCTGGCCCAGGCGCGCGCCGAGGAGATGACGTTCGTCACCGCCGATCGTCACTTGGAGCCGTACCGCGACCTGGTGAGGTTCCGGGGCATCTGACGCGCGTCAGGTCTTCGTCGTGCGGCGCTTGCCTGCCGGTTTCGCTTCGCCCGCAGCCTTCGTCGCGGCGAGCTGCTCCTTGGTCGCGTAGCGACCCAGCCCGACTGCTTCCCAGCCGTCGCGCACTGCTTCGACCAGGTCGCTGCCCTTTCCGCCGACCTGTTCGGCGCCGCGCATCGTGGCGCGCACCCACGCACCGAGCGCGCGACCTGCGCCCTCCTTGTCGACCGACAGCAGCTCCTTGCGATAGTGCGTGTCGATGCCGGCGTACCAGGCGTCGACGACCGGCAGCGTGCCGGCGCTCTCGGCGGCGACCACCGCGGCGCGGCTCACCACTCCCGCGAGCGTGTGCTCTTCCAGGCCGGTGTCCTTGCGCACCGACCCGTTCCACTTCGGCACGCTCGGATCGGTCAGGTCGCGCAGCGGCGAACCATCACGGATCTCGTGGCCGTTGCGCCAGTTCGTGCCGAGCAGCCCCGTCGAGAGCACGTCCGCGATCGACTCGTTGATCGCGTTGTGCTCGCGATGGTTGAGGTACGGCTGCACGCGGTCGGGCAGACCGCGCAGCTCCGAAGAGACGACGCCGTGCACGAGCTCGTGGAAGAGGATCGACGGTGAGTACGCCGGGCTCTGCTGGAACCCGATACGCGCGTCGCGAATGCCGATGCCCATCTCGGCAGCGCCGTTGGGAAAGCTCGCGAAGTAGGCGTTGCCGCCCATCGCGCGCTGGTTGACGACGACGGTGAGCGCGCCACCCTTGTCGTCCCACCCGGCGCGATTCCAGCGCTCGCGCAGGATCTCGTCGATGCGCGTCAGGTGCTTGGCGGCCTCGACGGCCTGCGTGCGCGACTCGGTCGGACCTTCAGACAGCGGGCGCACGATCGGGATGCCCAGGCGGCCGGACTTGGAGCCGTCCTTCCACGTGATGCGCATCGCCGGCAGCTTCCCGGCCGGATGCTCGTTGCGCGGGACCGCGTGCTGATTGCCGGCCGGCTTCGACGCGCCTTTTCGGCGACGTGCGTTCGGCGGCGGCGGAATGTCCGCGCCTGCGATGCGAAGGGATTGGAGCGGGCTCATCGCCCTGATGTCGCCCGATTCGAGTGCGGTGATCGCCGGTTTGCGTCAGCGCGGCCGCAGGCGGCCTGCCGTCAGGCCGACGTCCGCGCCCCGCGGGGCGCGGCACGACTCAGTTGTCGCGGGTCACTTCCGACGGGCGCTCGCCGAGCGTGACCGTCGTCGTCTTTCGGTCCTCGCCACGCAGGTATTCGACCTTCACCTTGTCACCCGGCTCCTTGGAGTCGACGATGTCGGCGAGCTGCCGCATCGATGTGAGCGTGGTGCCGTCGAACTTCAGGATGATGTCGCCACCTTCGACCTGCTCGCTGCGCGATCCGAGCACGCTCGCTCGCTTGCCGCCCCGCAGGCCTGCCTTGTCGGCGGGCGATCCGTCGCTGACCTCACCGAGCAGCACGCCCTCGTCGACGGGCAGGTCCTGCTCCTTCACGAGCTCTGGCGTGATCTCACCCCCGGCAACGCCGAGCCAGGCGTAGCTCACCTCACCGTCGGCGAGCAGGTCCTTGGCCACGGCCTGCACGCGCGAGCTCGGCACCGCGAACGCGATGCCGTCGAAGCCGCCGCTGCGCGTCTGGATCTGGCTGTTGACGCCGATCACGCGGCCCTGGGAGTCGAGCAGCGGTCCACCGGAGTTGCCGGGATTGACTGCGGCATCGGTCTGGATCACGTCGCCGATCTGGAACTCGTTCAGGGAGGGGATCTCACGCTGCAGTGCGCTCACGACGCCGGTGGTGAGCGTGCGATCGAGCCCGAATGGATTGCCGATGGCCAGCACCGGATCACCCACCTGCAGCTTGGCCGAATCCCCGAACGTGACCGTCGCCAGCTCAACGCCGTCGAGCTCGGGCGCGTCCGGATCGATCTTGATCACCGCGAGGTCCGACGACGGATCGACACCGACCAGCTTCGCCGGAACCTTGATGCTGTCGACGCCGAGCGCCACCGTCAGCTCGGAAGCATCGTTGACGACGTGCGCATTGGTGACGATGTGGCCCTTGTCGTCGATGATGAAGCCGGAGCCGGTGCCTTCGCTCTCACGCTCCTGCTCCATGCCGAAGAAGCCGGTCTCGGTCTTGATCACGCGCGCATCGATGTGCACGACCGCGGGCGAGACCTTCAAGTAGACCTCGCGCGGAGTGAGTGCATCTCCGTTCTCGACGGCCTGCTCGTCGGAGTCGCTGCCCGCGGCCGAATCGTCGTTGGTCGGCTGGAACACCGCACCGCGCGACTCGCTGCGCGGTGCGGCCGGCTCGTCGTCGCTCCAGGCGTCGA
>JBBQUY010000130.1:0-5082 GCA_038212015.1 Gaiellales bacterium | reverse complement strand
CCCTGGTCGAACGCGATCTCGGGCTTCCAGCCAAGCTCGCGCTGCGCCTTGGAGGTGTCGAGCGAGTAGCGCACGTCGTGGCCGAGGCGATCTTCGACGTAGGTGATGAGCTCGTCGCTCGCACCGGTCTGCTCGAGGATCTGCCTGGTGATCCACATGTTGGTGCGCTCGTTGCCGCCACCGATGTTGTACACCTCACCGGGCGTGCCGCCGAGCAGCGCGTAGAGCACGCCATTGGCGTGGTCGCGCCCGTGGATCCAGTCACGGACCTGCGAGCCGTCGCCGTAGACGGGCAGCTTCTGGCCGTCGAGCGCGTTGGTCACGAACAGCGGGATGAGCTTTTCCGGGTACTGGTTCGGGCCGTAGGTGTTGGAGCCGCGCGTGATGACCACCGGCAGGCCGAAGGTGTGCATGTACGCGAGCGCCTGCAGGTCGCCGCCGGCCTTCGACGCCGAGTACGGGCTCGACGGCTCGAGCGGGTGCTCTTCCGTGAACGAGCCCTGGTCGATCGAGCCGTAGACCTCGTCGGTGGACACCTGCAGGAAGCGCTCCACGCCCACGCGCTTGGCAGCCTCGAGCAGCACGTAGGTGCCGAGCACGTCGGTGCGAATGAAGTCGACGGCGCCCTGGATCGAGCGATCGACGTGACTTTCGGCGGCGAAGTTGGCCACGTGCGTGACGCCCTGCATCGCGCGACCCACGACCTCGGCATCGGCGATGTCACCCTCGACGAACGAGTAGCGCGGGTCGCCCGAGACCTCCGCGACGTTCTCGTGGCTCGCCGCATACGTCATCGCGTCGAGGTTCACGACCTCGGTCGTGGGGTGCTCGGCCATGAGCAGTCGGATGAAGTGGCTGCCGATGAAGCCGCAGCCGCCGGTGACGAGCACTCGCTTGGGAGAAGAAGACATGCGCCAAACCCTACCGATTGACGCGAAGCCGTGGCTCGGGTGCGGTTCCGAGCATGCGCGACGAGGTGCTGGCCGGATCTGGCCCTTCTCACGAAATTGCAGCGTTATGCAGGACTTTTGTCGGTTCGGATGGGGGATTTTGGTCTCAAGCATGCTCAGGCCAAGGCCGATGGGGGTGGCATGCAGGTCGTACGCACAGCTGGGGGAGTTGCTGAACGTCGACGCCGCAGGGCGCTCGCGATCGTTGCGGCTGCCGCGGCGGCGCCGGCGCCGGTCGACCCGCGCAAGATCCCGCATGCGAACTCCGGCACGCTTCGCACCTGGCCGGTGCAGTCGCCCTCCAAGGCGGGCGGCTCATGGACCGTCGACTGGGAGCGCGCGCACGCAGATGCGCAGAAGACGCTCGACGCGATCGACTTTTCCAAGCGCGACATCGTGATCTGGGTGCCCGGCACCTCCAACCACGGCCCGCACAGGTCATTCGAAGCCGCCGTCCGCGACGCCTACCGCGGCGACGGCTCCAACCTCGTCGCGCTCGAGTACGAGGCGACGTGGCACCTGCGCCAGTCGCTGCCCACCGGGATCGCGACGATGCGGCTCGTGCTCGAGGGCATCCGTGCTCGAGGTGGCGACCATCGCGTGCTGCTGAGCGGCGAGAGCCAGGGTGCGTGGATCATCGGCGAGGTCATGGCCGACCCGGCCGTGTCGAAGGTCGTCGATCGCGCCGTGCTGCTCGGCCATCCGTGGCTGGCGGCGCACCAGTACAACGCCGGGCAGGACCCGCGCGTGCGCGTGATCAACCACGCCGGCGACCAGGTGACGCTGCCGGTGCGCGGCAACCCCACCGACGGGCTCGACGCGATGCTCGCGATCCGCACGCTCGATCTCACCAAGGCCGGCTCGCTCGTGAAGGCGATCGCCGCCAACCCCGACCACGGCGTGAAGATGCTCGCGAACATCATCTACGCGATCCCGTTCGTGAAGTCGCTGCTCAAGAATCCGCACGTCTACGACGGCGAGATGACCCGCGCGGTGGAATACCTGCGCCATGGCACGCTGCCGGTCAGCCAGGAGTTCGCCAAGCTTGCCCGCGTGGCCGCCCCTTCCGGGGCGCTCGACGATCCTGCGCACGGCGAGGAAGCGCACCGCCGGCTCGAGCGCAGCGCCGCGATCGCTGCCTACGCAGGCCTTCGCGCCGCCTGACGCGCTCGTCAATTCCTCCGCTTCCGGTATACGTTACGGAATGGTAGGTCCGGGGATCATGGATGGCATGCAGGTGAGCATGGCATCCCTCGCGTCGACATCGAACACTCGCGCACGCGCGCGAGGGCGATCGACCGAAGAAGAACTGCTCGCGCTCCTTCGTGCGCCGCGCGGCTGGTCGCTGCCCGAGCAGATCGAACTCGGCAGCTTCTCCAAGGCCGGCGGGCCGTGGAACGTCGACTGGAAGGCCGCGCGCGCCGACGCCGAAGCGACGCTCGCCTCGATCGACTTTTCCAAGGGCCACATCGTGATGTGGGTGCCCGGCACCGACGCGAAGGGCGTCCACCACGACTTTCAGCTCGCCGCGACGTACCAGTACGGCGCCAAGGGCGACGCGTCCGTCGTGGCGCTCAAGTACGACGCCGCCTGGGAGCTGCGTCGGTCGGTGCCCACCGGGCTCGCGACGATGAAGCTCGTGCTCGAAGGCATCCGCCAGCGCCTCGCCGCGATGCCCGCCTTGCAGCGCCCGCAGGTGCTGCTCGGCGGGCTCAGCCAGGGCGCGTGGATCATCGGCGAGGCGCTCGCCGATGCGAAGGTCGGGTCGGTCGTGACGCGCGCGATCCTGGTCGGGCATCCGTGGCTTGCACAGACGCAGTACGCCGGCGGTCGTGATCCGCGCGTGCGGGTGATCAACCATCCGGGCGACCAGATCACGATGCCCGTCGCCGGTGACGCCGGCGTCGGCCTCGACGCGATGATCGCGGTGCGCACCGGCAAGCTCGGCTCGCAGTTCGGTACCGTCGCGAAGGCGATCCTCGCCAACCCGCTGCACGGCGTGCTGCTGCTGCACACGCAGCTGCGCGACCACATCGGCTGGCTGCGCCCCTACCTGCGCGATCCGCACCAGTACGGTTACGAGATGCAGCGCATGGTCCGCTACCTGCGCACCGGCACGCTCGACCCGTCCGACGCGGAGCTCGACGACCTTCGCAACGGGCGCAGGCCCGGCACGAGCTGAACGACGAGTTGGTTGCCCGGGGCCCGTCCGGGTAGATGGGTTGCATGCTTCGCTCCGGACCGATCGCCTTCTTCCTGCACGGCTTCTTCGAGTATTTGGCCGCCGCTGCCGGCTTCGCGGCGCCGTCACTGTTCGGATTCGGCGACGCGGCATCGACGTGGTCCTACGTCGTCGGCGTTGCGTTCGTGGTCATCGCGCTGACGGCTGACGGTCCGGTGAGGGTCACCGCGCGCATTCCCCTCGCAGTGCACGTCGCGCTCGACTACCTGCTCGCGGCAGTGCTCGTCGCCTCCCCATGGCTGCTCGGCTTCGACGACCAGACCGCCCCGATGCGCTGGTTCGTGGCGCTCGGCATCGCGCACCTGCTCGTGACCATGGGCACGCGCTACATCCCATCGGGGAGCGCCCACGTCGGCTCACTGGCCGCAGGAACGTCCGTCACGGTGGAAGCCGAGGGCAGCGGTCCGGGCGCTGGGCGCTGACGGGGGCCATGGCCGCATTCGGCACAATCGACGGCGGCGCTCCCACTTTGCAGCGGATTCTGACTAGGCTTGGAGCGAACCGTCCGCGACGAAGGATCGACTGACATGGCCAAGGGCCTCATCTGTGCCGGCGGCGAGGCCACCCGCCTCGGCGAGCTGACGAAGATCACGAACAAGCACCTGCTGCCCGTCGGCGAGTGGCCGATGGTCTACTACTCGCTCGCGCTGCTGCAGGCAGCCGGCATCCGCGAGGTGCTCATCGTCACCGGCCAGAACCACGCGGGCGACTTCATCGACCTGCTCGGCGACGGACACACCCCCGCGCGCGACGGCAAGCCGCTGTTTGACCTGGACCTCACCTACAAGGTGCAGACCGAGGCCGGCGGCATCGCGCAGGTCGTGGCGATGGCCGAGAGCTTCGCCGCCGGCGACAAGATCGTCGTGTGCCTGGGCGACAACATCTTCGAGTACGCCGAGGTCGACGAGATCCGCGCGTTCGCCGACGAGCAGGCATCCGGCGCCAAGATCTTCCTCAAGGAAGTACCCGACCCCGAGCGCTTCGGCGTCCCCCAGTTCGGCGAAGGCGGCGAGATCGTCGACCTCATCGAAAAGCCGGTGATGCTCGACAAGCGCTTCACCGAAGCGCCCTCCAACCTCGCGGTCGTGGGCCTGTACTGCTTCGACTCGGACGTCTACGACATCGTTCGCACGCTCGAGCCGAGCGCGCGCGGCGAGTACGAGATCACCGACGTCAACAAGGCCTACATGGAGCGCGGCGACCTCACGCACGCAACCGTGCAGGGCTGGTGGCGCGACGCGGGCACGTTCGAGAGCCTCTCGAGCATCGGCACGCTCATTCGCGAGACCGGCGCCAACAAGGTGCGCTCAGGCGCACCTGCCTGACGCTCGACGCTAGTACGAGCCGGGCGAGCCCATCTTGCGCACGACGTCGTCAAACGCGTCGTTGGCGCTGCGGATCAGATTCGTCCAGGTCGGATCGACGATTTCCTGGCTGACCGGCGTGTCGTTGAGCGCGCGGCCCAGGTACGCGACGCCCTGCTCGACGCGGCCGTAGTGGTCGGCGCGCGTGAATGCGCGCACGCCCTGCAGCTCGGCAAGGCCGGCGCTCGCGTTGTCGAACGCTGCCTGCACGGCGACGCGTGGATGCGCCGCGCGATACATCGCCTCGGGCGAGTCCGCGATGAACGGCAGCTGATCGACGGCCGCCGCGAGCTTCGTTGCGCCTGGTCGCACCACATCGTCGAGGCGCATCGCAATGCGCATGACCTGACTCAACTCGGCAACAGCCATCTGGATCTCCCCCGCTTCCCGAACTTCCCCTGCCCCTGCATCGAAGGTTCAGCGGCGTGCGTTGCACGGGCTTGGCCGAGCGAGGATCGGCGGTCGTCGGGGGGGGCCGGCCCTGGGGGCCCCCCCGCCAGCCCGCCCGGGGGAATTAGCGTAACTG
>JBBQUY010000129.1:0-5128 GCA_038212015.1 Gaiellales bacterium | reverse complement strand
TCTACGCACGCTACCGCGACAACTTTGCCGTGCAGATGCACTTCCACGGGCCCCGCGTTCGCGCGAGCGACCGCCAGGTCACGCCGGTGGAACCCACCACGGAGGCAGGCGCATGATCGTTCGCGTCGACATCGAGAACCTGGTCATCGTCGAGCACGCCGAGTTCGCTCCGGGCACGGGTCTCACTGCCGTGACCGGCGAGACCGGTGCCGGCAAGACCCTGCTCGCGACGGCCATCGGACTGCTGTTCGGCGGCGACGCTGACGCCGGTCAGGTCGGCCCGAGCGGCGAGCAGGCATGGGTGGAGGGTGAGTTCGAGCCGTCCGATGCATTCTGGTCGCATCCCGACGTGGAGACGCTCGCGCAGCTGCGCCCCGAGGGCGAGACCACGCTCGTGCTCGCGCGCCGCGTCGACGGGAACGGTCGAAGCCGCGCGCTCGCATGGGGCCGCACCGTCACCAAGGGCGACCTGGCGGCCGCAGGCAAGCTGCTGGTGGCGACCGCAGGTCAGCACGTGCAGGTCCGGCTTCGTTCGAGCGAACACCAGCGCCAGACGCTCGACGGTGCGGGCGACGCGACTCACGCCACGCTGCTCGGTGAGATGCGCGCTGCGTACATGGCGTGGACGGCCGCCGCGGCGGAGCTCGCGCGAGTCGAACGGCTCGCAGCAGACGCGGCGTCTCGCGGCGACCAGCTGCGCGACGATCTCGCGCGTCTCGACGCGGTGGCACCGAGCATCGAGGACGAGGCCGAGCTGCGTGGCCAGCGCGATCGCGCTCGACATCACGCAGGCATCGTGGAAGCCCTCGCGCGTGCATCGGCGGTGCTCGACGGTGGTGGTGACGGTGGCGCGATCGACCTCGCTGGTCGTGCCTATGCCGAGGTGCAGGCCGCGGTCGAACTCGACCCGGAGCTCGACGAGCTCGCCGGACAGCTGCTCGGAGCACAGGAGACGCTCACCGACGTCGCATCACAGCTCGGATCACGACTCGTCGACCTGGCCGAGGGGCCCGGCTCGCTCGACGACATCGAAGAACGGCTCGGTGCCTACGACGAGCTGCAGCGCCGTTTTGGCGGAACGCTGGAATCGGTGCTGCTCGCATGGGAGCACGCGCGCGAACAGGTCGCGCTTGTCGACGACTCGACGGGTGCCGTCGAAGCAGCCCGCACCGCATCGGCTGCTGCGCTGAAGACCGCGACCGCGGTTGCGGAGCGGCTCACCGCATCGCGGCGTGCGCTCGCCGACCAGCTCGCCGCAGACGTTCGCGACTCGCTCGACGAGCTCGGGATGGGGGGCAGCGTGTTCCGCGTGGCGGTCGCCGAGGCCGCGCTCACCGCACACGGTGCGGACAAGGTCGAGCTGCTGCTCGCGCCCGCCGACGGCATCGAGCCGCGCCCCGTCGCGCAGGTGGCGTCCGGCGGCGAGCTCTCACGCATCGCGCTCGCGCTGCTCGTGGCCACCACGTCGACCGACGAGGCTGGAGGCGTGGGCACGATCCTCTTCGACGAGATCGATGCAGGCATCGGTGGCCACACGGCCCATGCAGTTGCCAGCATGCTGCGCAGGCTCGCCGATCGCCGCCAGGTGCTGTGCATCACGCACCTGCCGCAGGTCGCTGCGCGCGCTGACGCGCACGTCGTCATCGAGAAGGCCGACCACGGCGCCGGCGTGCGCACGACGCTCAGCTCGGTTCGTGGCGAGGACGCCGTGCTCGACGAGCTCGTTCGGATGCTCGGCGCGGACGCGACTGACGACGCCGCTCGCGAGCATGCCCGCCAGCTGCGCGGTCCGCGCTTTTTGGGTGCGGATGCAGCCGTCAGTCGCCGCGCAGGCAGCACACGCTGACCCGCCACACCCGAGATACTGCAGCCATGCAGTCCACGAACGATCCAAACGCACTCCGCGCCGCACTCGGCACGGTCCGCGATCGGACGCTGCCTCGCCGCGAGGATTTTCCACAGGATCGCGCGACGTGGACCGCGGACCTGGTCGCCGGACTGACCGTCGGCGTGGTCGCGCTTCCCCTCGCGCTCGGATTCGGCATCGGCGCTGGTCTCGGAGCCACGCCGGGACTCATCACCGCGATCGTCGCCGGCATCGTCGCCGCAGTGTTCGGTGGCTCCAACCTGCAGGTGTCAGGCCCGACCGGCGCGATGACCGTCGTGATCGTTCCCGTCGTCGCCGTGCACGGCATCGGTGCGGTGCCGCTGCTCGCGGTGCTCGCCGGATGCATCGTCCTGCTCGCCGGATGGCTCGGACTCGGTCGCGCGGTCACCCTCGTTCCATGGCCGGTCGTGGAGGGCTTCACGGTCGGCATCGCCACGATCATCTTCCTGCAGCAGCTGCCGCTGCTGCTCGACGTGCCGCGCTCGAGCAACAACGACACGCTGCCTGCCACCATCCACGCGCTCCAGCATGCCGATTGGGGCCATTCCACCTCGCGCATCCTGCTCGCACTCGGCGTGGTCGTCACCATGATCGTCCTGCGTCGGCTGTGGCCGGCAATTCCGGGCTCGCTCGTCGCGATCGTGCTCGCGTCGATCGCAGCGGTCGCGCTGGGCCTCGACGTGCGTACGATCGGAACCATCGAACTTGGCTCGCTCGCGGTCGGCGTCGACGTCCCGTCGCTCGCGACATTCAACGAGCTGCTGCCAGCCGCGGCGATCATCGCCGCGCTCGCCGCGCTCGAGAGCCTCCTGTCGGCACGCGTGGCCGACGGCATGTCCGACACGCCCGCGAGCGATCCCGACCGTGAACTCGTCGGCCAGGGCCTCGCCAACATCGCAGCCGGCGTCGCCGGGGGCATGCCCGCCACCGGGGCGATCGCCCGAACCGCGGTCAACGTCCGAGCCGGTGCCCGCACGAGAATGGCGTCGACCTTCCACGGAATCGTGCTTGCGGCCGTGCTGTTTGGTGCGGCAGGCGTCGTCGCCTACATCCCGTATGCCGCGCTTGCCGGGGTGCTGATGGTCACTGCGGTGCGCATGGTCGACATCCCGGCAGCCCGGTCGATCCTGCGTGCGAGTCGCTCCGACGCCCTCGTGTTCCTGACCACCGTCTTCACCACGATCGCGTTCGATCTCGTCCTCGCGGTCGAGATCGGGCTGCTCGTTTCGATGGTGCTGGTGCTGCGTCGGCTCGCCCGCGCGAGCAGCGTGCAGGAAGAAGACGCGGCCGCGCGCGTCGACCACGTCGACGATTCCGAGCTGCGCGACCTGCTGCGCGAGCACGTCGTCGTCTACCGCCTGGAAGGCTCGCTGTTCTTCGGCGCAGCGCAGCGCTTCCTGGACGAGCTCACGGCCCTCGACGACGCCAAGGTCGTCGTGCTGCGACTCGGCTGGCTGCAGGTGCTCGACGCATCTGGCGCGCACGCACTCATCGAGACCATCCAGTCGCTCGAGCACCGCGGCATCACGGTGCTCGTGTGTGGCGCACAGGAGCGGCACCAGCGCGTGCTCGAGGCCGTCGGCATCCCCGGTGAGCACCTCGACGAGACGCGGTTGTTCACGCACCTGGATGCAGCACTGGAGCAGGCGCGCAGCATCGTGGCTACCTAGACAGTTCGCGGGACCCCGACCCGGTGTCCCGGCCGCGCGCTAACCTGTCACGAGTACCGACACCCAGCCGAGGACGCCACATGGCAGACCAGAACTCCGCCGATCGTACGCGCTACGTCTTCGTGACGGGGGGTGTCGTTTCCTCGCTCGGCAAGGGGATCACCGCCGCGTCCCTCGGACGACTGCTGAAGGCGCGAGGTCTGCGGGTGTGGATCCAGAAGTTCGATCCGTACCTCAACGTCGACCCGGGCACGATGAGCCCGTACCAGCACGGCGAGGTGTTCGTCACGAGCGACGGCGCGGAGACCGACCTGGACCTGGGGCACTACGAGCGGTTCGTCGACGAGAACCTGTCGCGACACGCGAGCATCAGCTCCGGGCGCATCTACTGGGACATGCTGCGCCGCGAGCGCGCCGGTGACTACCTGGGCGACACCATCCAGGTCGTGCCGCACGTCACGGACGCGATCAAGGAAGGCTTTGCGGCCGTCACCAAGCATCGCGAGGTGGACGTCGTCATCACCGAGATCGGTGGCACCGTCGGCGACATCGAAGGCCTGCCGTTCATGGAGGCGATCCGCCAGTTCCGCAACGACGTCGGTCGCGATCGCACGCTGGTCATCCACTGCACGCTCGTGCCGTACCTGGGCGCGGCGGGCGAGCTCAAGACCAAGCCCACCCAGCACAGCGTGCAGGAGCTGCGCCGCATCGGCCTGCAGCCCGACATGCTCGTGTGCCGCTCGGCCAACACGCTGGAGGAGGGCATCAAGTCGAAGATCGCGAGCTTCTGCGATGTCGATCTGGAGGCCGTCATCAGCGCCCCCGACGCCGACGACATCTACCGCGTACCGCTGCAGATGCGCGACGAGGGCCTCGACACGGTCGCGATCAGGAAGCTCGGGCTGCAGACGGGGGACCTCGACTTCTCGGAGTGGGAGACGCTCGTGCGCCGCATGGACGGGCGCAGTCGCGAAGTGGAAGTCGCACTCGTCGGCAAGTACGTCAAGCTCCACGACGCGTACCTGAGCGTGGTGGAAGCGCTCAAGCATGGCGGCATCTACCACGGCGCGCGCGTGCGCATGCGCTGGGTCGATTCCGAGCACGTCACCGACGACAACGTCGCCGACGTGCTGCGTGGCGTGGATGCAGTGTTCGTCCCGGGTGGCTCCGGCGATCGCGGCATCGAGGGCAAGATCGCCGCGGCGAAGTACGCACGCGAGAACGACGTCGCCTACCTGGGCGTGTGCCTGGGAATGCAGGTCGCGGTCGTCGAGTTCGCGCGCAACGTGGCCGGCATGCCGGGCGCCAACTCCTCGGAGTTCGATCCGGAGAGCCCGTTCCCGGTGATCGACCTGCTGCCCGAACAGAAGCAGGTCACCGACATGGGCGCGACGATGCGCCTCGGATCACAGCCGGTGCACCTGGTGCCGGGCACCAAGGCGCACGAGGCCTATGGCAACGACACCGTCGCGCAGCGCCACCGACACCGCTACGAGGTCAGCCTCGAGCTGCGCCCGCGGATCGAGGAAGCCGGTCTCAAGGTGTCGGGCACCTCGCCGGATGGTCGCCT
>JBBQUY010000128.1:0-5320 GCA_038212015.1 Gaiellales bacterium | reverse complement strand
GCCGAGGACGATGCGGCGGGTGCCCTCTGGGCGGGGGCGGAGCCCCTTGTGCCGTGTCGGACGAGGCCCACGACGCAGCCAGGGCCGCGCACGGGACGCCGCCTACATCTGCATGCGGAGGACTTCCTGGTAGGCCTCGATGACCTTGTTGCGCACCTGCGTGGCCATCTGCATCGAGACGCTCGCCTGCTCGATGCGGAGCATGGTCTGCGCCACGTCGTCGACACGACCGGTCGCCATGTCCTGCATCGCGCTGGCCGAGTCGGCCTGGCTCGCGTTGAGGTCGGTGAGCTTGGACTTGAGCACGCTGGCGAAGCTCGCGGCGTTGCTGTCCTCCACGGGCGCGGTTTCGCCCGCGGCCTTGCCGCCAGCGCCGATTCCCTTGGTCGCGCCGTCCAGCAATTCGAGGGGCATCGAGATGCCGCCGCCGATTCCTGCTCCGATTCCGCCGAGTGCCATGGCTCAGGTCACCTCAGGATGTCCAGGGCCTTGAGCGCCATGTTCTTCGCGGCGTTCATTGCAGTGACGTTCGCCTCGTAGGCACGCGTGGCGGTCATCATGTCGACCATCTCGGTGACGGGGTTCACGTTGGGAAAGTGGATGTACCCGTCCTCGTCCGCATCGGGATGCTGCGGATCGTAGACCGTGCGCAGCGCCGAGGGATCCTCCACGATCGCGACGGGCTCGACGCCATGCAGTGGCTGGTTGCTCGCCCGCTCGCTGCGGCCCGGACCGTTGGTGGTGCCGACGTCGGAGCTGCGGAACACGACCTCGTGGCGGCGGTACGGCTGACCGTCCGGGCCACGCGTCGAGTTCGCGTTGGCGAGATTCTGCGCGATCACGTCCATGCGCAGGCGCTCGGCGGCGAGGCCGCTTGCGCTGACGTGCATGCTGTCGAACATCCCCATCTACCTCACCCCCGTCCACGTGGTCATGTCGTTGCTGCGAGTCATCAGCGGCGTCCGTCGCTGATCACGTACTTGAGACCTTCGAGCTTCTTCTGTGACAGCTGCACGAGCGCGTTGTAGCGGATGTTGTTCTCCGCCAGGAACGCCATCTCCTGATCCACGTCGACGCTGTTGCCGTCGGCGCGTACCGCCACCGAGTTGTCCGTCGACACGTTCGGTCGCATCGCGTCAAGCGCGCTGCGGTCACCCGCACGCGCGGCATCCACGGCCTTCGCGAGCATCCCGTCGAACTCGACATCCAGGCGCTTGTAGCCCGGCGTGTTGACGTTCGCGAGATTGTTCGCGAGCACTTCCTGACGCTTGCCCGCCGCGCCGAGCGCGAGGTCAAGGGTCTGGAATGTGACGTCGAACAGCTCCACCGTGATTCCTTCCGGACGCGGACGCGGGTGCGTCCTACATCGCTTCCTTCATCGGGGCCGAAGAGCCTTCCGGCATGAATGCATCGCTCTCGGCGAACAGTCGACGCAGGCTCTCGACCACGCGCGGCAGGTCCTTGCGCGGGATGCGGAACTCCGCGAGCGCGGTCTCGTCCGGCTCCGGCTGTTCCGTGTCCACGAGCTTGCCGACACCGAGGTCGACGACCATCCAGTCCGCCAGGTGTGCGACCTGTGCGAGACCCTGCTGGAGGGTCGCGCTGGACGGGTCGTGATGGCAGCGGATCGCCTCGCAGTGCGTTGCCGGGAAGCTCCACGCCTCCGCGACCTGCGCACCGAGTTCCGCGTGCGAGAAGCCGAGGAGGTCCTCCTCCGCCTGCTCGTACGTGATGCCGCGATCCTGTGCGGTCGACAGCACCTTGAGGAAATCGTCCTTGCGGTAGACCGACAGGATGATCATGCCCAGGTCGTGCAGCAGGCCGGCGACGAACGCCTTCTCCGGATGGATGTTGCCGCGCTTGCGCGCCAGGGCGCGAGCGGCGACACCGACCCCGAGGCTGTGCGACCAGATCTCGTGGCGCACCTCGCTCAGTTCGTCTTCGCTCTGGAACAGCAGGTTCATCGTCGTCGCGGTGATCGCGAGCGACTTGATGGTCGAGAAGCCGAGCAGCACGATCGCCTCGGGAAGCGTCTCGATGCGGCGCGCGTAGCCGTAGTAGGCGCTGTTGGCGAGCTTGAGCAGCATCGCGACGAGCGACTGGTCGGCGCTGATCAGGCCGGTCAGGTCATTGACGGAGGTGTCGGCGTTGTCACATGCCTCGATGACGGCAGGGAGCGTTTCGCTCATGCTCATCGGTAGGTCACGGACCTCTTCCACCAGCTTGGCGACGGTCGGATGCATGGTGCTTGGTGCTCCTTCGATGTGGTCGGTCATGTGGCCTTCCCCCTGCCGTACCAACACACGAAGGCGATGCTCCCCCTCGTTCGAGGTGGTGCACCGCCCATCCGTGGCTGGAGAAATTCTCGTGCCAGGTGCGAGGGCGAGGCCGACGCTCCCTGACGGTCCGCATCCAGCGAACCGTGGTGGCCATCGGCACCTAGGTCGAGACGCTTGAACCGTCTTGATCGTGCGCGACGAACTGCAAACGGCGTTCGAGTGGACGGCACGAACCGCGGCAATCAGGCCGCGTCTGCGTCGATCCACACCTCGGTCGGGTCGGCGACGGACTCTTCGTCCGCGTCCGCGCTCCACGCGGGGACGAGGTCCGTCACCACCGAGCTCGGCGCTGCGGCAGCGCCGCCCGGCGTCAGCGACTCCCAGAACAGACGAGCTCGTACGGCGCGCGCGTGTGCGGGAGCATCCGCCGCTGCGTGTTCGAGCATCGACCAGACTCCCTGCATGGCATCCAGCATCTGCTCGTCGAGCGTGCAATCCAGATGGGAGAGCACCGTCGCTCGACGCGCGGCGAGTGGACGGCGGGGATCATCAGGGCGGGGGTCCATGCCAGCTCCATCGGCATCCGACCCCCGGTTCCTCAACCCCCGATCGCTGCATTCGCATGCACAGGTTCCGTCAGGTTCGGCTCGGGTAGAGTGACGCCGTGCGTCAGGTCGCCATAGACAACATCGAACCGGGGATGGTCACGGCCCGCCACGTGTATCCGCCCGGGGAGGCCGGCGGCATTCCCCTGCTCGCCGCAGGCGTGGTGATCACCGAGGCGATTCTCAAGAAGCTTCGCAAGGCCGGTATCGGTGTCGTGGTGATCGACGACGAGTTCTCGGTCGGGATCGAGACGTTTCCGCCGATCAACGACGACACGCGTCGACAGGCGATCGGCGTGCTCAAGGACGCGTTCCAGGGCCTGAGCGGCAGCGACGCGCGCATCTCGCACGATCAGATGCAGGACGTCGAGCGAGTGATCGGCAAGATCCTCGTCGAGATCGCCGCACGCAAGAACCTGCTCGTGTGCCTGAGCGACCTCAACCTCTTCGGCGGCGATCGCATGCAGCGATCCCTCAACGTCTGCGTCGTGGGCACGGCCGTCGCCAAGCAGTTCTTCCATGCCCACGGCTGGAAGGACTTTCGTGGACAACGCCGCGAGGATGGCGTCGAGGACCGCATGGTCAAGCTCGGCGTCGGCCTGCTGCTGCAGGACATCGGCACGATGGCGGTGCCGGACGCGATCCGCGACAAGCACGGCATCCTCACGGCGGAAGAGCGTGGCATCATGCAGCAGCATCCGCTGCTGGGGCTCGACCTGCTCGAGGGCGGCGAGCTCTCGCCGCTGACGAAGGTCACGATCGCGCAGCATCACGAGCGCTACGACGGGTCGGGCTACCCGCGCGGGATGTCGGGCGACGACCTGCACGATCACGGCCAGATCGCAGCGGTCGCCGAGGCGTACGTCTCGCTGTGCGACCAGGAGTCGGGCGACGGCAAGGCATTCATGCCGCACGAGGCATACAGGCTCATCCTCCAGGCGCGCGGCCGGCTGTTCCGCCCCGAGATCGTCGATGCCTTCGCCCTCGCGATCGCCCCGTACGGCGCCGGCACCACCGTGCAGCTGAGCGATGGGCGCTACGGCGTGGTCCTGGGAAACACGCCCGGGCATCCGCTCGAGCCGGTGGTGCGGGTCACGCATGACCAGCACGGCATGCAGTTCAACCCCCCGATCGAAGTCGACCTGCACAAGTCCAAGGGCAAGATGAAGATCGAGAAGGTCACGGGCGGCCTGCCCGGCGATCGCGGCATCGGCCCGAACTGGGACTAGCCACGACGCGCGCTCCCGCTGATTCCGGCCGGGTTCGTACGTGACGTTCGGTACTCGACGCCGTCGTACGAAGCCGAGGCCGTCAGGCGGCGAGGCTCTCGACGTTCATCGAGCCGCCACTGTCGAAATCGATCCGCACGCAGGAGCGGTCTGCCACGAAACGATGCGTGTAGCCGGGACCGCTGACGACCGTGCCCGCATAGGCGCGGTCGGCTTCCAGCCTCGCGCCGAGCGCCAGCTGCACCGACGTCTTCGCACCTGCCGGCGAACCGACCTCGCGCACGTGGACGCGGCCGTGGCTCAGGATCGAGCCTCCCCGGAAGACGGCTTCGTAGTGGTCGGCTTCCAACCCGCCCCACGCGACGATGCGTGAGTTGAAGATGCCCTTGCCAGTGAGCGTGACGGTGCCGGTGGCCTCCGCCTCGCTTGCCTGCATGTAGCTGACGACCAGGTCGGCAGGCTGCTCCGTCGCACGCTGCACGTCTTCGGCGAGCGCTCCGACTTCCACGACGATCTCCTGGTACTGCTCGATCGTCAGACCGATGTTCGCCGACGTCGACAGCATGCGGTGCCAGCGCGATACGCGCTCGGCAGCCTGCGCGTGCGTCGGACCGGCCTCGCGCAGGTCCTCCAGGACCGATCCGATGTTGGGAAGCACTGCACGATGGATCCGCTCGAGCACGAGCTGGATCGACAGGCCATGCGACACCTCGGTGCCCCGCGACTCACCGGAATCTCGCATCTGGCGCGCCTGCGCCGCAACCACGCCGAGCGCCCGTGGCAGCTCGAGCACGCGATCGGCGATCGTCGCCGCGACCGCTCGCTCGCCTCCGGCACGCAGCATGCTCGACATGATCGACCCCTGCACCGTCATCGCCCCACCGCTCTCCAGGTGAGCGCGGTCGACGTTGCCCTCGATGAGGATCGCATCACGCGCGATGATCGTTCGGCCTTCACCGACATCACCTTCGACTCGCACGCTCCCGTTGAACGTCACGTCGCCGCAGACGGTGTCGACGACCTCGAGCACGAGCTCGTGACGCACCTCGACGTTGCCTTCGGAGTCGACGAACGGCGCGCCGTCGACCGTCGAGATCGCCATGATCCCCTGCTCGTCGACCGTGACGCCGGCGCCGGGCCGAATCCGCGCATCCTTGACGACGGGAACGGTCAGCTCGCGATCGGTGACATCGCGCCCCGGAACGCC
>JBBQUY010000127.1:0-5320 GCA_038212015.1 Gaiellales bacterium | reverse complement strand
TCTATCTGCGCGAGTGTCGTCGTCCCGTACACGGCGGGTTCGCGCGTGCCGAGCAGGTTGAGGTTCGGGCCGTTCAGCACACCAATGCGCACACCGGACTCACGAGTTGGAAAGCCCCTTCAGCCAGTGAGAAAACTGCGCCAGATCGGCGCCGGCTGACGACGGGCCCGCCGACTGTTCGGCGTCGCCCGACCCGGAAGCTACTCCCGACGCGGGGGTCTGCGAAACGTCAGGATCAGCCGGGGGCGCGCCAGACGAGCCCGCTATCGCGGGATCGGGGAAGAAGCGATCGAAGGAGAACGCCGACCCGGACGCGTGTGGCGGGGAAACCGGCGACGGCCGCGCGGGCGTGGACTGGGCACCAAACCGCGACGCGTCCTCGGCGCCAGCGGAGGCGAAGAGCGACGGACCGGGCTCGATGCCCTCACCGCTGCCGAACGCGCTCGCCAGCGAATGCGCGGAGCGGTCGTCCAGAGGGAACACCGTCTCTCCGAACAGGCTGGCCAATCCGTCGGCCGGCGTGGGCACGGCGACGGTCACGCTGCCGAACGAGGGCGTGCGACGCGCCACGCGCATGCCCGCAAGGGTGGCGAACAGTTCGCGCGCCGTGCGTCGAGCCGTTGGTGCGACCAGCGGAAGCACAGGAGAGGCAATCGGCGTTGCCGACTGCATCGGTGTTGACGAGTGCACCGGCGTCGCACACGAAATCGGCGTGGCCGAAATCGGCGTGGACGAACGGAGTGGCGTCCGCGAACGGAAGGGCGTCGCACTGCGCACGGGCGTTCCGCCGCGAATCGGCGTGGCGCTCCAGGCGGGCATTGGCGTGGCCGTCGGCGTCGACTCGGCCGCGCTGTCGGTGTCCTTCTCGGTGTCCTTCATCGTCTGCAGCTCCGCCAGACGACTCGAGAGCACCGCGTCGTACGGGCGACGCGATACCAGTTCCTCGTAGACCGTTCTGGCGCGGTCGACAAAGCCCTGCGCCACCAGCAGTTCCGCCATGGTCTCGGTGACGAACGCCGGGCTCTGTGGAGCCGAGGCCAGTTCCCCGGCCACTGTCTCCTCAAGCTGCAGTTCGTCGATGTCCATTTCCTCGACGGCCACGGAATCGACGCTCTCTGCTGCGGCCGCCAACTCTACAGCCTGCGGCTCCTCGGCCGCCAACTCTACAGCCTGCGGCTCCTCAGCCTGCGGCTCCTCAGCCTGCGGCTCCTCGGCTTCCGCCTCCGCGTCGGCGAGTGCGACCTCCTCGTGCGCTTCACGCTCCTCTTCGGCGACCGTCAGCCACGGGATATCCACCGTCGAGACTGGCGGATCTTCGTCGACGAGGGCTTCGCGCCCGGACTCGAGAACATCGTCGAATTCGTCGTCCACTGCCTGCGCTTCGTGGTGCGTCGCGTCGACTACTTCATCGTGCATCGCGTCGACTGGGGCATCAACCGCCGCATCATCCATCGACTCATCAGCCGAATCGACCGGGAGTGAAACGAGCGATTCAACAGGAGATTCGATCGACGCGTCATCCAAAGATTCGACCGACGATTCCGTGGTGACCTCGAGCGAAGATTCCACCGGCGCGACCAATGCATCGGCCTCCGACGCGTCCACTGCCTCATCGTCAAGCGCCGCCTCACCGAACGCATCCGAGACCGCCTCGCTGCTGATCGGGGTCACGCCGCGCGACGGCGAGTGAAGCCGCCCGGGCAGCGAACTCGCGTCGGGCCACTGCTGCGCCACCAGCCCTTCTTCAAACGTCTCGTCGTCGCCGTAGGTCTCCGGCAGATACATGAACGGCGCGGCCGCGGCCGAAGAGGACAGCTCATCAAGCGCCACCTCGTCTGGCTCCGCGCGCGCCACGTCGCGTGCCTCAACAGCGGTCTCGCCCGCCGTGCTGTCATCCAGCTCGCTTTCATCGGCCGCGGAACGCGGAGCCCAGGACGCTGGCTCAGCGTCCAACATCGGCAAGGTGCTCGCCATCTCGATCGGATCGTGCGCCGCGAACGCGCCCAACGCCGCGGTCAACGCGTCAGACTCCGCCCCCGCGACTTCTGCGACGTTGCCTGCACCGTCTCCATCAGCGTTGGCCTCGCTGATCGCGTCCGCGTGAGCCTCGATGAGACGCGGCTCCGCCTCTACCTCCTCCGCGACTTCCGCAGTCAGCGCTTCCGCCGAAAAATCCAGGTCGAGCAAGTGCTCGGCGCCAGCCTCGCCCACAACTTCGTCCCGCATCTCCGCATCGCCAGTCTCCGGCTCCGCCGGAACCGCGGCCGAAGCCAACGGCGTCAGAAATGACGGTGTATGCCAGGCCGGCGAATCCGGGGCCGAGAACGGATCGTCATCGATCGCTTCCGCGCCAAACGCGGCCGGCTCGTCAAGCACGACCGACACCGACGCAATCGGCGTGGCAGCGCGCGGCGTGTGTCGCTGCGCGAGCGTCTCCAGCAACGCGGCGATGTCGTCGTTGCGAGGATCAGCGTCCAGCACGCGCTCGTACCAGCGGCGTGCGGCGCCCGCATCGCCGCGCGTACGGGCAATGTCACCCAGATGCCGCAGCGCGATCAGGTTCTCCGGATCGAGCTCCAGTGCAGACTGGAAGACATCCTGTGCCTCGGCCAGCTCGCCGTCTTCGTAGAGCGCCTGACCGAACACGATGTAGCCGCTCATGTGCCCGGGCTGTTTGGGCAGGTGCTCGCGACACAGCGCGATGGCCTGCGTCAGATCACCCGCTTTGCGGTACTCGTTGGCCAGCGGCGCAAAATAGCGGCGTGGGTTTTCGTCGAACTTGCTGCGGAGCTCGTCAATCCGGGCGGTGCTCATCCGGTCATTCCCCTTGGGGTGGTGTTCCCGGCGCGGTCCATCTGCGGAACGTATGTCGCGTCGCTTCGGGAAGTCAATTATAGACGGACGCTAAAGCGTTGACGTCACTTGCCTTTACACTCTGGCGTCCCCTACTTTTCACTGCTTGTCCCCGACGTGCAGCCCCACACGAGATTCGTGTGTGTCGCCGCGCGGCTCGGGCGTATTACCAACCTCCCCGTTCGAAGGAGTCCCGCCCCGTGCTGCAATCCATGCGGAGCGCTGCGAAATACGTTTGGATCGTTCTCATCATCGCGTTCGTCGGTGGCTTCCTGCTCGTGGACAGCTCTGGCCTGCTCGGTCGATCCCCAGTGACGACCAATACAGTCGTCGCCGAGGTCAATGGTGAGGACATTTTGTACCTGCAGTGGGAACAGGCAGTGCAGAATCTCGAGGCACAGGAATCGCAGCGGCTCGGACGCGGCATCACGCTGGACGAACGCCGCCAGCTCGAGGACCGTGTGTTTGACGAACTCGTGAACGACGTCCTGCTCCGTCAGGAGTACGAGCGGAGAGGCATCTCCGTCACGGATGACGAGATTCGTGACGCGGCGCGGCTGAGCCCGCCCCCCGGTGTCGAGCAGAATCCGGAGTTCCAGACTGAGGGCCAGTTCGACATCAGCAAGTACCAGCGCTTCCTGAGCAGCCCGGTGGCTCGTCAGGCCGGAATGCTGTCGCAGCTCGAGAACTTCTATCGGGCGGAGATCCCCAAGCAGAAGCTGTTCGACCAGATCGCGTCCGACGTGTGGGTCTCCGATGCGCGTCTCTGGCAGCTCTTCAAGGATCGGAACGACTCCGCGCGCGTGACGTTCGTCGCGTTCCGCCCTGAGGGCACCGAGGGCGAGGTTGCCGTGTCCGACCAGGAGATCTCGGCGTTCTACAATGCCAATCGCGAGAGCTTCGAGCGTCCAGCGCGAGCGGTTGTATCGCTGGTCGCCATCGAGCGCGCGGTCACTGCCGCCGATTCGGCCGCGGCTCGACGAAAGGTGGATTCGCTGCGCGCGGCGATTGTCGCAGGTGCCGATTTCGCCGAAATCGCCGGCCGGGAGTCCAACGATTCCAGCTCTGCCATCAGTGGCGGTGAACTCGGGCGCGGAACGCGCGGCCGCTTCGTCGCCCCGTTCGAAGAGGCCGCCTACGCCCTGAGCGAAGGCCAGATCTCGCAGCCGGTGCAGACGCAGTTCGGCTGGCACCTCATCAAGGTGGACCGGAAGCGCGGTGACACGCTCGACCTGCGTCACGTGCTCATCAGCGTGGGGCAGAGCGACTCCACGGCCAGCGCCACGGATCGGCTGGCGGACAGACTCTCCATGATCGCCAGCGGCGCCACGGAACCGGCCATGTTCGACAGTGCGGCGTCCGAGCTGGGCCTCACCACCTCGTCGGTGGTGGCCACCGAGAACGAGCCGCTCACATTTGCCGGCCGCTACGTGCCCAGCATCAGTGCCTGGGCATTCAGCGGCGTGCCGGTAGGCGAATCAAGCGACCTGCAGGACTCGCCTGACGCGTACTATGTCGCGCGTCTCGACTCCATTCGATCCTCCGGCATCGCGCCGCTCGAGGATGTGAAGGAAGACATTCGCCGCAGCCTCGAGCGCGGGAAGCGCCTCGAGGCGTTGATGCCGCTTGCGCAGCGCGTGTCCACGGCTGCCCGCAACACCTCATTGGAAGCGGCTGCCGGTGAACTCAACCTGCCGCTCGAGCAGACGCAATCCTTCTCGCGCGGAACGCTGGTGCCGGGACTGGGTCAGTACAACGAAGCGATCGGTGCCGCGTTCGGACTCGATGTCGGCGAAGTGAGTGCGCCCATCAAGTCGTCCGATGACATCTTCGTGCTTCGCCTCGATGCGTTCACACCCGCCGACAGCTCGGCGTTCGTGGCCACGCTGCCGGTGTTCCGCATGCAGACGGTGGAAGCGCTCAAATCCGAGCGTGTGCAGCAGTATCTCGTAGGTCTCCGCGAGTCGGCCAAGATTCAGGACGACCGTCAGAAGATCCGCGCATCGCTGCGTCGTCAGGCGCCGGTGTGATCGTGATCGCGAGAAGCTGAGGAGCTGCGCGCGCGACTCGCATAAAAAACGCCCCCGACATCGCGATGATGTCGGGGGCGTTTTGTTGTCAGGCGAACTCTGTGCGACCGAGACGTCAGCTCAACAGGCGCTTGGGTTCGGGGCGGTCCTCTTCGCGCACCGTGGCGTCAGCCGCCGTCGTGCTCTCTCCAACCGCGCGATCATTGCGCGGCGGAGGATCGGAGATGGCCTTCTGCGCGTCATTCAAGTTGCGCTTGAACTCCGTAATGCCCTTGCCGAACGAGCCGGCGATCTCGGGAATGCGCTTGGCCCCAAACAGGAGCAGCACAACCACGAGCAGGATGAGGATTTCAGTGAATCCGATTTGACCGAAGCCCATGGTGTCTCCTAGAACAGGGATCGTGCGATGAGATAGGCGATGAGCACGCCGACCAGGC
>JBBQUY010000126.1:0-5364 GCA_038212015.1 Gaiellales bacterium | reverse complement strand
CGAGGCAGCTCGCCTGCGCGCGATCGGCGTCAACGGGATGCTCGACCTGCGCGCCCAGGGTGACCCGCTCGAGTTCGACTGACCGCAGCGAGCGCGGATCGCGTGACCGGAGGCGTCAGTCGCCGTGATGCGGCTCGGGCGTGAGCCCGGCGATCGCACGCGCGTCCTTCGCGCCCTTGCGGTTCGTGAGTTCGAGCGGGATCTCCGCGGTGCCGCCGTCACGCACCGCAGCCATGTGCCGCTCGATGTCTTCGATCGCCTGCCGCGACTTGGGTGCCTCGGCGCAGTAGCGGGTGGCCTGCGCGAGCGCGATGCGGCATTCGGGCATCCCGACCGAGCGCACGGTCTCGAGCGCTGCGGTGGCGAGCACGAGCGCCATCGGTTTCGCCGGACCGATGTCCTCGGCCGCGAAGATCACCAGGCGCCGCGCGACGAACATCGCATCCTCGCCGCCGACGAGCATCTGCGCGAGCCAGCGAAGCGAGCCCTCCGCGTCGCCTGCGCGCATCGACTTGATGTACGCGGAGGCATGGTCGTAGTGCTGGTCGCCAGCGCGATCGAAGTGAATCTTGCGCCGGTCGCTCGCCTCGTGCACGTGTTCAGGCAGCACCACGCGGTCGGCAGCCAGCAGCGACGCGGCTTCCAGCAGTGTCAGCGCGCCGCGTGCATCGCCGCCGACGCGCTGGAGGATCGCGTCGCAGGTTCCGACGGCGAGCTCGATCGGGCCGCCGCGGGCGAGCCCGCGTTCGGTGTCGCTCGTGGCGCGCTCGAGCAGGTCGACGAGGTCGCCGTGCTCGAGCGACTGCAGCTCATACGTCACGAGCCGCGACAGCAGCGCGCGGTTGATCGACACGTACGGATTCTCGGTGGTGGCCCCCACCAGCCGGATCGCGCCGGCCTCCACCGTGGGCAGCAGCGCGTCCTGCTGCGCCTTGTTGAAGCGGTGGATCTCGTCCAGAAACAGCACCGTCTGGCGGCCGGAGCCACCGAGCCGCTCGCGTGCCTGCTCCACGACGCGGCGCACGTCGGCGAGGCCTGCTGCGACCGCCGACAGCTCCTCGAGCGCCATGTTGGCTTCGGCCGCGACGAGACGCGCGATCGTCGTCTTGCCCGTTCCGGGCGGCCCGACGAGCACCATGTTGGGCACGTGTCCCTGCGCGAGCTGACGGCGCAGGCGTCCGGTGTCACCCACCAGCCGCGTCTGTCCGGCGACCTCGTCGAACGAGCGCGGGCGCATGCGGTCGGCAAGCGGCGCGAGGCGCTGGCGGTGCTCGCTGGCGGCTGCATCGAAGAGGTCGGACATGCACTGCATCATGCCACTCGCGTCACCGCGTGCAGGGCGGGGCATACTGATGGACATGAACGATCAGGCGAGAACCGAACCCGAACAGATGCAGCTGGCGGGCATGGCGCTCCAGAACGGCGTGCTCGTGCTCGGCCCCACGAGCTGGGCGGTGGCGATCCGCACGGCGGACGGCTCGATCCGCACGACGAGCGATCGACGACCGAGCGGCGGGGAGCGCATCTCCGAACGCATGCCGCTGCTGCGCGGCCCGATCCGCCTGGCGAACATGCTGCGCGTGCTGCCGACGGTGCGCATGGCCGAGCCCGATGCGCGCCTGGGCATGGAATCGCGCGCGATGCTGGCCGGAATGGTCGCCGGCACGATCGTCACCACCCGCCTGCGGCGCCGGGCACGCTCGATCGCGGTAGGTGAACTCGCAGCCGGGGCGTTCTCGCTCGCGATGACGCTCGCGTCGATGCGCACCGGCCAGGTCGCCGCCTACCACGGCGCCGAGCACAAGGCGATCGGCGGCTACGAGCAGGGCATCGAGGCTGCCGAAGCAACGCGCGAGCATCCGCGCTGCGGCACGCAGCTCGCGATCCCGATGCTCGTGTTCAGCTCGATCGCCACGCAGGGTGCGCTCGCGCTCGCACCGCACAATCCTCGCGCTGCCCGCGTGGCGGGCCAGCTCGTCGGCATCGCCGCAGCCACCGAGCTGTTTCGAGCGGGCGCTCGCGGCCACGGCACCGCGCTCGCCACCGCCGCAGCCCAGGCCGGGCTCAAGCTGCAGACGCACGCCACCACCGTCGAGCCCACCCGTGACCAGCTCGACGTGGCCGAAGCCGCGCTGCAGGCGCTGCTCGAGGTCGAGGAGCGCGCCGCAGCCTGACGTGACCCGCGCGCTATCATGGGTCTCGGCGCTCTCCCGCCTTTCAGGTGGCCTCGCCACGCGCCGAGGCGGAAGGGGCCGACCTGAGGTCGGCATGGCCGAGTGGTTCGTGGGTGTGCCCCCGGTTGCTACCCGGGGGCGCTCCTCGTTGAGAGGCCACGACGATCGTCTCGTTCGTGTCGTCACGCAACGCACGCGCAACGTCACGACATCGACTCTTCTTCGTCACGACCTCGCGCGGAAGAAGACAGGGGAGGCACCGACCGAAGTCGGAACCTCCCCGTGTCAAGGCGCGTGGCGGATGCCGGGGCTCCCCTCCCCTGATGGCACCGCGCACCCCGCTGTGGGCGGGCTGGGCGCAACTCGGTTTCGTCAGGTCGCGGCAACGACCCGACGAGTGGCAGCTCGGAGCTGCCTAGCTCTCATCGACCGGGATGAGCTGCACGGCCTCGCCGCGACCCTCCCGATGGAACACGCTTGCCGGAATGCGGTGGTGGCCGCCGGGCGTCAGCTCGGCTTCGAGCTCGCCGCGCTCGATCCACTTGACGATCGTCTGGCGGCTGACGCCGACCCGACGCGCGACTTCCGCGGGCGTGTAGTACTTCTTCTTGAGCTTCAGGTACGTCTTCGGCGCCTTTGCCTGGGACGCGCTGGGCTCGACCTGTCGCGCACCGCCGGTGGCGCTGCCGGTGCCCGCGTCCACGCTTGCGCGCGAGACGGCGATCACCTGGTCGAGCGCTTCGAGCTCGGCGCTGCGGCCACCAAGGAGCAGCTCCTCACGAAGCTGTTCCAGGGCGCGAAGCCGCTCTTCTGCTGACTGGCTCATCGGTACCCCTCCGAATCTTGCCGGCATGAGACACGCGTCGCATGTGCGTGCGCCTTCACGCCGGTTCCGTGGTGATCTTGCCCTCCCCCCATCGGCCCGAAACCTCGCGGACTTGAGGGGCAAAACCACCAGAAACTGCAACTGCTCCGACGCAAGGCGTGCTGCTGCAGTCGCGCAAGCCGACCCGGCACCGAAACTGCAGCGACGCGGCGGCATTCCGCTCCGGAATGCGGCTCAAGACGGTCCGAGGGCCTGCCGATGTGCCGGGCATGGACGACATCCTCGCTACATTCGCGCACGCGCTGCGCGACTTCCTCGCCGGCATCCCCAACTTCCTCGCTCAATGGGCGCCGGTGCTCATGCTCTTCATCCTCGGTGCGCTCGTGTGGCTGACGCTCAAGATGATTCCGCGCTCGAACGCGAAGGTGCAGACCCCGGACTCCAAGAGCGTCACCAAGTGGACCGACGTCGCCGGCGTCGACGAGTTTCGCAAGGAGCTCGAGGAGGTCGTCGAGTTCATGCGCGATCCGCTGCGCTTCAAGAAGCTCGGCGCGAAGGTTCCCAAGGGCGTGATGCTGTACGGGCCGCCCGGCACCGGCAAGACGCTGCTCGCCAAGGCCGTGGCCGGCGAGTCCGGCGCGATGTTCTACGCACAGAGCGCGTCGAGCTTCATCGAGATGTTCGCCGGGCTCGGTGCGGCACGCATCCGCAAGCTCTTCGAGGAGGCGCGCAAGAACGCCCCTGCGATCATCTTCATCGACGAGCTCGACGCGATCGGTGGCGCACGCTCCGGTGGCGGCGACGGTGGCAACCGCGAAAAGGACCAGACGCTCAATCAGCTGCTCGTGGAGATGGACGGCTTCGGCACCGGCGAGCAGGTCGTGATCATCGGCGCCACCAACCGCCTCGACACGCTCGACCCGGCGCTGCTGCGCGCAGGCCGTTTCGATCGACAGCTCTACGTGGGCCCGCCGGACGTGAAGGGGCGCCTGGAGATCCTCAAGGTGCACACCCAGGACAAGCCGCTCGACGAGGACCTCGATCTGGAGCTCGTCGCGCGCCGCACGCCGGGCGCCACGGGCGCGGACCTTGCCAACATCTGCAACGAGGCCGCCATCTACGCCGGCCGCGATGGTCGCGAGACGATCACCCAGAAGGACTTCCAGGCGGCATTCGATCGCGTCGTCGCCGGCATCGCGCAGGCAAAGGTGATGACGGTCGAAGAGCGTGAGTGCGTCGCCTACCACGAGGCCGGCCACGCGATCCTGTCGACGTTCGTGGACCCGCCCCGCCCGGTGCATCGCGTCACGATCGTGCCGACCGGCCAGGCGCTCGGCTACGTGCTGCACGTGCCCGAGGAAGACAAGTACACCGAATCCAAGGAAGAGCTCATCAACCAGATGATCGTCGCACTCGGTGGACGAGCGGCCGAGGAGCTCAAGTACGGCCGCATGTGGAACGGCGCGTCGTCGGACCTGGAGAAGGTCACGCAGATCAGTCGCCAGATGGTCTTCAACTGGGGCATGGGCAAGACCGTCAACTCGCTCGCGCTCAAGGCCGACAACTACTCGCTGTCGGAGCGCACCAAGGAGCTGCGCGACGAGGAGCAGCGAGAGCTCGCCGACGGAGCGTACGTGCGCGCGAAGGAGATGCTCGCCGAGCGCGAGGACCTGCTCGAGAAGCTTGCGCAGGTGCTGCTGGAGAAGGAGACGCTCGACCAGCGCGAGGTGGAGGAGATCCTCGGCGTCGAGCACCCCAAGCCCAGCCCGCTCAACAATCCGCACGTCGTCGCCGCATTCAGCACGCAGGTCGTCGACGACGAGACAGCCACGCCTGACGACGACGACGCCGTCGCCGACGAGGACTGACATGTCGGACGAGATCCCCGGCGTGGTCGGGATCCATCACGTCGCGATCGCGGTGCGTGACCTGGACGAGTCGCTCGCGTTCTGGACCGGCATGCTCGGCGCGACGCTCGAGCTGCGCGCCGCAGTTCCTGAATTCGGCGTCGACGCCGCCTGTCTGGAATGGGCGGGCGCGGCCGGTGCGCCGGGGCTGCCCCATGGCACGCTCTACGAGCTGCTCGCGCCGCTCGACGACACGTCGGGCGTTGCACGATTCCTCGACTCGAACGGGCCCGGCATCCATCACGTCGCATGGGCGGTCACCGACGTGCCCGACGCACTGGCCGCGCTCGCGCGCGCGGGCGCACGACTCATCGACGAGACGCCGCGGCTCGGCCTGCACGGGACACCCGTCGCGTTCGTGCATCCGAAGTCGATGGGTGGCGTGCTCGTGGAGCTGGTGCAGGTTCCCCCGGCGTGAACGACGGGTAACGGACGAGTGCCGCGCGACGCCCCTGCG
>JBBQUY010000125.1:0-5557 GCA_038212015.1 Gaiellales bacterium | reverse complement strand
GCGGCCATTGTTAGGGTGCTGTAAAAATCGCGTCGAAAAGCTGGCGCTTTCGTGACAGTCATGGTCGAATTGACGACAGAACGGCACTGACCGTTACGTCGTCGCAGCGAATCCGTCAAGTGCCGCATGGCCCATCTTCATCGGTCGGCCACAGGCCCTTGCAGCAGGTTCATCGCCGTCGTATCACGGTCGTATCGCCGAGCCGCACCAGAGCTCGGGAAGGCACCAAGGAGAAACATCATGAAGGCACGCTTCTTCACGCTCGCACTGGCCATCGCGCCGCTCGCCGCCATGGCAGGCGCATTCCGCGGACGCGGCTGAGACAGCACTCGAGCGAAGGCTTCGCTCAAGGAGCGGTTTCATGCGACCGATGTGCACGTCGTGCCCACGGTCGATGGAACCGCTTCGCCTCTTCGCGCACACGATCGCCGCATCACGCTGGTGACCGTGATCGTTGCGGCGTACGCATTCGCCGCGGTCACCTTTGCCGTATTGGCCGCGTTCAACGCGGATCCGGCGGAACTCCGACTCGGCGCGCTCCTCTTCGCGGTCTGCCTGGTCGCGGCTCGGACCGAGACGATCATTGGCAGCATCTCGTTGACCGGCTCATTTGTCCCTATTCTCGTCACGGCGATCATCGCGCCACCAATGGCCGGCTTCGTCGCCTTTGCCGACGCTACCGGCTCATTCGTCCACCATCGATCAAGAATTGCAAATGCGAGCGCATTCTCGATTGCGGCTTCGGTCGGCGCGCTCGCAGCGTCGAATACGTCTGCGGACACGCTCCTCGGTTTCCTTGGACAAACGCTTGTGGCTACGATGGCATTCCTGACGGTCAATGTGACGTTGGTCATCCTCTACATGCTCAGCGCACGTGCGGCGACCTTGTCGGAAATGGTACCTACTGCGGGCGCCAGCATTGTCGCTACCTCAGCGTTGCTTTCCCCAGTCGTTGCGCTCATCGCGTGGGGGTCGACCCATGCCGCTGCATGGATATCAGTGGTGACCCTCGTACCTCTGATAGCCGTCCAATACTTCAACGGCCTCTACCACCGCAAGGTCCAGCTCACCGAGGAGCTCGCCGAGAAAGCGCAGATCCTGGCGCGAACGAACCTGCAGTTCGCGGCCGCCATG
The DNA here is from genome assembly GCA_038212015.1 of Gaiellales bacterium. Classification (GTDB taxonomy): domain Bacteria; phylum Actinomycetota; class Thermoleophilia; order Gaiellales; family SKUG01; genus JAGQUL01. Next base: position 4,423 of record JBBQUY010000125.1, on the reverse strand, counting down.
GTTCGTGCTCTGGACACCCGCGACGCGTACACCGCGGGCCACTCCGCGGCCGTCGCCGTCTACACCCGCGACATCGCGCGCGAGATGGGCTTCGACGATGAGACGGTGCGCCTCGCGCATCTCGCCGGCCTGCTGCACGACATCGGCAAGATCGGCGTGCCCGGACGCGTACTCAACAAGCAGTCGCCGCTCGACGACGAGGAATACGAACTCATGAAGACGCACGCCGCGATGGGGGCGGAGATCCTCGGCGAGGTCGACCTGTACAAGGACATCGCGATCCTCGTGCGCTATCACCACGAGCGCATCGACGGCCGTGGCTATCCGGACAGGCTCGAGGGCGAGGCGATCCCGGCGATCAGCCGCATGATCTCCGTCGCTGACACCTACTCGGCGATGACGACCGATCGCCCGTATCGCGACGGCATGCCGACCGAGAAGGCGATGTCGATCCTGCAGGAGTGCCGCGGCACGCAGCTGGACGCCGACTTCACGAATGCGTTCCTGCGCATCCTCATCGTCGCCGACGCGGACTACCAGCGCGGCAAGCAGACCGACTTCGAGGTCGAGGTCGCCAAGCATCAGGCACTCAGCCAGGTCGAGGCCGAGGCCGTTCGCATCGATGCGCCGACGCCGGCCGGCCCACAGGCTCCCGCCGCTCCCGAGGTACCGATGCTGCCGGCCGCCGTCGACGGTGAACTCGTCGAGGTCGAGCTGGAACGCGAAGCGGCCTAGTCGATCGGCGCGTCTTCGGGAGCCTGGTTGGGCTCCGTCGCCCAGTACTCGAGCCAGCGGCGCAGCGTCGAGTGATACCACGACGCGTCGACCGCGCCGAACGACACGTGCGCGCCGGCGTCGCGCACCGCGACGTGCACCCACGGGTTGTCGGCGACGGCGTCCTGCAGCGCGTACGCGTGCTGGACCGGGACCAGGAAGTCGTCGGCCGCGTGGATCGCAAGGACCGGCTGGGTGATCTCGTGCGCGAAGTTCGCGGCGCTCGCGCGCGTGCAGAACTCCTCGATGGAGATGTCGTAGTACGGCGCGCTCAGCGTGGTGGTCAGGTCACGCCAGGTGTGGACGTCCTGCGGTAGCCCGCGCCGTCGCACATTGCCCTTGATGGCGGCCTGGAAGACGTGCCAGAGCCCGAAGAACGGATCCCGCCAGTGCGGCTTGGTGGAGATGTGGTCGAGCGCCACGTCGATGACGGTCGGGGGGCTGACGGCCACCGTGCCGCCGTCGAGCGGGTGGTCGTCCGCGAGGCTCGACACGTGCGCGGCGTTGAGCATGCTCGCGCCGCCGAGCGAGTACCCGATGCCGGCGACGCTCGTCACGCGCGGGTCGCGGTGCAGCTCGCGGCAGACTTCGACGATGTCGCGTCCTTCGAGGTAGCCAGCGCTCGCGGGCGCGTCGGTCGTCCAGGCCGACTGGCCCCAGCCGCGCAGGTCGAGCGTGACGACGTGGAAGCCCCACTGTTCGAACGCGCGCTTTGCGATCTGGATGATCGCGTCGAAGTTCTTCGTCATGAGCAGGCCGTGGCAGATGACGACCGCGGGGCCGCGGTGTGCGTGCATCGCCTGCATCCCGGCGAGCTGCACCCCGCCGTGCCCGGTGAACAGGCGCTGCTCGAACGGGCGCGGGTACAGGTGCGGGATCGTCGTGATCTGCGGGTTCGGGCTCAGCAATGCGCCCAGCGCGTCGGGGCCGTGGTCGCGAAAGAACGCCGCGTTTGTCGAGATTCGGGCCGGGCGGAACGGAAACGACTCGATGGTGGCAACGATGTCGGCGACGCTTCGGTCCTCGGCTGCGGGCATCCCGTCGGGCCGCGAGAACGGCGGTCGCGCCTCGAGCTGCACGCCACGAGCGCGGGCGATCCGGTCACGCAGCTCGCGGAACGCGTCGATGACCACGTAGACGGCGAAGAACGGGAAGAACGCAAACGCGAACCATGTGCGGCGCGCGCGGGTCGCCTGACGGCGGGCGTGCGGCGAGATGCGTGGGGTACGTCGCGGGCGCATCGGCGTCGGCGTGGCGGGACCCCCCTCGTCGACCATGTCGGCGACATCGTCGACCGTCGTGTCGCCCGCAGGTGTGTCGGTCGCGGAGCTGTCGGATCCGTCCGCGTCGACCTTGCTCACGACGCCTGGGCTCGGGACGACGGCGAGGCGCTCGCGGTCCGGCGATCGGCGTGACTTCTTCCTGGGGCTCTGGCCTGGGTGTGACATCCCGGTCACGGTACCCCACGCAGTCAGGCTCTACGCGTGCGCGACGTCGTCAGCGGGGCGCGAGGCCGTTGAGCACGAGCTCGACGACCGCGTGTTCGGCCTTCGCGACGTCGTCGTCGCTGCCTGGAAGGGTGCCGAACACCCAGCCGGTCAGGACCTCGTCGACCGCACCCCAGAACACGAACGAGACGAGCGTGGCGGAGATGTCGGCACGCAGTTCGCCGCGTGCCTGGCCGGCCTCGATGATGCGTTCGATGATCTTGAAGGCCTCGGCGATCTCGTCGACCTGTGCGCGCAGGTGCCCGGAGCGGGTGACCTCCAGGACGACGACGCGCACCAGGTCGGGTGACATGCGGTAGGAGCCGAGCAGCAGCCGCACGATCTCGGCAAGCTGTTCGCCGGCGGTGCCGCCACCCTTCTCGATCGAGCGCAGGCCCTGCTCGATGTGCAGCCAGGTGCGGCGGAACACATCCTGGAGCAGCTGTTCCTTGCCTGCGAAGTAGTGATAGACGAGCCCGTGGGCGACGCCTGCCTCGCTGGCGATGTCGCTCACGCGTGCATCGTGGTAGCCCTTGTTCGCGAACACCGTGACGGCAGCCTCGCGGATGCGTCGGCGGCGCGACGGGCCGGTCTCCTCCCCGACGCGCGGACGCCCGGGACGCCCACGCGTGGCACCGCTGCCCGCACTGCCACGCTCGTCCTGTTCATCGTCGTCTGCCACCGCGCAAGGCTAGCAGCCGGGGTACCGCCCGCCACGTGGCGAACGCGATCAGATCGCGGCTGCTTCCAGCCAGCGCGACATCGCCACGCCGAACACGCTCATCATCAGCAATGCGGCATAGCGCCGCGATTCCCGCACCTTCAGCATCTCGTCCCTCATCCGTCCCTGGATTCCCTGTCCTGTTGCCCCATCGGCGCCTCCACGCCGTTCCCGCTGGAGCGCGAAGACCATATCCGGGGTGGCTGCCGCCGCGCCAGCAATTCGTGGCGTCCGTGGCCCTCGGGGCACGCAGGCTGCCGCTGGCGGCCACCGCGGGGCGCAGGATCGCGCGGGCCGGGGTACCGTCTCGCCCATGTCCGATGCCGCTTCCGCCACCGTGCCCGCTCAGCGTCCGCTCGAGGGCATCCACGTGCTCGACGTGTCGCGGTACCTTCCGGGTCCGTTCTGCTCGCTCAACCTGGCATGGCTGGGCGCGACCGTGACCGTTGTCGAACAGCCCCCGCACGGTGATCCGCTGCGGACGCTGCCGCCAGTGGGCGATGACGGGCTGAGCCTCGCGTACCGGTCGCTGCGTCGCGACATGCAGATCGAGTTCCTGGACCTGGGCGACGAGGCGAATGTCGCGCGATTTCACGAGCTCGCCGACGCGGCGGACGTGTTCGTGGAGAGCTTTCGGCCCGGCGTGACGACGCGACTGGGGGTCGGTCACGAGCAGCTGCGCGCACGCAATCCGCGGCTCGTGTACTGCTCGTTGAGCGGCTATGGACAGACCGGTCCGTGGGCGCAGGCGCCGGGACACGACATCGGCTACGAGAGTGTCGCGGGGCTGCTCGAGCAGACCGGCACGCCGGACGAGGTCGTGCTGCCACCGGTGCCGCTCGCCGACCTTGCCGGTGGGCAGACCGCGGCGACCGCGATCTGTGCGGCGCTGCTTCGACGCGCGACGACCGGCGAGGGATGCGTGCTCGACATCTCGCTCACGGAGGCGGCGCTGGCGCTGCAGGCGATGCACCTGCCTGGTGCGGGGCTGGCGCCCGCGAATGCACGCGCGCGCGGGCTGCTGACGGGCGGCTTTGCGTGCTACCGGCCGTATCGATGCGCGGACGGCGAGTGGATCTCGCTCGGCCCGATCGAACCGAAGTTCTTCGCTGCTCTGTGCGCTGCGATCGAGCGTCCGGAGCTGGCGGAGCAGCAGTACGACCCGACTGCGCAGGCCTCGCTGCGCGCGGACCTGGAAGCGGTGTTCACTGCCCGCGACGCGCATGCGTGGGAGCAGCTGCTCGTCGGCGAGGCCGGTGGCGACGCGTGCGTCGTGCGGGTGCTGCACCCGTCGCAGGTCGCGACGCATCCGCAGCTCGTTGCCCGCGGCGCAGTGCTCGCCCTGCCGGACGAGTCTGACGCGCATATGCCGGCGTCGCCGTTCGTGATCGACGGTCTGCGCTCGGGAGCCGATTCACCCGGCAACAGGTAGCGCTCCCGA
>JBBQUY010000124.1:0-5705 GCA_038212015.1 Gaiellales bacterium | reverse complement strand
CGATCGTCACCGCGGCCATTTCGGTCGCCACCGCGTCCGTCGCGTCGAGGTCGATCGTTCGTCTCGGCAGCAGGTCCGCCACCTCGCAGCGCCACCGGTGCAGCATCGGTGCCCGCGAACGCCGATGGTGCCTGCGCGAGCGCACCGGCCCCGCCGAGTGCCTGCACGAGCGCCTCCACGGCCCGCGTGAGCTGCAGCAGGATCGCGCCGAGCTCGGGAGCGGTGCCCAGCTCCGGTGCCGCGCCCTGCAGCCCGCCGACCGCAGTGGTGGAGCCGCCGCCGCTCGCGTCGTGTGTCGGGCTGGCGAGCCCCAGCTGCCTCGCTGCGCCGTGCGATCCGATTCCGTGCATGCAGTCCATGTCGTGCCCCCGTCTGATCGGCGCGCTGGGCGCCGCGTTCCCCGTGCCTCAAGGAAACGACGGAACGCGGATCGCGACTGTAGGCGCGCCTACAAAGCAGCGACCGAACCGCAAGAGCCCTGCATGTCACCCGGATCTGCTGCACAGCAGCCACGCGATCGAGCGCGCACGAGCGGCGTCATCGCTCCCGCGCACCGGCGAAATGGCACTCGCGCCGTCGACGAGCGACGGGTCGCGAAGCATGCGGATCGCCCAGCTGATCGGGCGAGTCGTCGCGCGGACGGACGTGGGGTGCATGGTCATGGCCGGAACGTATCCACGCACGATGTGCATCGCGTGAAGCCCTCGTGACCGCGCCGTGAAGCTGCACGAAAGCGTGCAGGAGCGCGCACATCTGACACGTTGGCCGTTTGTCAGTCGCCACAGCGGCAACCACGTCAGTCATGCGAACCATTCCTCACGAGCCCAACCACTCGCTCCGCTACGCGATGCGCCTGTTTCGCGACGATCCCTCGCGCGACGACGTGCAGCGTGCGGCGATCAACCGCCTGCTTGCGTCGACGATGGTCGTCACCCACGACGGCACGCTCGAGCTCGAAGAGGACGGCTCGCTGCCCAAGGGCGAGGCGTTGCCGCTCGGCATCTGGCGCGACGGCGACGGCGCGTTTCAACTGACCGCCTTCACCGACGCCGAGGCGCTCGCCGATCCCGACGCGCCGATGGGCGGGGACGAGATGCCGGCCGTGGCGATCGCCGGCGACGACCTGGTGGTGCTCGCCGCAACCAACTCGGTGGGGCTGCACGTCAACCCGGGCTGCGCTGACTCGATCTCGTTGCCGCTCGTGGTGGTGCGCCGCGCCGCCGATCGGATCCAGCGCCTGCGCGACGCCGCCGGCGTGCGCGTGTTCGACGACTCCACGCTCGTCACGCTGCGCACCACCGACGACCTGGACCCCGAACTCGTGCCGATGTTCGTCCAGGAGCTGCGCCTGCGCGGCGTGCACGTGGCCTACATCGCCGAGTACGCGCTCCACGATCGCCGCAGCGACCCGACCGAGTTCACGCAGATCATCGTCGTGGGCGACGCGAACGGCGTCGCCGGCCACGACCTGCGCGAAGACGCCCGCACCGTGCTCGCCTACCTGACAGGCAAGCCCACCGACTCGGTGGCCTTCGCATCGATGCCGCAGGTGCAGCACGTCGTCGAGCCGATCATGGTCGACGGCGAGTTGCCGTACGTCGCCACCGGGATCGTCTAGACCGGGGCAGACTCCGGCTGGTTCAAGGCGCGGGCGTCATCCCGCTCCGATACGATCCTCGGAGCATCGACAGGAAGTCGACGCGAAACCGACCGTATTTCGGCAGGAGACACCCAGCATGCAGCTCGCCCCGATCGCCCTCGCCAGCGTCCGCACCGAAGCGCCGACGTTCCCCGCGCCGACGACGCGCGAGGAGGCCGCCAAGGCCCTCGTCGCGGTGCCGATGGGCATCGTCATGACCGCCACGATGACCGCGATGACCAAGTCGATGGCCGGCCAGGGCGCCAGCCGCGCCGACCTCGTCGCACCGCTGCTCGAGAAGCTCACCGTCGAGCAGGCCACGGGCGCGATGCTCGCCGCCATCGACGGCGCCGTCGCCCTCGCCCCGGAACTCGCCGGTCGCTCCGACGCGATGCGACAGGCCGTCGCCGGCATCGCCGCGCTGCTGACCGAAGCCGCCGCCGACGCCACCCAGGCCGACGCCAACGCGTCGCTCGCCGCGCTCACGACTCCGCTCGAGCCGCTCATGACGCCGATCATGGAAGCCGCACTGCTGCTCGACCCGACGCTCGGCAAGGAGCCCGCGCCGGGCGCCTGAGCTATCGCATCGCGGCGTCGATGAGCGACTGCTGCGCAGCAAGGCGCTGACGGATGCGCTCCAGCTCCGCTTCCTGCTGCGCGCGTACGATTCGCTCGCGGTCCATGAGCTGCTGGGCCTGCACCGACGTTGCCGACACCGCCGTGGCCGTCTGCGACAGTGTCAGGTGGTTGGCGATCCGCCGTGCAAGCGTCGGACGCGCCGGCGTGGCGATGATGCCGCCTGCGCCCGTGTCGTACAGGGGGCGCCACGCCGCATCGCGGCCACCGGCGATCGGCCCGGCGGCGCCTGCGGTCGTCGAGGCGGTCGCAGGCGCGGCCTGCGACAACTCGCCGGGCAGTCGTGCTGCCCGCATCGCATCCGCGATGGACATGCCGTAGGTGCTCGTCGTCGCGATCGGCAGGCCCGTGAACGGATCGACCTGCGGCAGGTTCGCGAGGTCGGCGATACCGTCGCCATCGGCATCGTGGATGCCCATCGGCGCTGCTTCCGAGATGTCGACGGGTGCGCCGGTACCTTCCGCATACGCAGCGCGCACGTCGGGCGCGGTGACTCCGTCGACGACCTGGAATTCCATGTAGCCGTTGTAGCGACCCGAGCCCCGCACCATCGCCTGTGCGAGCGCTGCGGCGGCCTGGTCGTCGGGCAGCGCGAGAATGCGATCGAGCTCCGCGCGACCGAGCGCGCGATCGCGCCCGGTGGCACCGGTGAGCGACACGTCGGAGTCGATGTAGTTGAACTGGCGGAGGATCCACTCGCCGGCAACGTCGTTGAAGTTCTCGGCAGCCCCCAGGCGCGTCTGCTCGGTGCGCATGAGGTCGGCGGAGGAGAACGTCGAGCGCGCGAGCACGGCATTGGGATCGAGCACGAGCGCGGTCGAGCCGTACTGGTCGGCGCCGAAGCGCAGGCCGGTCTCGGCACCCGTTGCAGCGCGGCCGGTGGCGGACGTGCGACCGCCGGCCAGGCCGGTGTCGATGCCCGCCTGCGCCTGCGTGGCGCCGGAGCCCTGCGCGATGCCCACGCCGTCGGCTCCGGCGGGGCGGAACTGCACGGAGCCGTACACGACGTCCGGGCCGTGGATGCCCTCGCGGCGTTCGCGAGCGGTGCGCGCGTCGGTGTAGCCGTCGGGGCGCTGCGCGTCGATCGCGCCGGCGCGCGAGTTGGCGCTGTCCAGGAAACCGTTCTGCTGCAGGTGCTCGACGCTGCCCGCGTGGCGGTTGACGACCATGTGCGGCTCGACGAGGCCGAGCGCTCGATCGCGCAAGGCGGCGAAGCGCGCCTGCTGCGCGGCGGGCAGGTCGCCGAACGTCGGGCGGTAGGCAGCGGCGGCACCGGTGACGCCGTCAGGGCGTGCGGCCGCGGTCGGCAGCGCGGCGCGTGCCGCGTCGAATCCTGCAGCGTTGGTGTCCTGCACGCCGGCGCCATGCGCCGATGCGACGTTCGGGTTGACGAGCGCGTTGTTCTGGTTGCGGTAGCTGCCCCACTGCAGCTGGCCGGGCAGGGCGTACGTGATGAACGACTGGCCCGACGCATCGGTTCGCGTCAGCGTGACGCGGCCGTCCGGCAGGGTGCCCGCCACATTCCAGTTGAGGCCGTCGCCGACACCGGTGGAGCGGATGCGCGTGGCGACCATGCCCGGCTGGAAGCGTGGGACGAGGCCCTGCTGGTCGAGCGCGGAGAAGACCTGCTGCGTTCGTGGATCGTCGATGCCCCAGCGCTGCACGGCCTGACGGCGCATCGCGTCGCTGAAGGAGCGGAAGTCGAGGTCGCCTCGCAGGGCGGGATCGTTGATCGTGGAGTCCACGAGCGAGGTGGTCTCGTCCCAGCCCAGGCGCTGCTGGATGTTGCGCAGGCCGATCGACAGCACGCCGGAGCCGCTGTGCGGGCGAACGCCGGCACGCGCGTCGACGGCGCCGAGGTTCATGTAGTCGCCGTAGTTCTGGACGAGTCCGGCACCGGTATTGATGTCGCGGATGACCTGGCCGTTGCGCGTGAAGCCGCGACCGACCGCCCAGTCCTGCTCGAACGACGAGCTGTAGAAGTCGCCGATCGCCTCGTGGATGGCGCTTGCCTCATTGCGTCGGCCGCCGCCGACGCCGGTGGTGTCGGCAAGGATGCCGTGGCCGCTCTCGTGCGCGAGCACGCCGGGCGAGAACGCGCCGCCGCGACCGTCGGTGGTCTCGCCGATGATGATGCGATCGCCCGAGCGGAACGCGTTGTTGGCGTGCGCCGGGTCGTTGCTGAAGATGATCTCCACGTCGCGCCCGCCGCTCGGTGCGCGGCCGTGGGTCGCGTAGTACCAGTCGTGGAAGGCATTCACCGACTGCTGTGCGCGCACCGCGCGATCGTCGCCGAGCGCACGGCTCGCGGACTCGGCATCCGGATAGCGCGTGCCATTGACGGTGAACGAGAGACCCGGCAGCTGTCCGTAGTCGCCTTCCAGGCGGGCCCGGTTGAGCTGCGTGACGTCGGCGGCGGAGACCCACTGCTCGAGCGTCTCGTTGTGATTCTGCGTATTGCGGCGCGTGACGCGGAACTCGGTCTCGCCCGTCGTCTGGTTGATGCGGCTGCCGTCGACGGTCCACCCGTCGGAGGTGCGGTGCAGCGCGCGACCGGCACCGACGGCGCTCTCGGAGCGGCGAATGCGGATCGTGGTGCCGTTGAGCGAATCGGGATTCTGGCGCAGCACGTTCGCAAGCGCGGTCGTGCCGTCGAAGTTCGGGTCGATGCGCTGGTTGGTAACGATGTCCGCGATCGGGTTGCGCGACGGAATGCCACGGACGGCGAACTCCGACTGCGGCACGATCGTGCGACGTGCCTGCATGTCGACGAGCTGCGTGCCGTCTCGACTGACCTGGAACATCCGGAAGTTGCCGTTGCCCATGTCGATCGCGACCGTGCGACCGCCGAGCAGCGCCGGGTTCGCGAGAATCGCGTCGTAGCCGCCCGGCACCGGCGGAATGCCGTTTGCGCCGTGGAGCAGCGCGGGGTTGGTCGCGAGCACGCGGTTCACGTCGAGCGGCATGTTCGCGTTGACGTCGACGATCACGGCCGGTTCGCCGTTGAGGCGCGTGGTTCCGACGATGTCCTGGCGGAACGGCGTGTTGCCGAGCGGGTACGAGCGACCGACGAGCGTTGCGGGCGAGCCGTCGGGCACGCGCAGGCCACCGCGGCCGAGCACGGAGCGGTCGATGATGACCGTCTCCGGACGCGCCAAGTCGGGGCGCGACGCACCAGTCGGGCGCAGTCCACCTTCGCCGACGATGCCGGGTGCCGGTGCTGTCGCGGGCGCGGTCGCGTCACCCTCGCCGCGGGCACCGGCCACGAACGTGTCGCCGTCGGGCGTGCTCGTGGGCGAACCCGGGATCGGCTGCGGGGTCGTCGCAGTCACGTCGGGCGTGCGCACGGTCGGCGCGCCCTGGCTGGTGGCCGGAGATGCAGGCGTCGTGCTGTCGGGCGCGCCGTTGCTGCCCCGGTTCGAATTCGGGT
>JBBQUY010000123.1:0-5783 GCA_038212015.1 Gaiellales bacterium | reverse complement strand
GCGAGCGCCGCGGACACCAGGACGTTGGCGTCCGCGACGATGCGGATCACGCGGCCCGCTCGGCTCGCGCTGCGCGAAGCTCCTCTCCGACGAGCTGCATGGCCGCGTCCTCATCGAGGTCGCTGCGGTCGCGGATCCGTGCGACGAGCGCGCGGAGGTCCATGGAACGAACGGCTCGCTCGACGATTTCACCCTCGCTTACCTTTGCGTCGGCTGCGCACGCTGCGAGCAGCGCGGCAACCTCTTGGTCGAGATCGAGGATGACCTGTTGACGCTTCATGCACGGATGCTACCGTCACAGAACCGCGCGATCCGTTGGCCCGCTCGTTGGGTAGCGCGGTCAGTGCGTCCAGCCGCTTCGCCGAGCAAAGACGGGCCGTTGAACCGATCGCCCCGATTTGTAGGCCAACCGAGAAGCAGCGAGAACCCCGAGAAGCACCGGACGAAGGCCCTGCGCAACGGTGCGAAACCGCGGAGAAGCGGTTTTGCGGGAGTCTCTCGCCGTTTCCCGGTCCTATCGTGAGACATTCGGTGAGCGCGCTCACCCGAGTCGGAGACCCGACGGCGGGCCCGAGGGCTAGCCACCGCTGTCGCGGGCGCCCGGCGACGACTGACTATGATTGACATGTGGGCGCAGTGGCAGGTGGTCAGGATGGCCGACCGACCGGCGGCCACGCCCCGGTGGAGACCGCGTGCGTCGTGAGAGCCTTCCAGGATCGATCCAAGCCGCGCATGACCGCTCGCGCTCCGCTGAGCCGCCCAGATCGCCTCAGCGTGCGGGCGGTCGCCGCGACCCGCTGGCGCGCCGTTCACCAGGATCGCTGGCTTCTGCTCTTCCTGCTCGCACGGGGCATCGCGACGGTGGCTGCGATCGGGTTGCTCGGGGCGCACCGTGTGACGGCCCACGACGCGTGGCTCGCACTCGGCGCGCTGCTGGCGGGACCCGGCGCGATGCTGCTCGCGGCGAGTTCGGAGCGGCTGCGCCGGTCACCGCTCGCATGGTCGGTCGACGGGCTCGTGGCGTTGGGTCTCGTCCTCGCGTCGGAGGACTGGCGAAGCCCCTTCTACCTGCTGGCGTTGAGCACGCTGATCCTGCCGGCGGTCACCCTGAATCTGCGCACGGCGGCACTGTGGGGATTCAGCTTCGTCGCCGCGTACCTGGGCGTCGCGGTGCTGTGCGGCCTGGATGCCCGCACGCTGGACAGCACGATCAGGCTCGAGACGCTCGCCACGCACCTGCTCGTGCCGCTGCTCGTGGTGCTCGCCCTCTCCTACGCGTCTGACGTCCTGGTCCGCTTGCGCCGCGAAGAGGAGCGCGCCCGGACCCTCGCGATCGACAGCGAGCGGCGCCGGATCGCATGGGAGCTGCACGACTCGGCCAAGCAGCGCGTCCACTCGGCCCACCTGCTGCTCAGCTCCGTGGGTGACCGTGTCGATGCCGGCGCCGTTTCGACAGTCGACCAGGCGCTGCGCGAGCTGCAGGCGGCGACGGCCGACATGGATACGAGCGTCAGCGAGCTTCAGACGCCGGCCGACGGTCGTCGTCTCGATGTCCTCGTACGTGAGCGCGCGGCCGAGCTCGCGGCGATCTGCAGTGCGCGGATCGCCGTGCAGGGTGACGCGCCGGAGCTTCCGGCGACGCTCACCGCCCACGCCTACCGGATCGTCGCCGAGGCGCTGCTGAACGCGGTCCGTCATGCGAGGGCCGACAACATCGACATCGTCATCGCGCTCGACAACGAACGTCTGACGATCCGCATCAGCGACGACGGCCATGGGCTGCCGCAGCGGGCGCGACCGGGCGCGCACGGCATGAGCTTCATGGGCCACCGTGCCGCGACGATCGGCGCGCGATTGAACTTCACCTCCGGGCGCGACGGTCGCGGCACGACCGTCGCGCTCGACATCCCGATTGCAGACGAGGCTCCCCGATGATCCGGATCATGCTCGTCGACGATCACGCCGCAGTGCGCGCTGGACTGCAGACGGTGCTCGAGCCCGAGATCGACCTCGTGGCGGTCGCCGCGACCGAGGGCAACGAGCAGCTGTGGCCGCAGTTTCGGCGCACGTCCCCGGACCTCGTCCTGCTCGACTATCACCTCCCCGGGCAGAGCAGCCTGCTGATCTGCCGTCGCCTGAAGGCGATGGTGCCGACGCCCTTCGTCGCTTTCTACTCCGCGTACGCCGACGCGACGCTGTCGATCCCGCTGCGGCTCGCCGGTGCCGACGGCCTCGCCAGCAAGGGAGTCGCCGCCAGCGAGCTCTTCGATGTCCTACGCCGCGTCGGCAGGGGAGAGAAGGTGCTTCCGCCCGTTACGCGGGATCTGCAGGAGGCCGTGTTCGGGCCGCTGTCGCCGGAGGATCGGGTCGTCGCCGCACTGCTGCTCGACGGCGCCACAGTCGCGGATCTCGCAGAGGTGCTGCAGGTGGACGCCGCCGGCGCAGCCGTCCGTGTCGAGCGCCTGCTCGGGCGCGTGGCCGGCGGATACCCGGCGCGCCCATGACTGCGAGGTGACAGCTCCTCCACCGCGACCTGCTCGGCGATCCCCTCCCCGCACCTGATCGGAGCGCATGATGGGCCGCCCATATCGGGTTGACCTGTGCGTGTGAGGGTAGCCCACAGGGTGGCCTACCGAACGGCGGCCACGTCCACACAGAGGGGAACGCCGAGATGCCCGAAAGCCCTTCGCAAGCGAGCGTGCTGAAAGATCGCCTGAGGCTCGGCACCGGATTCAGCGCATCCGAGCGCCCGGACATCATCGACCGGCTCGATGCCCTCGAGCGACGCCTCGGCTCGTTCTCGCCGGACCGCGTCGACCTTGAGGTGAGCATCAAGGAACGCGACGGGGCCGACCAGCGCGTGACGCTGGAGTGCTGGATGGCGGGGCAGGCACGTCTGGTGTCGACGTCGGCGAGGCCCGCCCTGCAGGACGCTCTCACGGAGGTGCGAGACGACATGGTCCGCCAGATCAACGACGCGACGACGCGTCAGGAGCCGCGCAACAACCGACATCTGCGTGAGCAGCCGTGACGGTGCGCTTGGACCGCGACGAGTTGCGGGCGCTGGCGACCGAGTCGCCGGGGCAGCCGGTGCTCAGCGTGTACGTTCGGACTGACCCGCGCGACCCGGCGAACACCAACCACACGCCTGCGTGGCAGATCGAGCTGCGCAACGGGCTGCGCGAGGTCGGCGAGCAGCTGCAACGCGATGGCGATCAGCACCATCAGCGGTCGTTCGCGGCGCTACGTGGCCGTGTCGAGCGTGAGCTGGCGGCGCTGAGTCCAGCCGAGCTGGCGCGCAGCGTGGCCTGGTTCGTGCATGCGGACGGCGAGACGTCTCGTCGGCTGAGCCTGCAGATCCCGGTCCGTCGCGATCTCGTGGTATGGGACGACCGGCCCTTCGTCTCACCGCTCGTCGATGTCGCAGACCGCGGCGCGGCGACGGGCGTGGTGCTCGTCGGTGGCGACACGATTCGCGTCCTCGCGCTCCAGAACGGGCAGATCGACGAACCGGAGGACTCGACGTACGAGCTGAGCCTCGGCGACTGGCGCCCCTACGAGGCGTACGCGTCACCCAACCCGGCGCGCGGGCAGCAGAGCGTCTCCCACCAGGAGCACTACGAAGCACGCGTCAGCGAGCACCGCGATCAGCTGTTCGAGACGGCGGCGACAGCCACGGCGACACGGATCGCAGAGCTCGGATGGGACCGCATCATGATCGCCGCCGAGGGGCAGTTCGCCAGCCGCTTCCGCGAGGCGCTGCCCGAAGCGGTGCGCGCACGCGTCGTCGCCGCGGTGGACCACAACGTCGGTCACGACGACCTCCCGGCCATCGCCGCGATCCTCGAACCGCTGCTCGCCGACGCCTGGCTTGCCCGAACCCAGCAGATCGTCGTGACCGCTCACGAGCGAGCGCACGCCGGCGGTGCCGCCGCGCTGGGCCCCGAGGAGACCCTCGGGGCGCTCGCCGAAGGCCGCGTCGCCCATCTCGTACTCGACCCCGATCACGACGTCAGCTCCGTCGCCGAGTGGATCCCCGCCTCGCTCGGCGGTCCTCCCGACCTGCTCGGTGAGCGCGCCGTCGAGGCCGCGATCGCCGCCGCCGGCGACGTCAGCGCGCTGCCGACATCAGACTGCAAGGAACTGCTCGACGCAGACGGCATGGTCGCGCTGCTGCGGTACTGAAGGGTTGAGCCGTGCCGCTGCCCCGGCTCGCGCGGCGTCTGATCATGCCTCCGGCGATGGTGCTCGTGACGCTGCTCGTCTTCACGTCAACGCCCCTGCTGCTGCTGGGCGCGGCGGCGGCCTCGCCATTCCTTCCCGGCCGGCTGCGTCCGCTCCGCGTCCTGCTGTTCGCGCTCGTCTACCTGGCACTCGAAACCCTGCTGGTCGTGGTGCTCGGCCTGCTCTGGCTCGCGGCCGGGTTCGGCCGCCGGATCGACTCGCCGCTCATGCGGCGGACGCACTACCGACTGGCAGCGTGGTTCCTTCGCGCGCTCATGGCAACGGCGCGCCAGGCGTTCAACCTCCGCGTGAAGGTCGAAGAGTCGCCGCCGCACCGCGGCACGCGCGTTCCGCTGATCGTGCTGGCGCGCCACGCCGGGCCCGGTGACTCCTTCCTGCTCATCCACGAACTGCTAAACGTCCAAGGTCGCCGACCGCGGATCGTGCTCAAGGACGCGCTGCAGTGGGACCCGTGCATCGATATCGCGCTCGGCCGGCTGCCGACCCGATTCATCCCCGCGAACGCGGGCGCCGGCTCGGGCGTCGTGGACTCGATCGCCGATCTGGCGGCAGGGATGGATCCCGACGACGCGCTCGTCATCTTCCCCGAGGGCGCAAACTTCTCCGAGCCGCGGCGCCTGCGATCGATAGCCAAGCTCGAGGAGCTCGGCCGCCACGCGGAAGCCGAACGCGCGCGGGCGATGCGGCACCTGCTCGCACCCCGGTCGGGCGGCATGCTGGCGGCACTCGCCGGCTGTCCACAGGCGGATGTCGTTCTCGTGGCCCACACAGGGCTCGAAGATCTCAGCACCGTCGTCGATCTCTGGCGCGGGCTCCCGATCGACGACGAGGTCAGGGTACGGATGTGGCACGTCCCGGCCACGCAGGTGCCGCGCGATGCGACCGAGCAGGTCGAGTTCCTGCACGACTGGTGGCAACGCATCGACGCCTGGATCGCCGACGAGCAGGGAGGACCGGCGACCGCTCCCGCCGCTCCCGTGAGCGGCTCATCCGTTGACAACGGCCGGCGGGATCGGGAGGATCAGCGCATCGGACGCAGCCGAAGACGAGACCTGACGCGGCCGGTGCTTGCGCTGATCGTCGCCGCGGTTCTGGTCTGGTTTGGCCTCGCCAACAGCCAGGCCGTGACCGTCGACTACCTCGTGACGACTCGCGATTCCCGGCTCATCATCGTGATCGTCACCAGCGCGCTGCTCGGCGCGGTCATCAGCCGATTGCTCCGACGCCGCCGCGACTGAGTATTCGCACCGTCGGTTTCCCATTAGCGATGCTTGACGTGAGCACCACCGCGTGGGCTGTGACGATCGGCCTCGTCGTCGTGCTGCTGTCGATCGACCTTGCGTACGCGATCGCGCGCCCGCACGAGGTGGGCTTTCGTGAGGCGACGGTCGCGTCGCTCTTCTACGTCGCGGTGGCGATCGGCTTCGGCGTGGTCTTCGGCTCGATCGCGGGCTGGGAGTTCGGCGGGCAGTACTTCGCCGGGTACATCGTCGAGAAGAGCCTGTCGGTCGACAACCTCTTCGTCTTCGTGATCATCA
>JBBQUY010000122.1:0-6012 GCA_038212015.1 Gaiellales bacterium | reverse complement strand
GACGAACGGCGCGCCGTCGACCGTCGAGATCGCCATGATCCCCTGCTCGTCGACCGTGACGCCGGCGCCGGGCCGAATCCGCGCATCCTTGACGACGGGAACGGTCAGCTCGCGATCGGTGACATCGCGCCCCGGAACGCCGTCGCGCTTGCGCACGCGACGCAGCAGCGGCGTGTCGGCGAGCACGCCAACCTTGCGCAGCGCCTTGAAGTCGACGAGCTGCTCCAGATAGCCGTTGCGACCTTCGATCGGATCGAGGCCGACCGCGACGACGATGTCCTCGCCCGGCGAATCGATCGCCGCCTGCACCTTGTCGGGGTCAAGCCCGTACGCGACGCCCGCCTTCTGCAGCTCCGCATTCGCCTCGGCGAGGCTTGGCGCGTCGGGCTCGATGCGCTCCTCGCGCACGTGCAGGCGCAGCGTGTTCGTGGGAGCCGCGTCCATGAGCGTGCGGGTCGTGCCGGGCTCCGGCAGCACGCGCAGCATCGCCTCCATGCGATCACGACTGATCGTCACCAGGTACCGGTTGCGGGCGGGCTCGTTGCGGATGTCGACGTGCAGGGTGGCGTTCGCGGGAACGCGGCATGCCGCGCCCTCGACCGCCTCACCCAGGAGAGTCACGCGGGAAGAATCGGGGCTCCACGACAGCTCCGCCGAGCCCGAGCCACCCGGAACGACGCGCACGCTGCCGTCGACCACCTCGAGGCGGACCAGGTCGTTGGGTACTTCGGTTGCCGGAGCTTCACTCACGGTCACGGCCTCGGCAGTCCGAGTCTCGAACTTGAATCGGTGAGGAAGCGCTCCCCCCGAGGTTTCATCAGATTCAGGGCCACGCGGCCTACGAGAGTTGTTCTCGACCGCGGACCGCTCCGGTTCGTTCGACGACCGGAGTGCCGGTTTTCCCCATCAACACGCGGCTTCTTGCAGATCGTCGTGCGTGATCTAGATGTCAACGTCCGGGCCTCGTGGACCGATACACGGGAAAGTGACCCTGGGAGGGACACATGCGGGACGCATCGTGCCGTAGGGAGGACATCATCGCCGCATTCGAAGACTTGTGCCGCCGACTGGAAGACCGCCGCAGCAACCTGTGGTCGTCGTACGGTGACGCGACACGTGAGCTTCCGAATCGCGACTACGCGGATGTCGAGTCGGAGTGCTGGCATGTTCTCGAGGCCGGTCTTGCCGGTGTCGAAGCCGAGCGCCGAATGTTGCAGCGAGATTACGAGCAGCGCCTGGCGATGCTCGACGAGACGGAGGCCGTGGCCTAACTCATGGGCGCCGAAGAGAACAGTGACATCGTCGCCCGCATCGGTCGTTCCGATGCCGGCTCGAGCTCGACCGGGGCGCTCGCCGCGCACCTGGCACGAGCCTGCGGGCACGTGCTCGTCGATGCTCGCGTCATCCACCAGGGCTACCGCTACCACGCGGAGCTCGGCGACGAAATCCCTGCGTTCTTCAATCGCCGCATGTCGACGGGTTCGACGAACCTCGCCGTGACGCTCCAGGCCGGGTTCGATCCGGACGCCGAGGTCGCGGCTCGCGGTCCCTTCACGGGCCACGACAACTGGGCCGTCGATCCGTTTGCTGACTGTCGCTCGACCGCGGACGCACGTCGCGTCATCGAGGCCGACGACTACCACGCATCCCTCTGGCTTGCGCGGATCACGATCGGCATGCAGCTGCTCGACGTGCACGAGGTCGCCGATCCGTTGTTCATCGCCCGCCACCCCAACGAGTTCCGCCTGATCGCGGAGGAGCTCGTGTCGGTCGGCATCCTGCAGGCGCACGCCTGTCCGGTCTGCGGCGATTGATCGGCACCCCGAAGGGGAACAGGAACCGTCATGTGCGGCATCGCCGGATTCAGCTTCACCAATGACTGCCAGATCAACGCGTCAGATGCGACGCGTGTACTCCTGGCGAGCGTCGCCGAACGCGGCGCCGATGCTGCGGGCTGCGTGTACGAGGATCCCACGAGCGGCCTTGTCGTCAACAAGCAGCCGGGCGGTGCAAGCCTGTTTTTGGAAGTCGTGAAGGTCCCCGACACCATCCGACAGCTCGTGCTGCACGTGCGTGACTTCACCAAGGGGCGCCCGTCGCTCATGGCAAACAACCACCCGATTCGTCACGGCGACGTGGTGGGCGTGCACAACGGCAAGATCTCCAACGACGACGCCGTGTTCACCGAGCTCGGTCGCACGCGCTTCGAAGACGGGATGACCGTCGACAGCGAGGCGATCTTCGCCGCGCTCGACGACGCGGACGGCGACGTCGCGACCGCACTCGAACGACTGACGGGCTCGCTCGCGACGTGCTGGTTCGACCAGCGTCGCGCCGGCAGCGTGTTCCTGGCGCGCGGCTATGGTCGCCCGCTGTGGACCGCCACCACGCGCCGGGGCGATGCGATCATGTGGGCGTCCACGCTTGAAGCACTCGAGATCGCCGAAGACTTCCTGGGCATCCAGCTGCACAAGCGTCCGGTTCGACCGGGCTCGATCCTCGAGGTCCGAGACGGAGCAATCGTCGCCCGTGGCCAGTTCCGCGCGGACGCCCGAGCGCAGTGGCTGCTCAACCCCGTCGCGTCGCCCGAGGAGAAGCGCATCGCGATGACTCGCCTCGAGGAAGTACGCAACGAACTTCGCGTCGAAGACGGCGCCCGCATCGCCTGACGGTAGGCTCTCGCACGTGCGCGTGCTCCTGATCACGTATTACTTCCCGCCCGCTGGTGGTGGCGGCGTGCAGCGCGTGCTCAGCTGGTGCCGACACCTGCCCGCTCACGGCGTGGAGATGACCGTCGTCGCGCCTGAGGAACCGCACTGGATCGACCAGGACACCACCCTCGTCATTCCCGGCGAGACGCAGGTGCTGCGGACCCCCGACCCGTCACCTGCCGCAGTGATCCCGCGCCAGTCGCTCGCGCAGGTGCGCGGCATTCGGCGCCTGCTTCGCCGCCTCGCCCTGCAGCCTCGCCGGTTCGCAGTGCCCGACATCCATCGCCCGTGGCGCCGCCACGCAGTCGCTGCGGTCCGTGCGGAGACGCAGCGTCGCACGGCGGCCGGCGAACCGTTGTGGGACGTGGTGGTCTCCTCCTCGCCCCCCGAGACCACACACCTGATCGCACACGACGTGGCGAAGCTCCTCGGCATTCCGTGGGTGGTCGACTACCGTGATTCGTGGCTCGACCTGCCACACCTGCGCATGTCGAGCCTGGCCGTACGCATGAAGCATCGCGCGAATCGCCGACTGGCGACGCGTCTCATGCGCCGCGCGGCTGCAGCAACGACCGTGTCGGCACCGCTCGCTGCAGACCTGCGCGCGCGGCATCCGCACCTGGATGCGACCGTGCTCGAGAACGGGATCGAGCCCGCTGAAGTCGCTCGCGCGCACGCGCGCGCGTCCGGGTTCCGCGACACGGGCCGATTCGTCGTCGTCTACACCGGCAACTTCTTCGGCCGCCAGTCCGCTGCATCGTTCCTGTCCGCGCTCGACCGGGCGCTCGCGACCGACGATGCATTCGCGCGTGACGTGCTCGTTCGCTTCGTGGGCGGACTCAAGCCCGTCGAACGAACCCGCGCCGAGGAACGTGGCGACGTTGTCGAGCTCGTGCCGTTCCTTCGCCACGACGACGTGCTCGCGCAGCAGCGCGCAGCCGACCTGCTGCTGCTGTACGTCGCACCCGGGCGCGGCAGCCAGGGTGTCTATACCGGCAAGGTGTTCGAATACGTCGCGGCACGCCGTCCGGTGCTCGCACTGTCGCCGTCCGACAACGTCGCCAGCATGCTGCTCGCCGAGGCCGGGGCGACCGCCGCAGGCGTCGGCGCGCGAGTCGATCCGGACGACGTGGACGCCATCGCGGGCGCCCTGCTGGACCTCTGGCGACACTGGCGTGATGCGGGGGGCCCGGACGGAATGCAGGTATCGGACGTCGCGACCCCGGGCGACGTGCTCGAGCGGATCGATCGAGCACACGCCGCCGGACGCTTCGCGACTGTCCTGCGCGCCAGCGTCGAGCACTGACTGCACGCGCGTGCGCATGCCCTGCAGATCGTCGCAAAGCAGTCAGGTCGGACCGATCCATGTCCTGACCACTTCCCTGCACAGGAGGCGACATGTTCCACCTCGATGTACCCGTTCGAGACACCGCCGCGCGCCACGGCGCACCGATCTCGAGGCTGCGCGCTGGAATCTGGCTCGAAGGCGCCGATGCCCGTGGTGCGCTGGCCGCTCGCCTGACGGATGCGTCGTGGCCGCGACCGGACGCGCATGCGGCAGCCGCAGGCCATGGTGCGACAAGCGAAGCATGAACCGCCCGGGTGCGCGTTAGCGTGCCTGCATGATCGCCATCACCACACCCCCATCCGTCCAGGGAACCACGCCGGTTCCGCCTCGCCCCCAACCGACCGCGGAGATCCTCGACGCGGCATCCAAGCCGCTGTTCCGGGGCGAGTACGCCAACACGCAGCGCCATGAATGGCGAGACGGACTCCCGCTTTTCGGCACCAAGGTGTCCTCCACTCGACAGGTGGCATTCTCCAACGAATTCAACGTCCTGCACGTCGGCGATTCGCCGATGGTGCGGTACGCGGCCACGTCGCTCGACGACGCCATTCGCAGCGCTCGGGACCTGGCCTTCGACTGGTCGGATCCGGCGCTCGGCGGACGGATCTACGACTCCGTGGGCGTCGCGGTGCTGCAGGCCGCGGACGGCGCGTTCTTCACCGCGCTGATCGGGTCGGGAGATCGCCAGACGAGTGGCTCCGAACTCGGATACCGCAGCGACCGTTTCGACGGCAACATCCGCGGAAACCCCAAGGGTGCCACGGACGCTCGGGTGACGTCGCCGTGGACCGCGCCGGTCGACAAGGACGGGAAGCCGGTCGACACCGCCCCGCCGAAGGATTCGCACAAGATCAAGCTGTCAGAGCTCCAGTACGCGCCCCCGAAGATCGTGCCGTACTCGTCGACGCTCAAGGCGATCGTGGACGTCAATCGCGTCTACACGGTCGACCAGCCCGTCGAAGGCTGATCGACCGAACCACCCCCTGCAACGACGACGGCCCCGCACAAGGCGGGGCCGTCGACGTGAATCGGATGTCGTGATGGGCGGTCAGGCCTCGGTGGGCGTGATCGCGCCCTCTTCCAGCTCGATGAGCTCGCCCTCTTCGCCGATGCCGATGCCACGCTCGGCAAGGCGTTCGCGAATGAGGAACTGGAACGTCGACCATGCTCCGCGTCGGGCGTCGAACATGCGGTACACCTGCCACTCGGTGAGCATGTTCATGTCCGTCTTGCGAGCGGCCGCCCAGTCGCTGAACTTCGGCAGGCGACCGGTACGAATCGCGAGGAACACGCCCTGGTCGATGGCGCGCTCGAGGCGCTCCTCGCCGATGGCGACGTCGAAGCCGGCTTCCTTGAGCGCATTGTTGAGCGATCCGAAGGTGTGCCAGTACAGGCTCTTGGAGGGCATCGTTCCCTTGCGGGCCTCGATGTCCTTGGCGGTCGGGATGCGACCGAGCTCTTCACCGAGCTTGCGCAGGAGCATCAGCAGCTCCTCGCGGCTCGCGAAGCGGCGCGGCACCAGACCGGCCTTGCGCTTGGCTGCGTTCCACGATCCGAAGTGCTCGATCACCGTCTGCGGATGAACGGTCGTCTCCGGGTCCGCCTCGAACTCGCGCATCGTGGGGCTCTTGCCGATGCGCTTGGCGCATTCGGTCAGCTCGCGCAGGATGTGCTCGTCGCTGTAGCGCTTGCGCATCCCTGCCTGGAACTGCTTGAGCCGCTCCGGATCGATGCTGTCGATCACGCGGTAAATCGTCTTGTTTCGCATGTGCGTCCTGGCCTCCGGCCGGCGGGCGGTTGTTCGGATGCAATGGGCGCATCCGCTCCGACACCGTCGCTGGTGGTCGTCGTGGTCATTACTGCAGGCGGGACGATCCGACGTCGTGCAGCCAGACGACCTGTCGAGGTGGAATGTGCCACCCCGCGACAAGCGTCAAACCTCGGCTTGCAACC
>JBBQUY010000121.1:0-6149 GCA_038212015.1 Gaiellales bacterium | reverse complement strand
AAGCTGCCGAAGACGATCGCTCCAGTTGCGGCGCCCAGTGCGAGGACGGTGCCGAGCACCTTCTTGGTGTTGCGTGCTGCCATGATGTACGTGCCCTTCGGTGTGTCGTTGGATGTTCGGAGCCGGCGGCGGTGTGTCCGCTGGTCCGTCATTGCAGGCCGTCCCAGACAAGTCGGAACGAGCCGGTTTTCCCCTGGTCGCTGTTCGGGCTCGAGGCCACCAGCTCCCAGGAAAGCGTGAACGTGTGAACCTGCCCGGCAGGCCACTGCGCCGAGCCGTCCGTCGCAGGCAACGGGAAGTTCGCGAGCGTGCCGGTGGCGTCCCACGCACCCCGGGTCAGGCACGCCCCGGCGGTGTTCGACGGGTAGACGCACCAGTTGCGGGTGTCGTCATGGACCGACACGCGCAGGCTTGCCTCGATGCCGCTCGCGGACAACGTGTCCTGCGTCAGCTGGACCGTCATCGGGATCGATCCGGTGTTGGTCACCGTGACCGTGTCGCTGCCAGTGGCTCCCGGAACGACGTTCGTCGCGGTGAACACGGCCGCGGCGTTCTTGTCGTTGCTCATCGTGAGCGTGCCAGCCGTCACCGTGTTGCCGGGGTTGGTCGTCTGGGCGGTCCAGGCGGCGTAGCTGCCGCTCAGGATCCCGGCCGTTGCGACGCCGAGTGCCACGAGCGACAGCGCGGCGCGGAGCAGCGTGAACCTGCGACTGCGACGCCGGCGCCCACGCGTACGCCCGCCCGTGGGAGCGGGGACCTCGAACAGACGGAGCTGCTCGGGTGGGTTGTCAGGGAGGAGATTGCGCATGCCGGTTGGGCGAGGATCGCCCCCGTGGCATGAGCAGGCGTGATCCGCCAACATGCCCCATGTGGGGGAGCCCTCCCTGCCCCTAACGGCGCATGTGTCGAACCCCGGAAAACAATTCGCTTACAAAGTGCGGGTTCTGGAGGTTGCGTGCACAACTGCAGTGATCCGGCCTAGACGAACCTGCGTAGCTACGCCATTCGAAAGGGAGCATCAACGAGCCGTAACGTTTTCGAGCACCGTACGGTACAGCCGAAGCTGACGCGAATCCGGTCCAGCTGGCTCTCCCAGGCGACGCGAGCCGAGCGTATGCGTTGAGCTGCGCTCGTTGGCCATTCGAATTGTCACAACCGGCATCAGCCGGCGAATGTGCGCGTCAGCGCCGACTGAAAAAGCCCTCGTCCTCATCGTCGTCATCGTCGTCCTCGGCTTCGTCCTCCGGGTCGACTGGCTTCGGGCCGGCGATGCGCACGAGGTTGGAGTTCTCCGCAGCGGTGGTCTGGCCGTTCGTGGCGATCACGAGGCACGCGATGCGCGTTCCGCGATCGCCGGGCTTGACCTGGTACACGCGACGCGCGCCGCTGCGCGGAAGCCGCTCCCACGCCTCGCGTGCGGAGTAGGCCGCATCGCCGGCATCGTCGCTGCTCAGCTCGCGCACCCAGCGGTAGGCGTAGCGCTTCGTGCCGGATCCGCTCCACCGCCCGGGGCTGCATGTCAGGGTCGATCCGACGTAGCCGTCACCCATCGCTCGCGGCTTGGCAGCGACGAGCACCTGCCGCGTCGGTACCGTGCCGAGGAACTCGCGCAGCGCCGCCACGCGCGTGTAGACCCCGAACGCATTGCGCGTCGCGCACCCCGTTCCGAAGCTGACGATGCCGACGAGCCGGATCGCGCCGCCGGTCGACGCCACGAGCGGCCCGCCACTGTCACCGAAGCAGGCATCCACGCCGTTGGTGGTGGCGTTGAGGTCGTTCGCGTCGGACGTGTCGAGCGTGCCCGCGCACAGCATCGTCGCGACGTCGAATGCGCGTCCGAAGCCCGGATCAGGTCCGCCGATGGTGCCGGTGTCGCAGCGGCCGTCGGGCTGGATCGGAACGAGCGCCTCCTCGAGCGTGTTGGCAAGCAGGCGTCCCGAGCGTGCCGTGCTGACGCCCGTGCCGTAGGACGGTCGCTTCGTCGGCTTCGTCGGTCGCAGGATCGGCGTGTTCGGCGAACTCGAGAAGAATGCGTCGAGCGACGGCACCGTGCGAAGGCCCCACCCCGCGACCCACGGCCCGGTCGTCGGTGACGGCGCGATCCCCGCGCCACTGCCCCAGATCGCGTCCTCGCCGGGCTGCACCGGACTGATCGGCACCACGCCCGCCGCATCGCGTGGTGCGCGCGCGAGCTGCAGCAGCGCGATGTCGAACTCGCCGCCGATCGGGTCGTAGCGCGGATGGATGAGCACGTGTGTGACGTTGATGCGGTCGCCGTCGCGCACCGAGAGCGAGCGACGGCCGCCGACGACCTGGAAGCGCGTCGCCTTCACCGCGCGCGTGTTGTTGTAGCGAGCGTAGCGGCCGCCATCGTCGAGCAGCAGCAGGCGCGACGGATCCGACACGCAGTGCGCCGCCGTGACGACGGTCTGCGCGCTGATGAACGTCGCCCCGCAGAAGTGTCCCTTGCGTGTGTCCGCCTCGCCACGCGCGACGAGCGCCGCCGTCGACCGCCACCGCGAATCCCACGCCGCAGTCGAGACCGGCGTGCCGTTGATCACGCGCCCGGTCGGCGCAGCACCCGCGGTCGGAGAGCCGACGAGTGCAACGAGCGCCGCGATCATGAGTGCGAGCATGGCCAGCGCGGTGGTGGCGACGATGGCGCGGGGGGTCCGGCGGGCGGGTGCGAGCATGGGGTGGCCTTCCTGGTGGGGCGAGGAGTGGTGCGGTGCGGCGTGCGCTCGACGGCGCGGAGCGTCACTCGCCAAGGCGGTTGGCGAGTTCGACGAGATTGCCGTCGGGGTCGCGGACATAGACGCTCAGCAGCGGGCCGGTCGCGCCGATGCGTTCGACGGGTCCCTGCTCGACGTCGATGCCGTGCTCGTCCAGCACGCGCAGCACGCCTTCGACGGGCGTGCGGGTGACGAAGCACAGGTCGGCGCTGCCCGGCGTGGCGCTGGATGCGTGCGGCGAGGGCTCCGAACCGGCAACGTGCACGTTGAGCTTCTGGTCGCCGAAGTGCAGCGCGAGGCGACCGTCGCCGGGTGCCCCCTGGGCGGTCGCTTCGCGCATGCCGAGGACGCCGACATAGAACTGCACGGTGGCGGCCGGGTCGCGGACCGTCAGCACGAGGTGGTCGAGCGCGTCGATCGCGATGCGAGCGGCGATCGAGGCGGAGGAGTCGGTGGATCCGAGAGCGGTCATCGGCGGGATGCGTACCCGCGCCACGCACGCTCCAACCCCGCTTCAGGCTGCGGGCTAGAACGCGACGATCAGCAGCAGCGGCACGACGAACAGCGTCGTGATGAACGCGTACAGCCGGATCCGCGAATCGAGGATCCAGTCGGCGAAGCGCGGCACCTGCGCCTGCAGCAGCGGATAGAAGAACGCGAGCAGCAGCACCGTGATGACGGTGATCGTCAGCAGCTCGGCGAGGACGACGTGGATCGCGTCGATCCGGCCCACCAGGAATGCGGTGAGCAGCGTGTCGCCGAGCGTCGTGATGTTCGCGCCCATGATGTATGGCATCACCTGGCGACGCCGGAAGTAGCCCTTCGCGACGGCCGGCACGAGCACCGTGAGCGCGACCGACACGCTCATCGTCACGAGCGCGACGAGCGAGCCGACGGCGAACATGCGCCACTTGCGGCTGCGCCAGTCGGTGTGGTCTTCCAGGTGTGCGGCGTCGGCGGCTTCGGGCAGCGCCAGGTCGACGAGCCGCACGCTCACCAGCAGGATTGCGAGGCCGGCGAGAAACAGCAGGCCGGGCGTCGTCGGCACGATCTCCACGATGAAATCGACGACACGGCCGACGAGCATGTCGACGATGTCGAGCACGGCGCCGGGGGCTGCGAGGTCGACGGGGTCCAGTGCGCCGCTGCGCAGGAGCGGCAGCGCGATCGCGAGTGCGGGCAGGTACACGATCGCCGTCAGCACCAGGCAGAAGATGCCGATCGACACGGAGGCTCGCCGCCTGCCGCCCGCCGGCTCGCTGCGCATCGCGTACAGGAACGCCACGGTGAGGACGACGAACGATGCGCCGAGGCGGGAGCCGGTGAGCATAGCCAGCGCCTGCGCGGCGGTGATCGCATCGCCGCCGAGCATCGTGAGCGCAGCGACCGCGACGGGCGATCCGCTCATGACGAGCATCGCGCCGAGCCAGCCGAACCCGAGCGTCGACGGGATCGAGTCGGTGAGGATCGAGCCGCGCAGCAGATCGCCGAGCGGGGCGGCGCCCTCCTTCATCACGGCGATCGCGACGAGGAACATCCACAGGGCGATCGCGCCCACGAGCAGACGGCGCCCGCGGCCGTCGCGGATCTTTCGGATCGGTGCGGGGGTGAGGTCGATGGGTGGCGGACCACTCGGCGTATACAGGCGCAGGGCGATGGGGGAGGAATCGGTCGCCATGCGCGAACCATACCCGTTTTGGTTCCTTCCCGATCAACAACATAGGAAATCGAACGTGTGGCGTCCGGCGCCGTCACTATCGTTCACGCGCATGGCGACCCTCCCCGCACCCGCACGCACGCCCCTTGCCGACGTGGCCGTCCCGGCCGCTGCCGAGGACGCGCGCCGCGGTTTCGCGGAGCTGCCGCTCGCGAAGGCGCTCACGGTCGTC
Source organism: Gaiellales bacterium (assembly GCA_038212015.1). Lineage (GTDB taxonomy): Bacteria > Actinomycetota > Thermoleophilia > Gaiellales > SKUG01 > JAGQUL01. Next base: position 1,528 of record JBBQUY010000121.1, on the reverse strand, counting down.
GGTGACCGCTGGTCGCTCGCGGTCGTCGCGCAGCTCACCGAAGGCGCGCAGCGCTTCAACGACCTGGCGGTCGCGCTCAAGCCGATCGCTCGAACCGTGCTGAGCGAGCGCCTGCGTCGCCTCGAGGACGCGGGCATCATCACGCGCCGCCAGTACTCGGACGCGCCCGTGCGCTGGAACTATCGCCTGTCTGTCAGTGGAGCCGAGCTCGCTCGTGTCGCGGGCGTGCTCGCCGACTGGGGCTCGCGACATTTGGGTGACGGCATGCCCGCGCTCACGCACGACGCGTGCGGATCCGGCGTGATGGTCGCGTGGCACTGCGCCGACTGCGGTCCGGTGCCGCCCAAGGACGTGTCGGTCCCGCGCTGAGGCGCCACCGCGCTCACGCGCGTGGGGGCCGCCCGAAGGCGACCCCCACCGTCCCTGCTTCCTTACGGCGTTCGTGAGGATCGCTCCCCACTAGCTCGTCCGTCGTGGCCGCCGTCGCACGAGCGTGGCGCCGGCAAGGAATGCGAGCAGTCCCAGCAGCGTGAGACCGAACGTGCGTGCTCCCGTGAACGGCAGATCGGCTTCGGCGGCTCCCGCAACCGGGGCGACCTGCTGTCCGAGCACGGTGATTGTCTCCGGCTCCGCTTCGATCGGCTCGACCTCCGCGATCTCCGGCTGCGCCGGCGCAGCCGGGATCGCCGGCTGCTCAGGCGTGACCGGTGCGACGACCGGGATGAGCGTCGGGGTCGGCGTCGGAGTTGGTGTCGGGGTCGGCACGTTGCAGATCGTGCCGGGTCCCTGGTTGCCGGGGTTCAGCTCGTCGGGGCAGACGTCCACGATGCAGACCGAGCCGGGTCCCTGGTTGCCGGGGTTCAGCTCGTCCGGACAGACGTCGATGACGCAGACCGTGCCCGGTCCCTGGATGCCCGGGTTGAGCAGTCCGGGGCAGGCGTCGCCGACGCAGGCCGTGCCGAACGGTTGATCGCCGGGATTGAGTTCGTCCGGACATGCATCGGTCACGCAGTCCGTTCCGAACGGCTGGTCGCCGGGATTGAGCGCATCGGGGCACGCGTCCGTGATGCATTCGGTGCCTGGCGATTGCAGTCCAGGGTTGAGCGCGTCCGGACACGCATCCGGGATGCAAACGGTGCCGAACGGCTGGTCGCCCGGGTTGAGCTCATCCGGGCAGGCGTCCGTAATGCAGACCGTTCCGTACTCCTGGTCGCCGGGGTTGAGCGGGCCGGGGCAGGCATCGGTGATGCACGTGGTTCCCGCAGGCTGGTTGCCCGGGTTGAGCGGGCCAGGGCACGCGTCTTCCTCGCCGCAGACCACACGGGAGTAGAAGACCTCCTCGGTCTGCCCGGACTTCACGGACACCCACACGATCGGCGAGCTGAAAGGACCGATGGTCGTGTTCGGCGAATTCACGTTGACCTCGCCGGTCGTGCCGTCGCACAGCTGGTACTTGTAGTTCGAGATGTCCTTGGGGCCGTACGGCTCGACGGTGCAGTTCGCGGAGGCAGTGGCGGAGAGGTATCCG
>JBBQUY010000120.1:0-6466 GCA_038212015.1 Gaiellales bacterium | reverse complement strand
GATCTCCGGGTACCACATCCGCGAGGCCGGCTCGACCGCCGCGCAGGAACTCGCCTTCACCCTTGCCAACGGCTTCGGCTACGTCGAGCATGCCATCGCCCGCGGGCTCGACGTCGATGCCTTCGCGCCGCGCCTGTCGTTCTTCTTCAACGCGCACATCGATTTTTTCGAGGAGGTTGCCAAGCTCCGAGCCGCGCGCCGCATCTGGGCAACCGTGATGCGCGACACGTACGGCGCCAAGGATCCACGCTCGATGCTCTGCCGCTTCCACTGCCAGACCGCCGGCGTCTCGCTCACGTGGCAGCAGCCGCTCGTCAACATCGCGCGCACCGCGATCGAGGCGATGGCCGCCGTGATGGGCGGATGTCAGTCGCTGCACACCAACTCCTACGACGAGGCGATCGCGCTGCCGACCGAGGCCGCCGTGCAGATCGCACTGCGCACGCAGCAGGTGATCGAGGAGGAGACCGGCGTCACCAGCACGATCGACCCGCTCGGTGGCTCGTACTTCGTGGAGGAGATGACCAATCGCATCGAAGCCGACGCCTACGACTACTTCCGGCGCATGGACGAGCTCGGCGGCACGGTCGAGGCGGTCAAGCAGAACTTCCAGATGCGCGAGATCGCCGATGCAAGCTTCCGCTGGCAGCAGGAAGTCGAAGCGGGCCAGCGCCGCATCGTCGGCGTCAACGCCTACCAGGTGCAAGACGAGCCGGAGGTCGCGATCCACAAGATCGACCCCGAACTCGAGCAGCAGCAGGTCGACCGAGTGAAGGCCGCCCGCGCCGCACGTGACGAAGATGCCGCGCAGCGCGCGCTCGCGGCACTGACCGACGCCGCCCGCGGCGATACCAACCTCATGTATCCGCTGCTCGACTGTGCACGTGCGACGTGCACCGAGGGCGAGATCGTCCGCGCGATGCGCGAAGTGTTCGGCAGCTGGACCGAGACGCCCGTCTTTTAGGCGGTCACCGTCGGAAACCCCGGAGTTGCACCCGGTTCGAGCTGCACGTTGGCGGCTGCGGCAGCGGCGTCCGCCTTGGTGTTGGTCTCGAGGCTCCGGCCGACGTACCAGCCGATTGCCGCGTTGGCGGCGCCGCCGATGACCATGCTCACGCCCCGCATCCCGCTGGGCGCGAACGCGCCGTTGACGAGGCCCATCGTGCCGCCCGCCACCGCATAGCGTGCGGCGAGGCTGTCCTTGTCGGTCGGCGAACTCGCCGCGACCGCGAGACCCATCACCGCGCCGCCGATGACGTAGCTGATCGTCGACAGCGCCATGCGACCGCCGAATGCAGCACCCTTGAGCCCCGCGGGGGCGATCCCGGCCGCAATCGCACCCCCGACGGCGCCGCCGACGAGTCCGGGAACCACGAGTGCCTTCGCCGCGTGCTTGACGTGGTCGCCGGTGTCGAGGGAGCCGACCGCGTCGACGGGCTCCGCAACAGGCGCAGCCGTCGGCGCCGGGTCCGGCTGTGCGTAGATGCCGGGGTCGCCGCCCCACTCGGCCGGCGGGTCGACGTAGATGCCGGGATCGCCACCCCAGGAAGGATCGGGCTGCACGTAGAAGCCGGGGTCGATCGAGATGTCCGGATCGAAGCGCGCACGGTGCTCGTAGGGCGAGAACGGCTGCGTCTCCCACGGCTGCGGAATCGTGGCCTCCCACGGCTGACCCTGGAACTGACCCGCAAAACGCACACCGATGTCGGTCATCAAGCTTCCCCCGGAACGCGCGTCGACCCCCGTGCGACGTGCTTCGCTCACCCGACTGTCGTCAGGGCAGGCGTGCGTGTTGCACGAGGGTCGTCGAACTCCGGATGAGGATCAGTCAGCGAGCGAGCCGCCGACGGCGCCACCGAGTGCACCCAGCACGGCGCCGACGCCGCCGCTCACGAGCGCCGACTTCCATTCGCCGCCCGATGCGCCGAGCGCCGCCCCCGCGAGGCCGCCGCCGATCGCGCCGGCGATCGCTCCGGGCTTCGTCAGGTCGCGGCCGGGCTCGCGCATGGCCATGATCGTTCCGCCCGTGGCGACGGCGGCGGCAGCGCCGGTCGCGCCACCGAGGATGCCGCCGGCCAGGAATCCGAGACCTGCTCCGATCCCGCCCTTCCACATCTTGTCGCCGAGGAAGATGCCGGCAGCAGCGCCACCGACGGTGGCCGTCGCAACGGTCGCGACCCCGCCACCAATTCCCGCGCCGACGTCCCCGAACGTGATGCCCTGTCCGGCATGCGCAGGTGCAATGGTCGTCATGAAGTACTTCTCGTCCCGCAGGCACGCGTCCCGGCGCGCCCGTACATCCGGGTATCGAAGCACTCGATCGGTTCGTTTCGCGCCGCCGATGTCCCGGCCAACGCGCAGGTCAGTGCGGGCCGTGCCCGCAGATGTGCACTGCTCTGCGGACTGGTGAATGGGATCGTTTGCTGCATGAACCTTTCCTCGCTCACCGCCTCCGCCTCGGCAGCCACGACCGCGACGCGCGCCGCGAGCGCCGCTCCGACCGAAGGAACGGTGCTCTTCAACCCGTCCACCGGCAAGCACGAGACAGCACTCGCCGGCTCGACCGTTGCGTTCAACCCGTCGACCGGCAAGCACGAAGTGGTCCCGCCCGGCGAGAAGATCCAGTTCAACCCGAGCACGGGCAAGCACGAAGCCGCCGGATCGATCGTGTTCAACCCGTCGACCGGCAAGCACGAGGCCGTCGCGCCCGGCGAGAGGATCCAGTTCAACCCGAGCACGGGCAAGCACGAAGCCGCAGGATCGATCGTGTTCAACCCGTCGACCGGCAAGCACGAAGCCGTCGCGCCCGGCGAGGCGATCAAGTTCAACCCCAGCACCGGCAGGCACGAGGCCGCGGGCACGATCGTGTTCAACCCGTCGACGGGCAAGCACGAAGCCGCCAAGCCCGGTGAATCGATCAAATTCAACCCGAGCAGCGGCAAGCACGAGACCGCTGCGTCGATCGTGTTCAACCCGTCGACCGGCAAGCATGAAGCCGCCGGACCGGGGGAGGGCATTCACTTCAACCCGAGCACGGGCAAGCACGAGGTCGCCGTGGCGATCGTGTTCAATCCGTCGACCGGCAAGCACGAGGCAGTCCGCGCCTGACCTGCCGGCCGCTCACCTGCGCGAATGGTCGGGCGCCCTCCGGGCTTACGCCACTCATCGCCGCTCGGACATTCGAGCGAGCTCGATGTCTCTCGCTCACTCGAGTGGTAGGTTCCTCGCATGCCAGGGAAGATTCGAGTCGTCATTGCCAAGCCGGGCCTCGATGGCCACGATCGCGGCGCCAAGATCATTGCGCGTGCGCTTCGCGATGCTGGCATGGAGGTCATCTACACCGGCCTGCACCAGACGCCGCAGCAGATCGTCGAGACCGCCATCCAGGAAGACGCACACGCGATCGGTGTGTCGATCCTGTCCGGCGCGCACATGACGCTCGTACCGAAGATCCTCGAGCTGCTCGAAGCAGAGGGCGCGAACGACGTGCTCGTCGTCGTTGGAGGAACGATCCCCAAGGACGATGCCGCCTCGCTGCGCGAACGAGGCGTCGGCGCCGTCTACACGCCCGGCCAGCCCGTCGCGCAGATCGTCGACTACCTCAACGAGCGCCTCGCGCACGTCTCGCGCTGACGCCGAGACCCACGGGGAACGTCACCCCGCCGCTGCGGTCGTTGCCTCGAACTCGGGGTCGTTCTCGCGAATCCACTGGGTCAGCTGCACGCGCGAGCGCACCTCGACCTTGCCGTAGATGTTCGACAGGTGCGCCGCGACGGTCTTCTCGGCCAGGAACAGCGTGCCTGCGACCTCGCTGTTCTTGAGGCCGCTCGCCACGAGCCGGGCGATCTCCAGCTCACGCTTGGTCAACGGGCCGACGTTCGTCGTGCGCGACTTGGCACGACTGCGGGCACCGGTCTGGCGCAGCAGTGCCGCTGCACGATCCGCATCCGCACTGGCGCCGCACTCGTTGAGGCCCTTACGTGCCGCGTCGAGGATCGTGCGCGCGGTCTCGCGATCACCGGAGGCAAAGACGTGCGTGCCCGTAACGAGCTGCGTTCGAAGCGCATCGAGCACCCGAGCGGCGTCCGCCCACCGTTGCGAGACGACCTGGAGTTCGTCGATCGATCCGCCGTTGGCGAGACCCAGCAGGGCATCGACTTCATCGCGCTGCAGCTGCAGGAGTCGCCCGCTTTCGGTCGTCTCGACCGTCGCACGATACTCGGCCGCGAGGGCGAGCGCAGCTGGCGATGATTCGACGATCGCGGCGCGAGCGAGCCACGCGGCTGCGGTCACGGTCAGCACGGGCTCGGCCGTGGGGTCGAACGCGTCCATTGCCGCGATCGCAGCATCCATGCCGTCCGAGCGCAGCAGCGCACGAGCCCGCTCATAGGTCAGTTGGTTGCCCCACGACGAGTAGCCGAGGGCCGACGACATCGCGGCAGTTTCCTGGATGAGCTGTATCGTGTCCGAGCGGCCTGCGTCGTTGGCGACGACCGACTGCACGAGGCGCACGAGCACGCCCCAGTGATCGTTGCGGTACGCCGCGTGATCGTCGTACTGCAGGTCCAGCAGCAGCGCGCGGTCGATGTCGGTCTGGGCCTGCTCGATCATGCCGCTCCGGGTGAGTACGAGCGCGCGCCATGCGAGCAGTGCCGGCATCATGCGCTCGAGCGCGAGATCGTTGGCGTACTGGATGGCTGCGTCGATCTCGTCGAGTGCGACTCGCGTCTCCAGGTCCTCCAGCAGTGTCGCGACCAGATCGCCCCAGGCGAGCAGGGCCCAGTCATGCAGCCGCGCGCTGATCGCGCGGCGAACGGCTTCGCGGTACGAGTTGATGGAGTCTGCGACCTGACCCATGTCGGCCTGGGAGGCGGCGAGCTTGGAGAGTGCCAGCGACTCGAGCTGCACGTCACCGGATGCGCGTGCGATGTCGATCGCTCGCGAATCGAGGGTGGCTGCGGCCGCGTAGTCGCCGTCCATGCGTGCGAGCGTCGCTGCCGCACGAGCCGACCAGCCGAAGCTGTCGCTGCCGAGCGTCGCCGCGCGGTGAAGTCGCTCGTTGGCGGTGCCGTCGTTGCACGCCCAGTACTGCTGATAGAGCGCGTACGCGTAGAGTTCGTCGTCGCCAGAGGCCGCGGCAACGCGACCGAGTTCGGTCCAGTGCGCGATCGCCGACTGCAGGCCGAGCTGCATCGACATCGTCGCGCAGCGACGCAGCAGGTCGATCTGGTTCTCGATGCGGGTCTCCGCCGCGAGCGCATGCCGAAGGTCGGCGTACGCCTCGTGGAGCTGGCCGGCAAGCGAGTTGGATTCGGCCGCGAGCAGGTACAGGTCGACCGCTTCGGAAGCGCGACCGGCGGCGGATAGGTGCGTTGCTCGAGCACGCGATGCGACGACTTCCGGCAACGGCACGTCGGCGATCACGTCTGCAAGCTCAAGGTGAATCGCGCGCTGCATCGCCGTCGACAGCTCGTCGACGAGGGCCTGCTGCATGAGCGGGTGCGCGATGGTGTAGATGTCGCCGTCCTCGCGAACGAGACCGCTCGCCGAGATCGATTCCATCGTGCGCACGAACTGTCGCGGTCGCTGACCGCTCATCGCCTCGAGCCATCCGATGTGGGCGCCTTCGGCGCACAGCGCGACGGCGCTGACGACGTCCTGGCCGACCTCGTCGAGCGAATGCAGGCGCGCGGTGGCAGCTGCCGCGATGTTCGTGGGAATCTCTGAATCACCGCGTCGCCACGCCTCGGCCAGCTCCTTGGCAAACCACGGGTTGCCCCCGGAGCGCAGCACGATCTCCGCCGGTACCTCAGCTGCGTCTTCGATCTCGAGGACGCTGGCGACAAGCTCGCGCACCGAACCCTCGTCCATCGGCTCGAGTCGCAGGTGGTTCACCACGCGACGTGCGAGCACGCCGTCGATGAACGAGCGATAGCTGCTCGGGATGCCGACCGCATCGGTCTGCTCGATGAACAGGATCGTCAGGTTCGCGCGTTCGGAGATGCCGACGAGGTACGGCAGGAGCGCGAGCGAGGATTCGTCGAGCGCCTGTGCGTCGTCGAACACGAGCAGGATCGGACGATCGAGGGTGAGTTCCGCGATCAGGTTCACGAGCCCGATGCCCGCGTGCTCGATGTCGATCGACTGGTCTCCGGCGAGCACGGAGAGCAGGACTTCGAATTCCGGCATTGCCTCGATGAACGGTGCGAACGGGGTCGACAGCGCGCCGGCTCGGCCCTGAATCGTGGCAACGCGGAATCCGGTGTCGGTCGCCGCGCGAGTGCCCATCGTGGCGAGCGTCGTCTTGCCGAGGCCCGACGGGCCACTGAGCATCGCCAGGCGAAGGCCGTCGGTACCGGGCCCAATCGCGAGCTTCAGCTGCGCGAGTTCCCGGTCGCGGCCGATGAATCGATCGTTGATCTGCATGCTGTCCCTGCTGCGTCGCCGACGTGGAGGCGTCGGGGCG
>JBBQUY010000119.1:0-6490 GCA_038212015.1 Gaiellales bacterium | reverse complement strand
GATACCGGCTCCTTCGGAGTCGCCGTCCAGTCGCACTGGTTCGCCGTCGGCACGGTCGTGCCGTGGGCGCGAGCCGGCGTCGGCGCGGTGGCGACGCAGGCGCATGCGCGCGCCGAGTACGGCCCTGAGCTGCTCGGCCTGTTCGCCGATGGGGTGTCGGCGCCAGACGCCCTGCGCGACGCCCTGGCGGACGATGCGGCGTCGCAGGTGCGGCAGGTCGCAGTGGTGGATGCCGAGGGCCGGGTGGCGGTTCACACCGGTAGCGGCTGCATCGCCGACGCCGGCCATCAGCTCGACGAGCTCAATGCAGTAGCTGCGCAGGCGAACATCATGCGCAACCCGGGAGTTCCCGCCGCGATGCTGGAGGCATACCGCGAGCAGCAGGGCGCGGGCGCCCCGCTGGCGCAGCGACTGGTCGCCGCGCTCGCCGCGGCAGAACGCGCGGGCGGCGACCTGCGTGGCCGCCAGTCCGCAGCACTGCTGGTGGTGGGCTCGGTCGACATCGACCTGCGCGTGGACGACCATCCCGACCCGGTGGTCGAGCTCGCGCGACTGCTGCAGCTGCAGCGCGCCTACACGGAGCTGACCCATGGCGACGAGGCGGTCGCGGCAGGCGACGCGCAGGCTGCCGCAGCTGCCTACGCCGCAGCGCGCGAGCATGCGCCCGACCATCCCGAGGTCGCCTTCTGGGCCGCGCTCGCGCCGGCGATGAGCGGAGACGTGGAGGCATCGATCCATGCGCTTGCGGACCTGCCCGATGCCGACGGCCGCTGGAGCGAGCTCGTGCGCCGCCTCGGCGATGCCGGCATGATCGATCGCGACCTTCTGGCACGCCTGCTTGCGCCGCGTCAGTGAGTGCCGCTGAAGCGCGGGCACGAGAAGACGCGAAGCGCCCGCTTTCGCGAGCGCTCCGGTCCGCGAGCTGCGGTAACGAGCGCTCTCTTGCGCTCCGCGCGGACTTGCCATAGATCATCGTAGCGCGATTGATTCGGCGGCGTGGACCCGGCGGGAGTCGAACCCGCAACTCGAGAATGGCAAGTCCACGCGTGTTACCAGTTACACCACGGGCCCACCGCCTGGCGAATCGCTTGCCCGATCCGATCCAGTCAGCGTCGCAGCCTGAATGTCACGAGATGCGCGCGCAATGCCACGACTTCGCGCCCACTTCGTCACAAGCGAGTGACGCTCCCCGATGCTCACGATTGCCTCCGAGCCACGTTCGCGAACGAACGGGCACTGTCTCGCAGGTCGGTCAGGCCACGCTGCGCAGGAACGCGAGGACCCGTTCCTTGTCCGCGTGTGGCAGGTTGTCCATGAAGGTGCCGAAGTAGATTTCCTTCGATGCCTCCGCCGCCCGGTCAAAGTACTCGTGGAAGATGCGGTTCTTCGTATCGAAGTCAGATGCGGCGTTCATTCGCCTGGTCATTTCCGCCAAACGCGTCTGGAGCGTGCGCACCGGCTGCTCCGGCTGGGTCGGGGCAGCAGGAGCCGGCGACGCGATTGTCCGCGCGGGCACTACCGGCGTCTTCGGTGCACCGGACGGGCCGCTCGGCCTCGGCGCCGCGGCCGGCGCCGTGCTGGGGCGAGCGGCAACCATCGGCGGCAGCGCCACATGAGGCTGCAGAATGGTTCGCATCCGCGTCATCTCCTCGAGCATCGAGGCGCGCATCGCCGGCGTGACACTTGCAGGATCGAGGCCGTAGCGCTTCAGGTACAGCTCGTTGGAAAGCGCACTGTCAAGCCATGCCTTCATGGTCGGCTGCGTTCCCCGTCGGGGCTTGAGACCCAGTTCGCGCTCCACCTGCGACTGAGCGGCGAAGGCGAGCGCCTCGTCGGCAAAGGACGCAATCTTGCGCGACACGCCACGCTGCTCCAGCCGCTCGTAGAAGCCATTGGCTCGGACGATCGCGTGCACCGACTCGTGCGCCCAGATTGTGCTGGCCTGGCGCGGCGTCTGCGCATTCTCGACATCGATCGTGATGAGGTGCAGACCGTTGCCGTACGTACCGCCGACGTCCGCCCCGACGGGGTCATCGAGCTGGGCGACGATCGTGCGTGCTGAGAGAGCCTTCGCCGCATCGATGAGCGAGCTCGCCGACCTGGACCGTGCTGCGGCTGCGCGGATCTTCGTGAGCAACATGTCGCTGCCTGCGACCGCCTGCTTGGCGGCCGCCGTGTCCTGCAGGCGCTTGAGCATCTCGCCCCGGGTGAGCCCGGTCTGCTGCAGGTAGCCGGGAAGCTGTGCTTCCAGATCCGCGTTCGGTCGCCAGCCCACGTAGGACGCGTCGGGCGCACGGTAGGCCGCGCCGCCTCGCACCGCGCTGTCGCGCTGCGCAGCGGGAATCAGTGGTGGCAGCTCGGGGCTCGAAACATCGAGGTCCGCCCCGATCGGCCCGGTCGCCGGCTCGTCTCCCGTCGGCGTGATCGTCGCCATGGCGCCTCGCGACTCCTGGTTTGCTGTAGGCATCGCTGCCGCACACGCCGAGTGCAGTCCCATCCGTGGTCCCCCTGGCAGCGGCGGGGCCCGTCCCTAGACCCAGTACGCTCGCTGCTACTCCAGAAAAAACGATGCTTCGAATTCTGTCAAGGATGGCGCAGGCAGGCTGCCGACCACTCCCGCCGGAGCAGTTCGCGCCAGCGCGCGAATCGCGCGCTCATCGACGGGGTGTTCGCGCTTGCTCCATCATGCTTCGGGCAGGCAGGCCGTCGCACCGGGGCCTCCGACCCCCTCATAAGGAATGAAGGGGACGCATTCGGCGGCGATCTTTCGTACGCCGGTTTCGGGTTTTCACCGTGAGGGCATTTTCACGATATAGTGAAAGCGGTGTCCTAATGAAAACCATCACGATCACCCTCCCACCCAACGCGCCCCCCGGCCTTCGCCGCGCGCTCGAGCAGCTGCCCGCCGCAACGATCGAGCACGGCGAGGGCATGCTCATGATCATCTCGCTTCCCGGCCGAGCGCCACTGCGCTTCAACATCATCGACCATCAGGTCGACCGGGCCAAGGGCACTCGGAGCAAGGGCGCGGAGCCGCTCGTCTACCGCAGCCGTATGTCCGCCCGCGCGAGAGACGACCTCCGCGGCGCCGGGATCAACTTCGTCGACGGCGCGGGCAACGCGATGATCATCGCCGATGGGCTGTACGTCGCTCTCGGCATACCGGCGAAGCCGGCGACCACAATGACGTCCCGGAAGGAGCTCGGCCATGTCGGCATCCGAGCCGCACAGATACTCGTCGACCATACGCGCGACACCTGGTCGACCACCGCGCTCGCCGAAGCAGCGGGCGTGTCCATCGGCCAAGCGCACAACGTGCTGCACATCCTCGAGCAGGAAGGACTGGTTCGTGCGACCGGCGCCCGCAACAAACGCGACCGCACCGTCATTGACCCGGGCGCGCTGCTCGACCATCTCGCGACCCATCGCCTGACGATGCAGGCACCGACCCCCTCCGCGCTGGGCTACCTGCCGGCACGCGACCCCGACGGCATCGCGCGCCAGCTCGACGCCGCCGCAAGCGACGTGCCGTGGGCCATCAGCGGGATAGCCGCCGCCAGCTTGTATGGACACCCGGTCGCCTCGAGCGTGCCGATCACCGCCGTTCGGATCGACATCCCCAGCGGCGAAGACCTGATAGCGGCGATGACCAGCCTCGGGTTCGAGCCATCCGATCGTGGCGCCAACGTCCGGGTCATTCGCGACACCGGCCGCGTCGGCACCCACGACCGAAGGGCGAAGCCTACGGGCGCGCTCGCACCCCCCAGCCGTGTGTACCTCGACATGTTCAGCGAGGGGCGCGGCGAGGATGCCGCCGAACTGTTTCGTCCGGCCGTTCTGGAGCTCGCACGATGAACGATCGTTACAGACCACAGGACCTCGACCTCATCCTCGCCGAGGCGGCGTACCTGGTGCGCACGCTCGGAGGTACCGGAGCTCGCCACCACGTCGTGCTGATCGGTGGACTTGCTCCGTCGCTGCTGGTCCCCTCACCCCTGCCCGACGATCCGCACATGGGGACCACCGACATAGACATCTGTTTGGACGTCGCGCTCACAAGCGGTGATACCGAGGAATACGAGCGCATCGAGCAGCTCATCAAGAGCATCGGTTACGCGCAGGGAGAGTCGTCGTTCAAGTGGCACCGAAGCGGCCTGGTGCCGATCACGCTCGAGTTCTTCTGTCCTGCCGGCGAGGACGTCGAAGCAGGGCGCATGTTCCGCCCGAGGGCGCGCGATCAGCCGACCGCCAAGCACAATCTCGGATCGAGCCTGTCAGCGCTTGCGCTTGCTGCCGGCCGAGCGCTCACCAACGACGTCGTCGAGTACGAGTGGGAGGGCCGACTCCCCGATGACAAGGGGATCGCGTCGGTCACGTTGCGCGTGACTGGTATCGCCGGATTCCTCGCCGCCAAGGCGACCGCACTCGACGTTCGCGACAAGCCCAAGGATGCGTACGACATCGTCTGGCTGCTCGACAACTGGCCCGGCGGACCCGCCGCTGCCGCCGCTGCGTTCGCAGAGCGCCCCGTAGCGCGATACGACGAAGTCACGGCGGCCATCGCACTCCTGCCGAAGTTCTTCGAGACAGCCGAGCACCGCGGTTCGAAGATGTACGGCGAGCTCTGGACGCAGATCAACCAACCCGGCAACACCGATGAAGCGCTCGCCCGCGCACGACGGGCCGTCCTCGTGATCGACGAGTTCGCACGAACCCTCGAAGACGTGGGGTTCGGTTGAGCCACTCCCAGCACGAACGTCCACGACTGCTGTTCGTGTGCAGCCGCAACCTGCGCCGCAGCCTCACTGCCGAGCACCTGTTGCGCCGGTCGCAACTGTGCGAGGTCAGATCCGTCGGCACGGCGAGCAGTGCGCGTCGCCAGATCCGCGAGGCGGACATCGAGTGGGCGGACATCGTGTTCGCGATGGAGCGGTCACATGTCCACCAGCTGCGCAAGCGGTTCGCATCCGCGCTCGAGGAGTGCGAACTGACGTGCCTCGACATTCCAGACGAGTACGGCTACATGGAGCCGGATCTGGTTGATGCGCTCGAAGCGGGACTGAGCGAGTACCTGCCTTGAGAACCGATGCAAGGTTTCTTGCACCGTTACAACTTGCCCGTCGCACAACTACCTGCAAATGGCGGGCCGGCCTGGGCGACTGGAGCTTTCATGAATCTGCTGACCGCGATCTGGCCCGCGTCAACCGCTGTAGAAAACGCGGAACGCCCGCTATCGCGGGCGCTCCGGTCTGGGAGGTGCATGTCGTGCGTGGCACGCCCCGGCTTGTCACCACCCATAGTAGCGAGCATTCAGCGGCTTGGACCCGACGGGATTCGAACCCGCACCTCCCAGATGACAAGCCGTGAGCGTGCTGCCAGTTACGCCACGGGCCCTCCGTCTGGCAGAGATCGCTTGCCCGATCCGCTTCCGTCAGCGTCGCAGGGTCAATGTCGCAACATGCGAGGGCCGCCCGCGACTGTCTCTGCCGGGGTCGGGGCATGGAGCGACCATGCGACAACTCCCGCTGTACGACGATATCGATATCGCGTTCGACGTGAGGTCCGACACGCCGCCTGGCCGTGATGCGGACCAGCACTCGGCAACGTTGCGTCGGTATCACCAACTGTTATGGAGCCGGCCGCTCCCGGGCGGCGCATTGTTCGAGCTCGATACGACCACGTCTGGTGCGTACCTGATCACAAGTCCGAGGTCGGCGAGCTCTGGCTGTCGAGCGATGCGATCACGCATTCATACCGAGATGCGTACAAGAAACGAATCGGGGACGTCGTGCGCGACGTCTCTCCCGAACTCGTCGCCGAGGTGTACGCGCGTGGGTGCACCGTCGGGCCAGCATCCTCTTTCCAAGCGGAAGGCAGGCGGGCCAGCCGACGATCAACCAGATGCGCGGGCGGCACCCGCGAATCTGCGACCGGTTCGATCTCACCCTGGAGTGCATTCGCCGCCACTACGCGCACGAAGACAACCCGATGTCTTCGTGCCTAATGCGGGTGCACCAGTTCTTTGATCTGTTTGGCAGCTTCGAGGGGTACACTCGGTTCTGGCTGCTCGACGACCTCGTGGTCGACGACTACTCCGCCGTGAAGGCATACCTGGCAATCGAGAACTTCGAGCGATCGGCGCTACCCACCTCGGTCGCCGAATATGAGACATACGCCGCGGGCCTGCTCGAGTTCGTCGCTGCACGCGGCCAGCGAATGCTCCGAATGACGCAGCCCACGTAGTGCAACTCGCGTCACGTCCGGTGCCACGCTGACCCCTTCATGACCTGTGAAGGGGTCAATGGCACCGACACCCATCGAGTACCTGCTCGCCGCCACACGTCGCTCGCTTATGCGACGCGGCGCGGCCAGCCCCGCGCGCCTTTTGTGACACACCCGTGACGAAGTCGTCACGAAGCGCGCGCATCTCGTGACATTCACTGCTCGATGATGAGTTTCCGGCCACGCCGTGAGCACTTTCGAGGTATCA
>JBBQUY010000118.1:0-6799 GCA_038212015.1 Gaiellales bacterium | reverse complement strand
CGCGAATGCGAGGAGAAGATCGCGCGTCTCGGCGCCGATCTCCACGACACCGCGGTGCAGCACAACGTCGCTGCGCTGATGTTCCTCGACGCCGCGTCGCGCGACGACCGACCGCAGGCACTCGAGGATGTCGAGGAGCAGGTGCGAATGAGCCTGGACGCGCTGCGGCGCATCATGAGGGGGCTCGATGCGCGGGAGGCCGACATGCTCGACATGGCGCTGGGCTTCCGAACGATCGTCGATGCCGTGGCCGCGCAGTTCAGGGCAGCGATCGATGTCGAAGTGGATGGCCCGCGTGCGTTGCCCGAGGCGCTGTGTCGAACTGCCTACGTCGTTGCGCGCGAGGGGTTGGTGAATGCATGCAAGCATGCCGACACCGGCCCGATCCACTTGGTGGTGAACGCCGATTCCGACGTGCTTCGCATCTGTATCGAGGATCCGGGACGCGCCCGGAACGTCGCCCGTGCGGACAGCGACGGCGACAACGGGCTGGGCCGGGGCCTGGTGCTCCTGGATGCGCGCGTGCGCTCGCATGGCGGCGAGCTCGACCTCGCCACGTCGACCGACCGCAGCACGCTGACCGCGGTGATCCCGCTGCGTGCGCAGGTCCCGGATGACCCGCATGGGGGATTCACCTCACCCGGTAACGTGGCGATGTCGGGGGCATGAACCCCATCATGGTGGAACAGACCACATGCGCCATCGTCGACGATCACGAGGTGGTTCGCGCGGGCATGCGCGGTCGCCTGGAGTGCGTCGACTGGATCGACCTCGTCGGCGAGGCTGCGACAGCTGCTGAGGCCCTCGACATGCTCCGACGACTGCGACCCGACGTCGTCCTCATGGACGTGCGCCTGCCGGATGGCGACGGGCTGGAGGTCGCACGCACCCTCATGGACGAGGGGCAGGCGACGAGGATCGTCCTATATTCGGGCGCGGGGACGACCCGACAGGCGGAACAGGCGCTGGAAGCGGGGGTCTCCGGATTCGTGCTCAAGGACTCGTCGCTGGGAACCGTCGTCGACGCCCTGTCCGCTGCTCGAGAAGGGCGACGGTACATCGACCCGACGATCGCGGCGGAACTGCTCGCGCCGAACGCGTCGACGATGAAGCCCCTGTCGCCCCGCGAACGGGAGATCCTCATCCTCATGGCGGACGGCCGGCAGAATGCCGGAATGGCCCACAGCCTCGGCATCTCGTCAGAGACCGTCAAGGCGCACGTGTCGAACATCTTCGTGAAGCTCGAGGTCGAGAGTCGGACCCAGGCGGTCGCGCGGGCGCTGCGGGAACACATCATTGACTAGCGGCACGGAGTCCCACCCCCGAACGGGGAGGGGCGTCGCAGCCGAGCGGTGGATGCAGGAGCCGGGCTGCAGCTCCGATGCATGTGTCATGGAACGAAGCCACAGAGAGCTCCTCGACCCGTCCAGGGCGCGCGCCCATGATGCAGCCTTTCGTGCCGCAGCGCCTGACAGCCATGCCGATGGGGTGGCGGCGGGACGGCCGGTGCCAGTTCGATACGCCGTCGAGCCCTCGGCGCTCCAGATCGCGCTCGCCGAGGCGGCAACCCGCGGCTCGCGGGCAGCGTGACCGCAAATTCCGGCGCGGGTGGGTTGCAGGCTAGGATCATGCCGTACGGCCACGTAGCCCAATCGGTAGAGGCAGCGGATTCAAAACCCGCCCAGTGTCGGTTCGAGTCCGACCGTGGCTATTGCCACCGACCCCGCGCTCAGTGCGAGGCGTCGTGCAGGACTACGGTCCCGGTGAGCTTGTCGTGCAGCGCCTGGCGCTTGTCGGTGAAGGCGATCATCCGGTAGCCGATGAGCAGGATGAGCGCCGACAGGTAGGTGAGCAGGTCGCGCGCCGCGGCGCGCGCGAAGCTGACCGGCCCGTGCCCCTCGTCGTGCACGAGGCGCAGGTCAAGTGCCTGCATGCCGAGCGTCGCCTGCTTCGACGACGACTGCATCGCAGCGGCGTAGACGAGGAACACGAGCATCTCGAGGTACTCCCACGGGCGCGTCCACACGACGAACGAAACGCCGGATTCCTCCCAACGGAAGTACTCGCTCGGTCCGAGCACGAGCATGAACGGGATGCCGACGATCACGCCATCGATGAGCGCCGCGAGCATACGACGCCAGATCGAGCCGTACGCGACGGTCCCGGTGATCGGAGCTGCGGTGGTCGTCGCGGGCGCGGGCATGTACATCGGCGGCGACCACGTATCGGCGGGAGCCGGTGCGGTCGCGGTCGCGACCGCGGTCGCGGTCGCGTTGGTGCGTGCGGGTGCGAGCGGCTGCTGCAGCGTGGGTGTCACGACGGGGCTGGCGAAGCCGACGGCGCAGTGCGGGCACGCGGTCGCGCCGAGCACGATGCCGGTGGTGCCGCAGACGGGACAGCTCAGGGTGCCATGCAAGCAGGGATTGTGCCTGCTTCGCGCGCACACGTATGTAGCTCGATCACGTGCGTGGCCGTCCCCGGACAGGGGATTGGCAGACTGGAAATCAGGCGTCTTCGGCGGCGTCGCGAGCGCGCTCGGAGAAGCTGAACAGGCCACGGCGGCGGCGTGCGGAGCGCACGGGCGTGGCGGCGGCGAGGCGATCCTCGGCCGGCATTGCGTCGAACGGATCGAGCACGCCCACCGAACCACGGCGTTCGCGAGCCTCCGACATGCGCGACAGTGCGCTGCCCAAGGAGACGCTTCGTTCCTGCTGGTGCTGGTCGTCCATAACCTCGACGATGCCTTCGATTGGCGAAAAGCGCAAGTCCATATCCGGCTTGTTCCCGCCGATGCAGGAATTATGCGCGCCGAAGCGGCCGTCGCGTGGCCGTCACTGTCCGCGTTCGACGCCGACCGCGCCACCGCGTTGCTCCGAACACAATCGGCACATATGACGGGTTTCGTTCGGAGCAATCGGGCACGGGGGGCGACGTGCAGAAGTCGTGTGTCGATCGGCACGCATCTGTGACGAAGCGCGCGCATTACGTCACACGATTGGCGCGACCATGCTCATATGGCTCCGAGCACGATCACTCGCCCCGTTCCGCTCGACGCGCTCGTCGCGGACACGCATGGCATCACCACGACGCCCGAGCTGCACCTGGCCGGGTACTCCGATGACGCGATCCGGAACCTGGTTCGTCGAGGCCACCTGCTTCGCGTGCGGCGAGGGGTCTTCGCGGTCGGACATCTCGCCCTCGGAGTCGAGGCGCGTCGCATGGTGGTGGTCCGCTGCGCCGGCGATGGTGCTCTGATCTCGTCGATCTCCGCCGGACGCTGCTGGCAGCTCACGAACAGGCAGGAGCGGCTGGTCGATGTCGTGGTCCCGCGTGCACGCCGCCGCGTCGCAGACGGCAACGTGGTGATCGATGCCGAGTTGCCCCGCGACGCGGCAACGTCGTGGAGGGGCATACCGATCGTCACGCCGACGTGGTCGATCGTCACCATGGCGCCACGAATGGAACCCGGTGAGCTCGCCCGCGTGCTGCGCGAGGCCTCGTACCGGCAACTGCTCGACATGCCGGCGCTGGTGCGGATCGCCGAGGAGGGCCGTCGCCGCGTTGGTGTTCCGACGCTGCGGCGCGCACTCGAACTGCGTGTCGCCGGCAGCGACGGGTTCGCGAGTGCATTGGAATCAAAGGTTCATCGATACATCAGTCCACGCGTCCTCGAGCAGCCCCTTCCGAACGCCCGGATTGCCGTGCAGGGCGACGCGTTGCGTGTCGATCTCGTGTGGCGAGCCTTCGGCGTCTGCTGCGAGGTGGACGGTCCGCTCCACGACGATCCGGATGTCCAGCGCGAAGACACACGACGAACCAAGCTGCTTGAAGACGCCGGCTGGATCGTGATCAGAATCCATTGGACCGCGTGGGAAGCCGATCGCGCAGCCGCGACCCGCGCGCTGATCCACGTCATCAACGCGCGTTGCTCCGAACGCAATCGGCGTATGTGACGGGTTTCGTTCGGAGCGATCGCGCGAGTGGCATTCGTCGGGTTGCTCCGAACGCAATCGGCGTATGTGTCGGGTTTCGTTGCGTGCAACGGGGTGCGTGCGACGGGGTGCGTGCGACGGGGTGCGTGCGACGGGGTGCGCGCGACGCGCGTCAGCCGATCACGACGCGTGCGGGGCGGTCGGTGACTTCCGCGACGATGTTGCGCTCGCGCACGTCGAGCAGTTCGCCGTCGACGACCATGCGCGGCGCGCGATGCAGCGTCAGCTCGATGCGACGGCCGCGATCGTGGTGGACGCCATCGCGGGCGGCCAGATCGCCACGCGTCAACGAGGCCGCGTCGAACACCAGCTCTCGCGTGCCGCGCCCGGCCGGGACGATGATCAGATCGAGCTGCCGGTCTCCCTGACGCGTCGAGCCGGTGTCCGCCCAACCGCCGAACGCCCCGGAGCTCGCGACCATCACCTGCCACGCCTTGCCGGTCCAGACCAGGTGCCCGTCGACGCGAGCCACGACGGAGATCGGGCGCGAACGCGCTGCTGCGATCGCCGCACCGACCGGGTATGCCAGCGCCCCGAGTCCTCGCTTGAGCGGCTGGGCATGCGATGCAGCAACCGGCGCGAGCCCAATCGACGCCACGTTCACGAAGTGCGCATCGGTACCGACCACGCGCGCGAGGTCGACGTCGCGCAGGGAATCACCCGTCGCGGCCAGCACGCTTGCCTGCTCGAGGTCGTCAGGCAGGTCCATCGCGCGAGCAAAGTCGTTCGCGGTTCCCGCCGGCACCACCCCGAGCGGCACGTCCGCCAATGTGGCGAGCGCGGCGCCGACTCCGATCGAGCCGTCACCTCCGGCGACCACGACACGATCGATCCCGGCCAGGTGACGCGTGGCCTCGTCGCGTACCCAGCGGGCGGCGTCGGCGATGTCGACATCGGTGATCGTGCAGCCACGATCCACGAGCACGGCAGCGGGGTCGACCTGGTCGGCCGACCCGCTGGCGCTGTTTCTGACGAGGAGCACGTGCACGAGCAGGTCCTGCCCACTCGCGGTGCCGGGATCACTCCAGCACGGGTGCCGCGCCACGCCACGAGCGGGCACGTTGCACGAAAGCGGCCGCGCCGAGGCCGTCGGCAGGCGTTGCCGCCGCGCGGCACGACCGCAGGCTGGCCCGTTTCGGGCGCACTCGCGGGGGCGCTTGCCACCGATAGCTCGGCATGAGGAGCAGGAAGTACCACCACGCAGCAGTCACCCTGATGATCGTCGCATCGGCGATCGTCGCGACCGGTTGCGGCGGCAACGCCGGATCCGCCAGCGGATCGAGCGACACGCCGCTCAAGGAAGTCATCATCGCTTCCGACCTGCCGCTCACCGGCAGCGCCCGAGCGCAGACCGAGAGCATGGTCCAGGCGATCGAGATGGCCATCGCCGAGAACAACGGCAAGGCCGGCGGCGTCAAGATCACGTACAAGAGCCTCGACGACGCCACAGCCCAGGCCGGCAAGTGGGACGAGGCCAAGTGTGCCGACAACATGAACACGCTGGCCCAGGATCCGAAGGTCGTCGTCGTGATCGGCCCGATGAACTCCGGCTGCGCTCAGGTGCAGATCAAGACGGCGAACACCGCCGGACTTGCGATCGTCAGTCCGGCCGCAACGGCCGTGGGGCTGACCAAGGCAGGCGGAGACCCCGGCGAGCCTGACAAGTACTACCCCAACGGCACCCGCAACTTCCTGCGCGTGGTGCTCGCCGACGACATGCAGGCGAAGGCAGCCGCGACCTGGGCGAAGGAGCTCGGCGTGAAGAAGGTCTTCGTGCTCCACGACAAGGAGACCTACGGCAAGGGTCTGGCCGACCAGTTCGAAGGCGCAGCCGAAGAGCTCGGCCTGGACGTCGTCCACAACGAGGGCATCGATCCGCTCGCATCCAACTACCGACCGCTCGTTCCCAAGATCATCAGCGGTGGCGCGGAGCTCGTGTTCTTCGGCGGCATCACCCAGAACAACGCCGGCCAGATACTCAAGGACCTGCGTGCAGCGTCCAAGGACATCTACTTCATGGGTCCCGACGGCATCTTCGAGGACGCGTTCGTGGAAGCCGCCGGCGAGTCCGGCGACGGCGCACTCGCGACGTTCGGCGGCGTCCCGCCCGAGAAGCTCGAAGGCAAGGGCAAGGAGTTCGTCACTGCGTTCACCAAGGCGCATGGCGACCCGCAGGCCTATACCGCGTACGCATACGACGCGACCGGCATCTCGATCGCCGCGATCGCTCGCTGTGCGGAGGGCGACGGCGTCACGCGCGCATGCGTGCTGAAGGAGTTGTTCGCGACGAAGGACCACGAGGGTGCGCTCGGTTCGTTCTCGATGACCGAGACGGGCGATTCGACGCTGACCGTGCTGAGCGGCGTGAAGGTGACCAAGGGTGCCTGGGCGTTCGATCGCACGATCGACGTGAGTGAGGTTGCAGAGTGAACCTGTCAGCAGCACAGAAGCAGGTCTACATCGACCGCAGCGGTCAGGCCACGGCGGGGATACTCCTGCTGTGGCTGATGCTGATGGCTGCGAAGAACCCGGCGGCGTTTGCTGCACAGACCACCATCGGGCTGACATACGGAGCCACGATCGCGCTCATCGCGCTCGGCTACACGATGGTCTACGGCATCATCGAGCTCATCAACTTCGCGCACGCGGACGTGTTCATGTTCGGGTCGATGATCGCCATGCAGATCATCGTGACGACCGGCGTGACCGCCGAAAGCAGCGTGTTCGGCAAGGCCGCGATCATCGTGGTGGCAATGCTTGCGTGCATGGTGATCTGCGCGACGATGAACGTCCTCATCGAACGGATC
>JBBQUY010000117.1:0-6863 GCA_038212015.1 Gaiellales bacterium | reverse complement strand
GGGATGTCGATCATCACCGAGGTCATGGGCTCGGACGAGGTCGACATGGTGAGCCACTACGCCGACGTGCTGCAGCTGGGCACGCGCAACATGCAGAACTACCGATTGCTCGAGGCCGTCGGTCGTCAGTCCAGGCCCGTACTGCTCAAACGAGGCATGAGCGCCACGATCGAGGAACTGCTGCTGGCCGCGGAATACATCCTCAGCCAGGGCAATCCCAACGTGCTCCTGTGCGAGCGCGGGATCCGCACGTTCGAGACGGCGACCCGCTCGACCTTCGACGTCAATGCCGTGCCGGTGCTCAAGGCGATGTCGCACCTGCCGGTGATCGTCGATCCGAGCCATGCGACGGGTCGTGCCGACCTGATCACGCCGATCTCGCGCGCGGCGGTCGCTGCCGGAGCCGACGGGCTCCTCGTCGAGGTGCACGCGCATCCCGAGACGGCAGCGAGCGATGGCGCGCAGTCGCTCACGCCTGCGGCCTTCGGGGAGCTGCTCGGAGGCGTCGATCGTGTGGCCGCGGCCGTCGACCGCTCGCTCATCCTGCGGGCGAAGGTCGCATCGTAGCGGCGCGAAGGCAGATGCCGGTCGCGTTTCAGGGGACCGCCGGCGCATTCGGCGAGGCGGCGCTCGTGCAGCACTTCGGCGACCACGCCCCACGCGTGGCGCTCGCGTCGTTCGGCGCCGTGGTCGCGGCGGTCGCGGCAGGCGATGCCGATGCCGGCGTCGTGCCGATCGAGAACTCGCTTCACGGAAGCGTGCTCGAGACCTACGATGCACTGCTCGCGAACGAGGACGTGCACGTCGTCGGTGAAGTGTGCCTCGCCGTACGGCACAGCCTGCTTGCCGCTGCCGGCGCTCGGCTCGACGAGATCACGCACGCGCACTCGCACCCGCAGGCGCTCGCACAGTGCGCCACATTCCTCACCGAGCACGGCATCGCCGGGGTTGCCGCCACCAACACCGCGATCGCGGCGCGCGAGGTGGCCGAGCTCGGCGCAGGCAGCGCGCACGCGGCAATCGCCAGCGAGCGCGCAGGTGCACTGCACGGACTCGACGTGCTCGCGACTGACATCCAGGCACGATCCGACAACACGACGCGGTTCTTCGTGCTCGGCTCGCAGCCAGTCGCCGGTCCCGCGAACAAGGCATCGCTCGTGTTCACGACGCGCAACGAGCCCGGCGCGCTGCTGGCGTGCCTGGAAGCGATCGCCGACGTCGGCCTCAACCTCACGAAGCTCGAATCGCGTCCGGCGGGCGACACGCTGTGGGAGTACGCGTTCGCGATCGATGTCGAGATGGCCGATCACGGGGAACTGGACGGTGACACCGTGAACACGCTCGTTGCGTCGCTGACGCAGCGCGCCACGTCCGTTCGTCTGCTCGGCCGCTATACGGCAGCGAGCTGAGGAATCATCCGACGCGCAGTTCGCGCCCGGTCCACCGACTGCGCAGCCATCGGTCGTGGCTGACGATCACGACGGCTGCGTCGGCGGCGTCGAGCGCCTCCTCCAGGTCGCTGACGAACGACGGCGAGAGGTGGTTGGTGGGCTCGTCCAGCAACAGAACGTGCGGCGCGCCGGCGATGAGCATCGCGATTGCGACGCGACGTCGCTGCCCTTCGCTCAGGTCGCGCATCGCACGGTCGAGGTCGGCCTCGTCCAGGAGGCCGAGATCGGCGAATTCGGGCAGGTTCTCGCGGCCCTCGGCCGCCGCTCGATAGACGTCGCTCGGGGTCTCGTCGGGGGGAAACTCGGGGTCCTGCGGGAGCACGCCGATGCGGACGCCGTCGGCATACTTGACCACGCCGGATGTCGGCGTAAGCGCGCCGGTGATCAGGTCGATCAACGTCGACTTGCCGCTGCCGTTGGGGCCGGACAGCAGCAGTCGGTCGCGAGGCCGGATCTCGAAGGTCTGCGGCCCGATCCGTCCCTCGAGCGCCAGGTCGGTGATGCGTACGAGCGGCTCGTCACCTTCGAGGTGCGCCCCGACGGCCGCTCGAAAGCACAGCTCGTCCGGAGGCTTGGCGACGCCGTCACGATCGAGCACCGCGATCTTCAAGCGCAGGTCGCGGATGCGACGAGCGACTGCCGCCTGGGCACGCCCGTCGCGCGAGGACTGCCCCTTCTTGTCGTTGTCGCGTCGCGCACGTTCGTGCACGTCTCGGCGGCCACCCCCGCCGGCAATGGTCGATTCGAGCACGGCTCGTTCGGTCTGCTGCTGGCGCCACGCCCGTTCCCATTCGTGGCGTGCGCGGCGCTTGGCGACCAGGTAGGTGCTGAAGCTGCCGCCGAAGCGCGTGACGCCATGGCGAGACGGGTCGATGTCGACGATGTCGGTGCACACGGCGTCAAGGAACGCGCGGTCGTGGCTCGACACGACGAGCACGCCGGGCAGCCGGCACAGGTGCCGCTCCACGTAGTCGAGGCCGTCATCGTCGAGGTGGTTTGTCGGCTCGTCCAGCAGGAGCGCCTCGGGCTGGCGCACGAGCAGCGCAGCCATCGCGACGCGGGCGCGCTCGCCGCCGGAGAGGGTTCCGATCGCGCGCGAGCGCGAGAAGTCATGGAGACCGAGCCCACGCATGACCCGTGCGACGCGGTGATCGGCGTCCCAGGCTTCGCGCAGCTGTGCGAGCTCGAGCGCATCACCGTACGCGCGCGCCAGCGCCGCATCATCGGGCATGCGCTGCACGAGTGCCGAGAGCTCCTGGACTTCCTGCTCGATGGCCCGCAGCTCGGCCAGCGCGACCTCGATCACCTCGTGGATGGTCGTCTCGGGCGGCTGGCGCAGGTCCTGCTCGAGCAGGGCGGTGTTCGCAGGTCGCACGATGCGACCGGCGTCGGGCTCGTCGAGTCCTGCGAGCAGTCGCATCAGGGTGGACTTGCCCGAGCCGTTGTCGCCCACCAGTCCGACGCGCCGTCCGGGCGCGGCGGTGATCGACACGTCGTCGAGCACGACACGTTCACCGTACCCGTGGGTGATGTCGGTCGCGACCAGGGCTACGACGGATCGCGTCCTGGGGCTCGGGTGTGGAGTGCGGCTCATTGGATTCCTGTGTGCGGATGCGGATCGCTGGCCGGTGCGGGCGATCGGACCATCGTCGCAGCTTCGCGGCCTGCCCGTATTCCACGAGGTGGCGCATCGGCGATCTCCCGACGACCGTCTCGTGATCGCGTTCGACAACATGCGGCGCTCGGCGATACCGGACGACGACTGCCGCCGCGCCTATAGCCCGTCGACGCTCCCCCTCCGCGGCAGGACCTCATCCGCGAGCACGCCGAAGACGACGTCAGGCGGGAGTCGTCAGCTCGGAAACGAGCTGGAACGAACGCTGCGGCGCGCTGCCGGCGCCGGATGGCCACTGCACCGTCCTGCCGCCGGCCGTGATCGCCCTGATGGCTTCGTGGGTGGGCTTCGGGATGCGCTCGAGCAGCGATGCCTCGAGCGGGATCGATCCGGTGTACAGCTGGCCGTCGACGCCCTGCAGGATCGCGCCCGCGAGCGTCTCCGAACCGGCGTGCTCGCGTTCCAGGGACGCGAGGATGTCGGCGTAGCCTTCGGGCACGCCCGCGGCGAGCACGTCGTTGGCGGATACGGGTCGACCCGCGACCTCCATGACAGGATGGAGCGAGAAGTCGGTCGCCTCGTCCTGCCACCAGTGACCGAGGCGGATCTCAGCGCTCGAGACCGCGTCCTCCGCCGCTCGGTAGCGCGACGACGCGGACTCAACTGCGGCGCGAGCGGCGACTTCTACCTTGGCCGCCCGCCGACGCGAGAGCACCCCTGCCTCGGTGACCGCCTCCCGGGCCTGGAGCCACTCGGACTGCGATGCCGCGAGCGTCCCGGCCGTGTCATGGAGCGCGCGGCGGGCGTTGGCGAGCTCATCGCGCAGCGATTGGTTCGAGGGCAGCACCCGGCGCTGCACCCCCTCGTATCCTCCGCGCTCGAACACGTTGGCGCCGTCGGTGATGCCGAGGAAACCGGCCCGGACGTCGGCGTCGAACGTGACCTGGTCCACGTCTCCGTGCAAGCCGGCGTTGGGACGGAGCTCCGACGGCAGCTCGAAGGCCAGGCGCGGACTGCCGGCATGGCCAGCGGAGTCCACGAGCAGGCTCACGTCGCGATCGATCCGTACCTCGCGGCTCCCATGTGACCCGCCGTGGTAGAGCCGGGTGGTCCCGTAGTGGCCGCGAACGGTGCCGATCGCATACGCGCCGTCGTGCACCTGCATCACACCAATAGGTCGACGTCCCATCGAGACGGACATGTCGCGTGCGGCGATCCACGCCTGGTCGAGCGTCCCGTCGACGACGTGCGCGGTATCGCGATCCATCAGGACCGAGGCGCCTCGCGTCGAATACACGTTCCCCATTCCAGACGAGCGCGAGAGTGGCACTTCCAGCTGCAGTGCGTCGATCGCGGAGGCGCCGGACGACCTCTGCGCGCCGGCCAGTGTGGGGCGGACCCCGCTGGCGGCGATCAGCGCACGACCGCTCGGACCAGCCAGTTCGCGCGCGGCACGGCGCGCCTCGACGCTCACGAACGGATCTGCATCACCGAGTGCCGTGAGGCCGTCGTCGAAAAACTGCTCGGATCGCAGCGCGACGCCGTGGCGTTGCTGCTCGCCGTTGATCCACACGAGCTGCTGGTTGCGGGCCGTGGCGCCGATCGTGGTGAACTGCGGCTGCACCAACGCCTCGTCGATGCGCAGCGGCATTCCGTCCGCCTGGTGGAGCGTAGTGACGTAGAACTGGCCGGCAACCTCGTCGTGCAACACGCCCTGCGCGAAGTTTCCGACACTCGTCACGCGGCGTTGCGCAAGGGCCCGAGCCTCGCCCGCGAACATGCCCGTGGCGAGGAACTCACCTTCGGACGCAGCTCCGAACACGGGGATCGCCCGCGTGGAGCCGTCGGGCATGTGCAGGGCCAGCTCACCGAGCTCGCGACCCTTCCACACCGCCGGTCCGTGCAAGGCCGCGCTCGTTTCGCGCATCACGCCGACCATGCTGTCGATGGCGGCAGCAGCCGTGCCTGCAACACCCATTCTCGTACCCCCTACGTAACCCTCCCGTAGATCGGGTGACGGCACCGGCACGTTGCACGGACGATCGTGGGATCGGCGGCGATTTGGACTCCTCGCCGGCCCTCTTGCATCCCCAAGGACGACGAAACCCCTGCCGAAACAGGGGTTTCTGGGAGAGCCTCTGTCGGATTTGAACCGACGACCCCTTCCTTACCATCACCTGTCCGCGTCCGGAACCGTCCGGACAAACGGCATCATAGCGTGCAATTCGCGCGATCTGTCCGGACATGTCCGGCCCTTCAACCCGGCTGAGTTGCCCCGTTGCCCCGCTCGAGGTTGCCCCGCTGACGATCAGGCGGGCAGCATGTCGCCGGTCCCGAAGAAGTTCGGGTGCGTCAGGCGCAGGTCTTCCTCGCGCTCGGCCGCGAGCAGCACGACTTCGATCTCGTCGTCACCGATCAACTCGCGTTCGCGGCGCGAGAACTCGTCGAATGCCTCGAGCGCGTTCTCGTAGCGCGTCACGACGGATCGGCCGCTGCGGTGCTCGTATGTGACGATGAAGTGGGCCATGGGTCTACCTGCTACGTCGATAGTACCGCCGAATGCGTTCCCGCAACTCGGCAAGCTCGTTCACGAGGTCCGCATCGACATCCTCGCCACGTTCCTGAAGCGCATGAATCGTCGAGGCGACGCGGAAGTAGTCGAGCAGTTCCGGCGGCGCATCACCGAACTTCAGCGGGAATCCAGTGATCTGCTCGGCTCGCTCGACGGCAACTGCCCACTGGTGCTGCACTGCGGTCCGCACCTGCGTCTCCAGCAGGCACCCGTCGACTCGATGCACGAGGTGGATGGCCCGATACCCGCTTCCCTTCGGGCCGCGACTGTTCGACTCGAACGGTGACACTCCCGCGACCGCGACGTGGTCATCGACGTCGATGAGTTCGAGCGGCAGCTCGACGAGACGTGCGGTCACCTGCTCCTGCAGCTCGACGTCGGCGACGACGATGCGGCAGCCGCCGATGTCCTGCAGACGGTCCAGGGCCGTGCTGTGTCGCGCGATCTTCTCGATGATTCGCTCGACGCGCTTGATCCGTGGAACGACTGGACCGCTGGCGAGCTCGCGGGCCACGGAGCCGACGGAGGCTGCGAGCCGAACGGTCGGCTCGACATGGCTTCGCTGGAATCGTCGAACCACGTCCAAGGCATCGGCGTTGTGCGGGTCGGCGAGCACCTCAGGAAGCGCTCGCTCGCGAAGCTGCAGGCGCAGCGCGTCTCCCGCCTTGCGAACTTGGGACTTCGACAGCGATCGCGCATTCTGCTGTCCGCCGTCATCCATGAACAGATGTTCGAGGGCGCCGGCCTAGCGCCTGCATCCGGTAGCCGATGAGACGCTGATTGCCCCGTTGCCCCGGTCATCTCGCCGAAAGGCGAAGCCGGCGAACAAGAAAACCCTCCGTTTCCGGCTGGTGGCAAAGCGCACTATCCATGCGCCAGCGTCGCGCGATGGCAGCCTGGTCGAGCAGATGTCGCACTCGCCGACGCCGCGGTGCCGGGCCAGCTCACCCCGTTCAGCAACTCGACGCAGCAGGACGCACGAACGGACTGCGGTGAACGCGCGCACCGCGCTGGAACCAGAAAACCCCCCCCTGAGACGGGAGACCCAACCGCGCAATCCGGCTGAACTGCACCGTTGCCCCAATGGGAGTTGCCTGTTGGCGCCAAGCCTGCAGCTAGTTCCCGCGCCCCCTCTCCGCGGGGTGCATGTCAATCTACAATTGGGCTGGAAGCGCGCCCCGGCCACATGCTGTCAGGAGCAGAAGGATGAACCGGCTGCACATGA
>JBBQUY010000116.1:0-7198 GCA_038212015.1 Gaiellales bacterium | reverse complement strand
TGGCGGGGGCGGCGTGGGCGGCGCCCCCCCCCTCAACCCCCCCGTGCCCCGCAACAACATCCCCCCCCCCCCCGGGGTTTGTGGGGGGGGGGGGGGGGGCCCCCCCCCCCTCTGGGGGCCCCCCCCCCCCGGCCCCGTCTTCTTCAGCCCGCTCGTGGCGGATCAGGCCTGGTAGTCGCCGACCGCACGCTCGACGAGTCGCGGGCGACCGGCCCACGATGCGTCGGCGCTCGGGACGAACGCGCGGTCACCATCGATGAGCGCGACGAGCGCGTCGTTTCGCACGACTGCCGGGCTGTGGCGATTGCCGGGCGCATCGCTCGGGCGCACGTTGCCGGCGGCGAACGGCACGCTCGACTTGCCCGTGAGCCTCGTGATGGGCGGCATCGGGCCGTGCGGCGAGTTGGACCAGTAGGTGCGGCTCGCGGTGTGCACGTCGTGCACGCGATAGCCGCCGCGGAAGCGCATGATCGCCAGGCCGGGCATCTCGCCGGCGCTCAGCGTGCTGGCCGCGTTGATCGCGTCGTAGACGCTCGCATAGGTGTCGAGGCCCTCGCGCGCGCCGGCGAGGCGGAACGAGCGTTCGGTCGACCACATGGTGGTGTGACCGGCGGGGTTGGACTGGGCGGAAACGTTGATCGTCTGGCTCGCAAGCACCGTGGGGGTGCCGGCCGCCGCGACGGTCGGGGAGACGAGCTGCATCTTCCGTGACCTTTCGCTCGGGGTGGCGTGGCGCATCCGTGCGCGCACGCTTCGTGCAGCGATGAATGATATCTCGGTCCCGAGGTGGGTGCGCCGGTGCCGATCAGGCGGATTCGAGGCGACGTGCACGGATCTGGTCGCCAACCACCCAGGCGGCAGTCATGGCGCCTCCGACCACATACACCGGCCACGAATTCCCGGCCAGGAACGATCCGGGTCGCAGCTTCGACGCGAGCGTCTGCGCACCGATGGCAGCGAAGCTGGTGGCGCCCAGCCCGAGACCAGCACCGAGGATGAGTCGACGGGTGGGGTCCATGCGGTACAGGTCGGCCGTGGCGACGTTCGAGCGAACCTCGTCGAGCGGGAGCGGCGTGCCGTCGCGGGCCTGCCCGAGCGACCAGCTCGACTCGTTTCGACCCAGCTCGTTGGCGACCTTCGCCTGCAGGTGGTAGGCATTGACCTCGTCCTCGTTCTGACGAGCAGTGAGCGAGTCGAGCCAGCCGGTGACGGGATTCTCGAACGTGACGAGCGCCTTGAGCCCGTCCTTGGCGGTGCCGCCGATGAGCCCGAACGACTGCAACGCCCAGTGGGGGCGATCGGAAAAGTCGAGCGCGTGCTTGCCCTCGTGCGCGAGCGTCGTCACGAACGAGCTGCGATGCAGGGCGCCCTGTGGGACGGAGATCGCCTTGGTCTTGGGGTCGTAGACGGCGCCGGCGCCCGGGTACTTTCGTGCGAAGTCGGCGTCGGGAATGACGCGGATGTCCATGCGGCTCTGCGCGAGGAACTCGGCGATCGGACGACCCGATTCGGTGGCGCGCAGCTGCTGCATCGCGATGGCGATGGCCTGGGCATCAGACGGCGACCGCGCGGGCAGCGCGGGTGCGTAGGTGGGTGCGCCGATCGAGGTCGTCATGCGACGGTGCCTATTCGGTCCAGCGCGTGGGCACGTTCCACTCGCCTGCCGCGATGTCGTCATGGACCGTGCTCTTGGGCAGCAGGAACGTTCCCGCGATCGTGCCGAGACCGAGCGTGGCGCCCGCGATGTTGAGCGCGAGCCCGAGCGTCGATCCGGTACTGCCTGCGCGCTCGAGCATGCTTGCGCCCACGAATCCCATGCCGATGCCACCGCCGACTCCGAACATGCCGGCGGCGAACCCCTTCCAGTCCACTCCCTCCGGATTCGGCGAGAACGGGTCGATGCTGATCGCCCGAAGGTCCTGGTGCTTGATGTTGAGCCATTTCGGGGCGGGATGCTCGGTGAGGAATTCCGTGAATCGCTGCTCGTCCGCGTCGTTGTGGAGCGGGCGGCGGGTCATGTCGCCGCCGATGCCGCCCTGCGGGAACTCCTGGTCGAGCTCGGCCTTCCAGTCGTTCCATTCCGCTCGCGCGGCCGCCTCGCGTCGCTCGACGCCGTTTCGCAGCACCATGTGCACGCCGGCGGCGGTGCCGAGACCGGCCACGCCCGCGGCAATACCTGCGGCTATTCGTCCGTTCATGCCGTCACCCTGTCGTCCCGTCGTCTCGTCCCACCCGTCTGTCGGGTTGCGGCGGCGGTCCGTTGCGTCAGGCGTTACTGCTCGAGCTCGGTGAGCGCGGTGGCGAGCAGCTGGTCGACGCTCGCCACGTGTTCGTCGGTCATCGCCTGCAGGTCCTTGCTGCGACCGTTGAGCTTGCCTTCGCCGATCTCGTCGGCGGCGCGACTGCGACGCAGCTCGTTGATCGCATCGCGACGAGCAAGCCGCACCGCGACGCGTGCCTGTTCGGCCGTGTCGCCGGCCTGCTTGGCGAGCTGGGCTCGTCGCTCGGCGGTGGGTGCGGGCAGCTCGATACGCACGCGTCCGCCATCGACTCGCGGGCGCGCGCCCAGGTCACTGTCGCCGATCGCGCGTTCGATCGCGGGAATGAGCGACGGGTCGTGCGGGGTGATGACGAGCCCACGCGGCGGCTGCGCACCCACCTGTGCGACCTGGGAGATCGGCAGCTCGCTGCCCCACGCGGCGATGCGGATGTCGTTGACCAGATCGGGGCTTGCGCGACCCACGCGCAACGCCGCGAGTCGTCGCCTCGCGTCCTCGACCGCGGCGTCCATGCGTCGCCGAGTTGCTCCCATGCCGTGCGTTGCCATCGCAGCGCACCTACCCGCGTCGAACCCTGAAGACACGAGGAGCCCCGCGCGATGCGGGGCTCCTGCGTCCTATGGAGGCGGATGGATTCGAACCATCGTAGGCATAGCCAGCGGGTTTACAGCCCGCCCCCTTTAGCCACTCGGGCACACCTCCAAGGTGTGCGCCCATCCTAGCGGGCGAGCGGCGCGGATGGAAGATACGTCGGTCGTGGAACAACCAGCGCCCCGCTCCCCGATGAACCGGCGGAGGACGGACCCTGCGCAGCGCGTGGGGCCAGTACACAGGGATGGGGGACAGATGACTGCCGTTGGTGCTTCTGGCGCGGGAACCGCGCTCAAGATCGGGCTTGCCGTTGCCGGCGTTGGCGTTGGCGCATGGGCGCTGTCGCGCGTCATGAGCGACACGTCGCCCGGTGACGACTATCCGACCGACCCGGGCGGCTATCCGGGCAGCGGCGGGACGTATCCCGCCGATCCGGGCTACTACCCCGGCGATGGCGGCTACGTGCCGTCCAATCCGGGTGGCGGCACGAGCCCGGGCGATGACTACCCGAGCTATCCGACGTATCCGACGAATCCGACGTACCCGTCGGATCCGGGCGGCTACTACCCCACCGATCCGTACTACCCGACCGATCCGTCGTACCCGACGTATCCGACGTATCCGGACTACCCGACCTACCCGACCTACCCGACGTATCCGGGCTCGGGCTCGGGCAGCATGTGGCGCGCCGTCGAGAACGCGGCGCCGTTCTCGTGGTCGAGCTCGGACGTGTCGCAGGTCGTCAGCGCGGCGCAGGGCGGTGGCCGCTCCACCTACGACGCCGCCGAGATGGTGCGCGAGGTCTACCGATCGACGCCGTACTCGTGGTCATCCCACCAGGAGGCGCGTGTCGCCGCCACGGGACTGCTCACCGGTGCGAGCCCGCATGAGACCGGCAACGTCATCGACCAGGTCGAATGGGCGTCCAACTGGAGCACCAGCTCCGACGTGCGCCTCGCGGTCGCAGCGCTCGAGGGGCACGTCCCGTCGAGCAGCGTCGGCAGCATCATCCGCGGCTCCTACAGCGTGGGCGAAGCCGAATCGCGCCTGCGCAGCGGCGGCTACGGCGGCAGCTACCCCTCGCCGGGCTACCCCTCGCCGGGCTACCCGTCGCCAAGCTACCCCGATCCCAGCTACCCAGGTGGCAGCTACCCGGGCGGCACGTCGCCCGGCGATGACTGGTAGCGGGACGAACACCGATTGATCGACGGGCCGCTCCGGACCACTTCCGGGGCGGCCCGCCGCGACTCGCGGGACCGGGTCGCGGCGCACGACTGCACGAAACGGGACGGGACGAACATGCACGTTGCGGGACGCATTGCGATCAGCGCCGGAGTCGTCGGAGGCGCCGCACTCGCCACCGCGTGGGCGATCAACGCCACGCGCGCGCAGGGCGAGACATCCCCGGGTGACGAACCGGTCGGCATCGGCGGCACCTCACCCGGTGATGATCCGCTGCCGCCCGGCGGCTACGTCGATCCTGCGGCGCTCGCGCGCGTGACGAGCGCGGTGCGCAACGCGACCGCCTACTCGTGGTCGGAAGCGGATGCGCTGCGCGTCGCCACCGCGGCCGTACGCTTCGGCGTCGACGGCCCGGGTGCAGCGCGCATCGCCGATGCAGTCGAGAATTCCGCGCAGACGTGGGCGGGGTGGACGACGGGAGAGCAGGCGACGCTTGCCGTCGAAGCGCTGCGCTCTCGGCTCGATTCGAGTGCGACGAGCCGCACCATCGACGCGGTCGAGAACGCCACGCCGTACGACTGGTCGCACGCCGACGACGTGCGCTTCGCGGTCGCCGCCCTGCGTGGCGGCACCGATGCGCAGACCCTGCCGCGCCTCATCAGCGCCGTGACGAACGCCACGCCGTATGACTGGACGCGCGCCGACGACATCGACCTGATCGAGACGGCCATCGCCACGCGAATGCCGCACGACCAGGTGCAGCGACTCGTGTCGGGCGTCACCAACGCAACGCCCTACGACTGGGATCGCGGCGACGACATCCGTTTCATCAAGGCAGCGATGCACGGCCAGGTGGACGCATCCACGATCGGCTCGCTCATCTCCAAGGTCACCAACGCGACGCCGTACGACTGGACGTCGGCCGACGACAAGCGGATCATCGAGGCGGCACTGACGCGCCAGACCGACCCCAACTCGGTGGGTCGGCTCGTGTCGAGCGTCACCAACGCCACGCCGTACGACTGGCCCCGCACGGCTGACATCGACTTCATCGTCGGCGCGCTGCAGGACTCGGTCGATCCCGCGACGATCGGCACGCTCATCTCCAAGGTGACGAACGCGACGCCGTACGACTGGCCAGCCGCCACCGACCAGACGCTCATCTCAACCGCACTCGCCTCCGGCATGCCGGCCGCGGACGTCGGCGCCACGATCAGCGCCGTGCTCAATGAGACGCCCTGGGACTGGTCGCGCGCAAGCGACGAGCGCCTCACCACCGCCGCGCTGCAGGGTCGCCGAAGCGCAAGCGAAGCCAGGTCGATCATCCGCGAAGCGATCCAGCTGAGCCGCACCGATTCATGGGGCAACGTCAACCAGCACGCCGCGGTGTCGCTGGCAGAGCAGATGCTCGGCCCGGTCGGCTGGGTTCCCGGAGCTCCCGGCGGCACGAGCCCCGGCGACGACGCCGGCTACCCCGTCGATCCGGGGTACCCGGACCCGAGCTACCCGGACACCGACTATCCGGACGTGTACTCGCTGCCGTAGCAGCGCCGAATCCTGCGCCGGTGACACACCGGCTCGCGCACCTTCGAGGCATTTCTGCATCGACGTGCACGCGGCGTGCACGATCGTGCACGCGCATCCTCGCTACCGTCGTTCGCCTTGCTGCCACCGAACGATGGAGTTGCCGCGATGCCAACCGCCCTGCGCCGCCTTGTCCACGCAAGCCTTGCCACTGCAGCGATCGTCCTCGCGGCGCCGGCTGCATCACCGGGAGCGTCACCCGGCGATCCACACCCCGCGTTCACCCCCTTCGCGCAGCACCTGGGCGCCGCGACCGGTCACGAGAGCGCCACCGACGTTGCGGTCCAGCCCGACGGCAAGGTCGTCATGAGCGTGCTCAACGACGGCGAGGTCGACCTGCGCATCGTTCGCCTGCTGCCGAGCGGCGCGCTCGACACGACGTTCGCATCCGGTGGCACGTGGCACGTGCCCGGCGCGGGGAGGTCCTACATTCGAGCGATTGCGCTGCAGCCCGATGGAAAGATCGTCTACGCGGGCGTCGACACGATCGCTCCCGCGGTGATCATCGGTCGACTGACATCGACCGGCGAACCCGACCTGACGTTCTCGGGCGACGGCAGGTTCGTCATCGGTACGCCCGATGGCAGCGACCCGCTCGTCGAGGACGTGTTCGTGGAGGCATCGGGCAAGATCACGTTCGTCGGCATCGTGCGCAACGGCCTGAGGCTCGACGACCTGTTCATGGGACGCCTCACCGAGTTCGGTCTCGATGACGCGACCTTCGCCGGCGATCCCTACGTGCTCTTCGGATCGCCCTACGATGGTGACGCCGACGGGTTCGGCGGCATCACGCAGATGCCCAATGGCGACTACATCGTCGGCAACCCGCACTCGAGTACCGCGTCGATGGTGTGGCGCATCAACTCGACCGGCGGCACGCGCGTCGCCGCGAACGTCGCGTTCCCCAACGCCTACAACGATCCGGTCGACGTGATCGCAACCGACGCGACGCACGCCATCGTCCTGCTTGAAGGCTCGAGCACGTCCGGCCTCGCCTACCTGGACGTGTCCGCCACGCCGAAGATCAGCCAGTACGCCGGCAACGCCGGCACGATCCAGCCGTTCCCCGCATCCTTCCGCGGACATGAACTGCTGCGTCAGGCCGACGGCAGGTTCTTCGCGTCAGGCATCGATTCCACGACCAGCCTGCACCGGGCGATCATGCGCCTGCACGCGAACGGCACGCACGACACGTCGTGGGCGCCGGGCGGCATCAAGCACCTCGAGGGCTCGTCCACGCAGCGCTTCTATCTGGATCGTCACTCGCTCGCGTTCACCCCGGACGGTTCGGTCGTATCCGCCTACCACGCGTATGCGGGCGACGTTCGCCAGCCGCGGGTCGAGCAGCTGCTCGCACGCATCGCGCGGGTTCGGCCCGAGATCGTCACGCCGCTCATGCAGGGCACCGTCGGCACGCCGATCGAATTCACGGTTCGTGCCGTCAACGACGGTCCCGACGCGTCCGGCGCGGGCTCGATGTCGTTCACGGTCGGCGACGGCCTGCGCGTCACGAGCTGGGTGGGTTCCGACTGCACGGTTGATGCGCGTGGCGGCACGTGCCG
>JBBQUY010000115.1:0-7247 GCA_038212015.1 Gaiellales bacterium | reverse complement strand
CGACGGCGGCACCGCAATCATCAACGTGACGGGCGTCATCCCCAGCACGAACGGTACCGACAGCGACCCGATCACGGTGACCAACACCGGCGGTGCCCTGGCGAGCTCGACGCTCACCATCGCCAACGACACCGTGGCGGCGGAACTTGCGGCCGCGAACGGCCTCGAGATCCAGGTCTGGGAGGACCCCGCAGGTGCGGCGCCCAACGCTCAGATCTTCCCGGGCACAGGCTGGGGCACGGTCGCGGCCCTCAAGGCTACACCACAGGCACTCAACGGCTGGGCGACGAGCGAGGCACGCACGTACATCGTGAAGTACCGCATCAATCCCGCTACCGACAACACCACCAAGAGCAAGAGCGCCACGTTCGACCTCGTCTGGGACGGCTCACTCTGATCCCACGCGATCACTGACGTGAACGATTCAGTACATGCCTTCGGTGTGGATGGGATCGCCCCGGCGTCGTCGCTCGACGACGCCGGGGCCCCCGCCCGTCCCCGACGACGACGTCCCGCACGCGCGGGACGCTCGGTGCTGCGCTGGCTCAGCCACGTCATGTTCCTGGTCGCATGGATCCTCGTCGCGGTCATGGGCGCGCTCATGTGGGGTCCACACCTCACGCGCTACAAGACCGACATCATCATCGGCCAGAGCATGGAGCCGACGATCCCGCTGTACTCCGTGATCGTCGTCGAACCCGTCGACCCCGGCGACCTCCGTCGCGGCGACGTCATCACCTACGAACAACCCGACGTACCCGGGCGCAAGGTCACGCACCGGGTGGTGGGCGTCGAGCGGTCCGAATCCGGCTCGCCCGTCTTCCGGACAAAAGGTGACAACAACGACGCCCGGGATCCCTATGAAACGACCTATGAGGACACCGGTTACCGCGTGAAGACACACGTCCCGCACGTGGGCTGGCTCATGATCAAGGCACAGACACGCTGGGCACGCGTGCTGCTCGTCGTCATCCCCGTGCTTCTGCTGCTCACGCAGTTCCTGCGCTGGGTCTGGCGTGACGAGCGGGAAGATGACGAAGACGAACGAATGACTGAACTCGACGAGGATGACCCTCGCTTCCAGTTCGACGACGCTGCTCGCTGGGGGAGCGTCGCGTGAGTTCACCGCACCCCATTGCATACTGGTCGCTCGTCATTGCCACGGCGGTACTGGTGCTCGCCGGCGCGTCCGTGGCCGCGAGCGTCACCATCGAACGCACGTCACCGACCTCACGGGTACCGACGCTGAAGCTCGACGGCAAGATCGTCCACCGCGTCTCCAACAACCGGTCCGGCGAGGCCGTACTGAAGATCGACGGCGTGCTGCCCGGGCACGAGGGCCGACGCCGCATGGTGCTCGCCAACGCCGGCCCTCGACCGATCACGCGCGTGACCCTGACGCAGGATCACATCGTCGAGGGTGGATTCAGCGACGCGCTGCAACTGCAGGTCTACGACGCGATCACCCGCCGTTGCCTGTACCCGCGCCCGCCCGCGAGGCTCCAGGTCCCACGCGTCCAGGTCGAGCCCGATCGCTGCATGCAGTGGATGCCGTTCGACGGCAGGTCGGACATTCGCTTTCTGACCGTCCCCGGCAAGGACGGCTCCAACACGTGGCGACGCGGCGAACAGCACGCGATCGACGTTCGCTGGCGCCTCGCGTCCACCTCACCGAATTCCGACCAGGGCCGCCGCGCCAGCTTCAGGCTGCGCTGGCACACCACCGGCTGATCGATGCGACGACCATTTCGCCCACGCCCGCTTCCCCGTCGACTTGCGCGTATCGCCTCGGTCGCGCTTGTCGCCGTGCTGGTCGTGGCCGGCATCGCATGGGCGTGGGCGGCGAGTACGGTGAACACTGCGCAGGTGACCGCCGCTTCGCTCGGTACGCCCGGCTCACCAACTGCGGTTCGAACCGGTGGAACCGGTGACACCTGCACCTCCATCAACGTCACCTGGACCGCCGTGACCGGCGCCTCGTCCTACCGGGTCGAGCGAAACGTCAGCGGCACCTGGATCGAACTCGCCGCGAGCCACGTCACGACCAGCTACGGCGACTCGGGCAACTGGACCAACTACGAGATTCAGTACCGCATCACCCCCAAGGCGGCGAACTGGTTCGCTCCGACGCCTGCGATCGCGAGCATCGCGTGTGGAACGGGTGACGTCGACGACCTGACCTTCACCTTCGCGTCCAGCTGCATCTCCACGCAGCTGAACTGGACGACGCCGCTTGGAACAGTGACCGGCTACAACGTCGAGTACCGCATGAACGGCGGCGCGTGGACCGCGGTGCCGGGCGGCACGAATATCGCGACCACGTCCTTGAACGACACGACGGTGTACACGACGTTCCCCCACGGCAACCTCGAGTACCGCGTCGTTGCCCGCAATGGCGCGACCATCGGCAACACGTCGAACATCGTCGCCCCGACGACGGGCTACGGCTGCCTCCTCGCGCCGACCGACGTCGCGGCGAGCGGATGTCTCATCAACGACCGCACCGTGACGTGGACCGCCGCACCCGCACCGGTGACGGGTTATGACGTTCGACGCCAGGTCAACGGAGGCGGGTTCACCACAGTGCAACCCAACGTCGTGGGAACGAGCTGGAACGACACCGGCAGCATTCCGGCGGGCGGTCTCGTCGAGTACAGCCTGTATTCCAGAAACAGCACGCTCGTCGACAACGTGACGTCCAGCATCGCATCGATGCGATCGGGGTTCTACGTCGTGTCTGTCCAGTTCGTGAATATCGGCACGCCCGGATCGCTCAACGTCGACGACGAAGTCATCGTGACGTTCAGCCAGCCGGTCGAGCCGACCTCCGTCACGGGAGCGACCGCGAATATCGAGCTGGTACGAAATGGTCCCACTTCGGGCGCCTCGATCCATGCGACCGCTCCCGGAGGCGCGGCGTCCGCGATCGCGTACATCAGCACCGCCAACAACATCTTCAATCCGAGCATGACGGCGACCGGCAACGTGACGTGGAACGCCGCTCGCACCGTCTGGACGTGGAAGTCGACGTCCGCCGGCACCGCGCACACCGCACCGCTCGCGGGAACCTGGAACGTGGGCTCCTCGGCCAACCGCGCCAGGTGCGGCACCAACAACCTGCTCGGCGCGCCGGTTCCGACGCTGTCGGGCCAGTGGTAGCGCCCGACGAACGAGTCGCTGAAGTACCCCTGGCAGGAGTCGAACCTGCGCGCACCGCTTAGGAGGCGGATGCTCTATCCACTGAGCTACAGGGGTCGGTCCATCCGATTCTAGTCGCGTGCAGCCCGGCCCACTAGGATGCCCGGGTGGAGTTCGTGATGGTGGAATCGAGTGAGGCCCTCGCCGAGGTGTGCGAGCAGGCGCGTGTTGACGGCCGAATCGGCCTCGACACGGAGTTTCTGTGGGAGCGCACGTACTCGCCGCAGATCTGCCTGGCGCAGATCAACGTCGGCGGCACGGTGTATCTGGCCGACCCGCTCGAGGGCATCGATCTGGATCCGATCGCCGAACTCATCAGCGATCCGGACGTGCAGGTCATCATGCATGCCCCGCACGCCGACCTCGTCGCGTTCGCGCTGCGCTACGGCGCGGATCCGATCAACACCTTCGACACCCAGCTCGCCGCGGGCTTCGTCGGCCTGAGCGCCGGCCTCGCGTACGAGAAGCTCGTGCACGAAGTCACGCGCCGGCGCGTGCAGCCGAGCGAGAGCTTCACCGACTGGAGCCGACGACCGCTTGCCGAAAAGCAGCTTCGCTACGCCGGCGAGGACGTCGAGCACCTCTTCGCGATGACCGATCGCATCACCGAGCAGCTGCGCGAGCGAGGCCGCGAGACGTGGATGCGCGAGGAGCTGTCACGCCGCTTCGACGGCGCGGACCGCTTCGTGACGCAGCCCGACGAGGCGTGGCGCAAGGTCGGACGACGCGGCAAGCTCGGCGCCGCCGACCTCGCCGTGCTGCGCGAGGTCGCCGCGTGGCGCGAGCGCATGGCGCGACACCGCGACCTGCCGGTCGGCTGGATCGCCAAGGATCCGACGCTCATCGAGATCGCTCGGCGCAAGCCGACCACCGCCAAGGACCTGCAGCGCGTGCGCGGCGTCGACGGCTCGATGAAGCACCGCGACCTGCAGGAACTGCTCGACGTCGTCGAGCGTGGACGCAGCGCCGAGCCGATCGTCGAGGACGGTCCCGCACCGATCCGTGGCGTTCGTCGACG
Source organism: Gaiellales bacterium (assembly GCA_038212015.1). Lineage (GTDB taxonomy): Bacteria > Actinomycetota > Thermoleophilia > Gaiellales > SKUG01 > JAGQUL01. The sequence continues at coordinate 3,031 of JBBQUY010000115.1, read as the reverse complement.
CACCGCGATCGCCAAGGGGCTCGCTACCGCGCTGCTTCGCGCGCGCTGCGAGGCCGAGGAGCTCGCACCGGAGCTCGTCGGCACCTCGAGCGATGTCGAGGACCTCATCACCTGGATCTCCGCCGGTCGCCCCGAAGAGGTTGCGCTGCCGTTCCTGCTGCGTGGCTGGCGCGAACCGTTCGGCCTGGACCTCGTCGACCTCGTCGAAGGCCGCGTCCAGCTGCAGCTGGTCGACAGCGATCCCTACCTGGTCATCCACCGAACGGGCGAGTGAGTGAGTGCCAAGCCGAGCTTGCTCGAGCTTGGCCGAGCGAGCGATGCCCGCGCGAGCGAAGCGAGCAACCGGCGAGTGCTCACACGAACGGACCACGAGACGGGTTCGTTCCACCGGTGTACGGGGTCGTCCCCTGAAACTGTGGGGACGTGCGTCGCCGGCGCTTCGACATTCCCCGCAGTACGAGCAGCAGGATCCACAGCCCCACGGCGGCTGCCGCGCCGAGCCCGATCGGGCGCAGGACGTGCCAGACGATGTCCTGCCAGTCGAGCCTGACCACGGCGGCGAGTGGGCCCGGCTGCGTGAACCTGACTCGCACCATGTGGGCCCCCGGGGAGCGCGCTTCGAACGTGCCGAGGTCGACGCCGCTCTTCGAGTTGAACGAGAACGTCTGCTGACCGGAGCTCGCGGGCTCGAACGCGACGCCGTTGCCGTCGGGTCCGGTGATGACGACCGAGGCAGCGGGACGGGTGATCGAGTCGCTCGCACGGCCGTCTTCCCAGACGGCCATCACCGTCGCGGTATCGCCCGGCTCCAGCTTTACGACCCCGCGACCATTCGGGCCGAGCGACGAGAACGAATCCGCCACGGCGCGGCCTTCGTCGACTGCGGCAACGACCCCGAATCCGATCCCTGCGAAGAGCAGCACCGGCACGAGCACGTACCACCAGCCGGAGGGGCGAACACGGGAAGGCGGGCCGTCGGTCATGGTCGAGCGATTCCCTGCCTGCACCGCGCCCAATCCGAGGCCTGCACGTCAGGCGCGCAGCAGCAGGCCGGTGCGCCATGCCTCGAACGTGGGTGCATACAACGGCAGCGCGGTCACCGGGCCCACGAGTGCATCGTCGCCCACGACCGCTGCGAGCAACGCGACGAGCCGGTCGACGAGCTCGTCCTGGCCCGGGGCTTCGACGACGCCCACGATGATGCGCACGAGGTCGTCGCCCAGCGTCTCAGACGCATCGATGGCCGGAGGGCGGATCCACAGCGTCAGGTTGGACGCGGCTTCGGCGGCGCACAGGTCACCCACGCGTTCGACCGCGGCCTCGCCGCGCACGACGAGCTCGATGCGATGCTGGCGCTGCCCGTACGACCAGCGGGTCATCGAGATGATCCCGCCGTTCATGATCGTGACGCGATCGCCGCCGAACGTTCGCAGCGACGTGGTCCGCAGCGAGAACTCCTCCACCACGCCCGTGATGTTGTGCTGATGCACCGTGATCACGTCACCCACGGCGTACTGACCCTCGAAGAGCAGCAGCGCGCCGGCGACGACGTCGCCGAACAGTCGCTGCAGGCCGAAGCCGATCAGCACCGCGGCCACGGACGCACCGACGAGCGCGCTCGCGCGACCTCCCGTCGCGAGACCGATCACGATCACGATCGCCGTGCCGTAGACGCCGTAGCGAAGGAGGGATTCCAGCGACGTGACGAGCGTCTTCTGGCGCTTGAGTCGGCTCAGCTCCTCGATGCCGCGCGCTGCGGCGACTCGATCGACCCGGCGCCAGTACGCACGTCGCAGCACGCGCACATAGATGCGCTCGACGACGACGGCGGCGACGAGCACCACGACGATCGCGATGATCGTCGCGAGGGTGTCGTCAAGGCCGCTCCATGCGTCGCGCACTGCGTCCATGGCGTGCGTCAGTCGGCGCGCGATGCGGCCGCTGCATTCGCGGCGGCAACCGCGGCGGCGGGATCACGACGTCGTTCCGGGACCGGGTACCCGAGCTGCCGGCACAGGCTGCCGCGCTCCCCCTCGCTCAGGGCATCCCAGTACCCGGTGACGTATGCAAGGCGCAGCAGCCAGCCGAGGAACTCGGTATCGAGCTCCTCGCCGCGCTCGAAGAGCATCGACCATACGTCCGTGAGACGCATGTCGACCTCGAGGCCGATCTTGTCCAGGGCGTCCGTATCGATTGCAAGTGCGCGCTCCGTCATGGAGGGAGACTGTAGGCACGGAGTCGGACGCGACTCGCGGATACCGCATTCAGACTCAAGGTGTCAATTCAAGACCTGAATTCCAGGTCGAGGGTTGGCGACTCCGGCGCGGCCATCGACGGCCATCGCCGCGACCACGATCGCCACGTCACGGTCGGTACCGCGACCGTATGAAATCCGTCGCCGAGGACGTGGCGTACCCGCCCCACGGAAGGGGCGCCCCACACCGGAGGGAATGGAATCCCATGCAGCCCACCAGCATCAAGCCGCCGTCAGCCCACGTGCAGCAGACGTTCGGTGCGACGCTCGCAGACGATGCCGCTCCGGGGCGAGCCTCGAAGATGCAGAGATCCCCGGGACCCCGGCAGGCGGCACGCCCATCGGCCCCGAGTAGTCGCGCCCGTTCGCGCACGCAGTGAAAGTGCTGAGCGTCGGGCTATTGTCGACGCTCAGCACGCTCGACTTGAGGTTGCGCATCGAGCGTGCAGATCGTCGGTGTCAGGTCGACGACTCGCACGCTCGAACGATGGCCGAACACGCGGCAGCGACGCTCGCTCGCTCGCTCACTCGCTCACTCCACCGTCATCGGCCCGCCGTGTGAGCCGTCGTCGTCGGCTTCGTACCACGAGTACTTGTAGGTCGGGTCGTCCCACTGCTCGGCGGCAGCCGCGTACCTGAGCGGCCGGAACGTGTCCACCATCACTGCTGCCTCGTCGGTCCAGTGCATCCCGAGGGTCTTTTCGTCCAGACCCGGCTGCGGCCCGTGCGGCAGGCCGCTCGGGTGGAGCGTGATCGACGAGATGTCGATGCCCTTGC
>JBBQUY010000114.1:0-7288 GCA_038212015.1 Gaiellales bacterium | reverse complement strand
TGCCGGGAATGCGCTCAGGTGCACGCGGTCGGTCGGGAAGTAGTTCTCGAGCAGCACGTCGTAGCACTTCATGCGCACGTCGGCGGAGATGTCGCCATCCTTGGTGCGGCCGACGAGCGGGTGCAGCAGCAGGCCGTCGACGATCTCCATCGAGCACTTGAGGATGTACTCGTGCGCGCGGTGCACGGGGTTGCGCGTCTGGAAGCCGACGACCGTCGCCCAGCCGTTCGCCTCGAACGCGGCGCGCGTCTGCGCGGGCGTCTGCAGGAACTCGCCGAACAGGTTCGGCTGGAAGTCGAATACGCGGACCGGACCGGCCAGGACGGTGTCGCCCTGGGCGTAGAGGATCGCGACGCCCGGATGGGCCTCGTCGGTCGTGCGGTAGACGAGCTCGGCCTCGCGGGTCTTGTCGCCCTCGAAGCGCTCGGTCACCTGCATCACGGCGAGCAGCTGTCCGTCGGGGGAAGCGAGTGCGACCTCGTCGCCGGCGACGTCCTCATGCACGCGCAGGGTGATCGGCAGCGACCACACCGAGCCGTCGGCGAGGCGGCAGTTCTCGACGACGCTGTCGTAGTCGGCCTTGCCGAGGAAGCCCTCGAGCGGCGACATCGCGCCAACGGCGATCATCTCGAGGTCCGCGGCCTGCGTGTCGGTCAGCGTCACGGTCGGCAGCGTCGCGGCGTGTGCGCGCAGCTGGTCGGCCTCGGCGCCGGTGACGGTGCGGTCGACGAGCGTGCCGCCGTGCGGGGCGACGAGGGAAGCGGTTCGGGCCGGGGCCGCGAGAGTGGTGCTCATGAAGACTGGATCTCCTTGGAGGGATCGTGGGCGACGCGGTCGTCGCCTCGGTACGAAGTAACCCTACCGGATCCATGGGGAATGGTGCGGCAGGCGGGCCCGAACAAGGAGTTGTGCATGGTGGTGCGCCCATGGCCCATGGTGTGCAACTCGGTGGAGAAGCGGCCGCCCAGAACGGGCCACTGGCTGGCCGGACGACCTGCGCAGCGCCTGGGCGGCCCGGGCGGCGCTCGCTGGCGTGGCCGGTCCTGCCCGATGGTCGGCCCATTCTGGATGCACGGTCGAGCGCCGCTGCGATGCGGGTTCGTGGGGTTGGCCGGCCATTCCTTGGCCTGTTCTGCAACGCCGACGGAGGCCACCCCGACACTCCGGTGAATGGCCGCACCTGCCCAGCAGGCGCTGCCCCCGGAAGAGGCCACCCCAGCGACCGCCGAGGAAGCACGTGACCGCACTGACGAGCACAAGCCCCGCCCTGCCCACCGCCGCAGCGAACCCGTTCGCCGCGCTCACCGGCCGCGTCAAGCGGATCAACCCGGAGGAGCTCTACACGGTCGCACAGACGATCGTGGCACAGGAGGAGGCGGTCGCCACCGCTGCCAATGCCCCAGCGCTTGCTGCGCAACAGGCGCAGGCACTCGAGGCGCAGCAGCTGCAGGCCGAGCAGGCGGCGGCGGCGCAGGTTCAGGCCCAGCGCGAACAGCAGGCCGCAGCGATTGCCCAGCAGCGAGCCGAGGCGCAGGCGGCGCAGACGCAGCAGTCCCAGGCGACCACCGGCGCGGTAGCGGTCCCGTCCTCGAGCGTCGCCCCGCGAACGCAGCATGATTACTGGACCAAGCACATTGCCCAGTTCGCCGGGAAGTACCTGCCCGACGGGCCGTCGATGCGCCCGAACTGCGGACCGGCATCGGTGACGATGGCACTGCGCATGGTCGGTCTGGACATTCCCGGCTTCCAGGGGCAGAACTCCGAGGCGGTGCTCGACAAGGCGCGCATCATGGCCACGGGCAAGAACGACATCACCGTCGGCACGACCGACTCCGAGCTCGAGAGCCTGATCAGCCAGAGCGGTGGCAAGTGGTCGGAGTCGACGAACTTCGGCGAGGTCACCAACTGGGTCAAGCAGGGCATCCCGGTGGTGTTGAGCGGCAATCCGGCGCACGGCTGGAACAACCGCTACCGCTCCGACCAGGTGTACCCGTTCGACGGTGGTCACTGGGTGACGGTGTCGGGCTACGACTCGGCGACCGGTCACTACATCGTCAACGATCCGCTCTCGCAGATCGGGCCGATCTACGTCTCCGAAGCCGAGCTCAAGAAGTACAACTCGGCGCACGGCAACCTGGGCATCGCGGTCTTTCGATAGCCGATCGGCGAGCGCGGCTCGCCACCGCAGGCCGACGACGCCTGCTCCGCATTTCGCGCGACGCGCCGGCCCGAGCTGCGCTGGCGTCACACGTCGTCTCATCATCCGCAACACCCCGTCGCGCACCACGCGCGAAGGCCCGTCCCTGCTTCCGGTCCGCACCACCGGTTGGGGCGGGCCTTCGTGCGTTCCCGCCCCCGGGTCGCACGCACGTCGCGGCGATCGCACCTGACGTAAGGCGTGTCTCGCAACTCTTTCGTCACGAGCGAGTCGCAGGGTGACGGTCGCGGCGATCGATCCTGACGTAAGGCGTGTCTCGCAACACTTTCGTCACGAGCGATGGCGTGACGACGCAGGCGTCCGCGGACGGGCAAGGATCGACGGGCCGGACGCCCGGGTCAGCCGGTCAGAAACGTGGCCTCCCGGGTGACACCGAAGTGGCCGCTTCCGGCCCAACCCCCTGCGTGCGTCACACGAAGGACTGGTGATGCATTCCCTCGCCGCAGCTTCAACGCCCGCCGCCATCCCGCAGATCCCGCTCGAGTGGATCACGTCGGGAGCCGTCAGTCCGGTCAGCCCGGGTGTCGCATCGCCGGCGGCTGGCGTCGCCACCGGCTGGACGTCGCAGCCGACGTACGCCGACCCGACCGGCGGCAACGGCATGCTCGACGCGATCGCGAGCGCCATGCTCGGCAACGCACCGACCACCGCGGCGCAGGCCAATGCACAGGCGCAGGCCAATGCCCAGGCGCAGGCCAATGCCCAGGCGCAGCAGCTGCCGATGACCGCACCCCAGGTCGCGGTCATGCCGATGGTCGTCGCGCCGGGCGTCGTCGCTCCGGTCCAGGTCGTCGCTCCGCCCGTCGCCCCGCCCGCCGCTCCGGTCGCCGCATCGGCACCCGCCGCTGGCGCCGTAGCCGCGCCACAGGACCCCACGCTCGTCGGCTCGGTCACCGGCGCGCTCGCAGGCTTTGCCAGCGCCACCGGCCGCGCGATCGGCGACGTCGCCGGGGCGGGCGTGTCCAAGGCACGCAAGGTCGGCACCGAGCTGTGGGCCGGCGTGCGCAGCCCGCGCGCCATCCACGTCTCACAGGTCCCGTCCAAGTACAACTCGGCACCTGCCGCCGGCAACAAGGACTGCGGTCCGGCGAGTGTCGTCATGACACTCAAGCTGCTCGGCAAGTCCATCCCCGGCGCCGCCGCCAGCGCGTCGCCGCAGAAGCTCATCAACCGCGTGCGCGCACTCGCAGGCAACGTCGCCAACAGCGCCGCCACCACCAACCACGAACTCGGCCGCGCGCTGCGCGCCGCCGGCACCAAGACCCGCGAGATCGCCGACGCCGGCTCGATCCGCCGCGCGATCATGGCCGGCAAGCCCGTCATCCTCAACGGCAACCCACGCAACCCGGGCGCCTACGGGCCCAAGTTCAGCGCGGCGCAGATGACGCCCTACAACGGCGGGCACTGGATCGTCGTCAGCGGCTTCGACCAGAAGAGCGGCAAGTTCATCGTCAACGACCCGCTCTCCAAGGTCGGCCCGGTCAAGGTGTCACCCGCGCAGCTCGAGGCCTACCGCGCCGGCTCGATGGGCATCGAGGTCGAGGCGTAAGAGCCCTCCGGGCGGTCACTCGCTCCTCAGGCAGGCGGCGCCGGCACGTCGCCGCCGCGATGCGCGCCGGCCTCGATGCGCGGCTGCATGATCTGCGTCAGTCGCTCGAGCGTCGCGGGCTGGTCGGCATCGAACACGATCGGCTCGAACGCCTCGAGCTGGTCGAGGAACGCATCGGCCTGCAGCGCGAAGCTCGAGCCCGATCGGAAGATCTTGCCGTGCGAGGTTCGGTCCGGTGTCTCGTCGCCGGCGAAGAGTTCCTCGTGCAGCTTCTCGCCGTCGCGCAGGCCGACGACCTTCACCTCGATGTCGATGCCGGGGCGCAGGCCGCTCAGCTCGATCATGTTCCTGGCCAGGTCGATGATCTTCACCGGCTCGCCCATGTCGAGCACGAACACCTCGCCGCCCTCGCCGATCGCACCGGCCTGGACGATGAGCTGTGCAGCCTCGGGAATCGTCATGAAGAACCGCGTCATGCGCTCGTCGGTGAGCGTCACCGGTCCGCCGCGCTCGATCTGTCGACGGAAGATCGGAATGACCGAGCCGGAGGAGCCGAGCACGTTGCCGAACCGGACCGCCATGTAGCGCGTGTGGAAGCTGCGCTCGGCGAACGCCTGCACCACCCACTCGGCGAGAGCCTTGCTCTGGCCCATCACCGTGGTCGGCTCGACGGCCTTGTCGGTCGACACGAGCACGAAGCGTTCGACGCCGACACGCTCGGCGAGTTCGCAGCACACGCGCGTGCCGATCGTGTTGTTGCGAACTGCCTCCGCCGGCATCGCCTCGAGCATCGGCTGGTGCTTGTACGCGGCTGCGTGGAAGACGACCTTCGGGCGATGCTTTTCGAACACCGTCTTCATGCGCGCGCGGTCGGTGACGTCGGCCAGCTCGATCGCCAGCTGATCGAAGCCGCGCTCGTGCAGCAGCTCCTGCTGGATGTTGAAGAGGTTCTCTTCGGCGTGATCGAGCAGCACCAGCCGCGTCGGGTGCATCGAGGCGATCTGGCGGCACAGCTCCGAGCCGATCGAGCCGCCGGCGCCGGTCACGAGCACGACCTGGCCGGTGAGGTATGCGGCGATGCCCTGCAGGTCGACGTCGATCGGATCGCGACCGAGTACGTCCTCGACGCGGACCTCGCGGATCTGGCTGGCGAGGCTGCCTGCGTCGCCGCCCAGCATGAGCTCGCCCATGCCCGGCAGGATCCGCACCTTCACGCCTGCGGCGCGGCACTTGTCGAGGATGCGGCGGACGTCCGAGCCAGGGGCGCTCGGCATCGCGATGATGACTTCCGCTGCGCCGGCGTCGATCGCGTGGTCGGCCACGTCATCGGTGCGCCCGAGCACCGGCACGCCGAGGATGCGCATGTCGTGCTTGCGCGCGTCGTCGTCGACCAGGCCGATCGGCACGAACCCGAGCGACTGACGCTGCGATTCGCGGATCAGCAGGTGACCGGCACTGCCTGCGCCTGCAATGAGCACACGCGTTCCGCCGTGATCACGGTTGCGCGCGGCGCCACCGACGAGCGTCGGTCGCTCGAAGATGCTGCGGGCCAGCAGGCGCAGGCCGCACAGGAACGCGACGGAGAAACCGAGGAAGTAGACGAGCACCGATCGCGGGATCTCGATGAACGCCAGTGGTGGGTCGAGCGGCGGCACGAGGTTGACGTACGCCACGACGGTCATCCAGCCGAGGACGACGCGCAGCAGCACCGATTCCATGTCCTTGACGCTCGTGTAGCGCCACATCTTGGCGTACATCCCGCTGCCGACGAACAGGACTACGTGGATGAGCGCGACCCAGCCGATGGTCGCGAACATCGCTCGCTCGTACGACGGCGCGATCCCCGTGTCGAAGCGCACGTAGAACGCGAGCCACCACGCGAGGCTCACGAACGCGGCGTCGGCAACGACCTGCCAGATGCGGTGCCCGCGCATCAGCACGAGCACTCGGGTGCGCAGCCCCGCATGCACGGCACGCGCCAGACGGGCGCGATTCGTGGTCGGGGGCGTCGATCGGGCAGGAACAGGACGCTCGGACATCTGTCAGGGATTGTACCTGCGGCACCGACGCACCCCGCCCGATCCGCCGCCTAGCGGGCACTCCCGCACCGCGCCGTGGCCGCCCCCGGTCAGGCGATCACGGGAACTTCGAGAACCGGAACACCCGCCAAGAGTACGTCGAGCAGGTCGCTCGGCGCCCGGTCGTGCAGCAGGCGCGGAGCCTCGCCGCGGCTCGGGCGACGGACCAGCTGCACCTCGGCGGCGTCCGTCAGCAGCTCGAGACGACCGTCGGCGACGAGTCGCTCGTCGACGCCACCCATGCGCCCCGCGAACACCGTGTAGACGGGAACGCCGAGCGCCGCCGCCTCGCGGTTCATCGTGCCGCCGGCGCTGACCACCACGTCAGCTGCGGCCACCAACGAGGCCCCGTCGACCGCGGTGCGCGGGATCACCACCTGCTGGTCGCGCCCGACCATTGCCTTGATCGCAACGCGCTGCTCGGCGGTGCGTGGCAGCACGACCGCCACGCATCCCTCCGTCGCACGCACGCGATCGAGCACCGCGCCGAACACGTCGTTGGTGATGCCGCGGTGATACAGCGCCATCGCCGCTGGCGGCCGCAGCACCACGAGCACCTGGTCGGCATCGATGTCGAGCTCGGCGCGCACGCCTGCCGGATCGAGTGCGCCCGCGTCGAGGTAGTACTCCTCCTTGAGGCCCGGATAGCCGACCGCGCGACCCGCCGCGCCGTACTGGTCGAGGCGCTCGAGCGGAATCGAATCCGGCACCGCCACCCGCCAGCTCATCCGGCAGTTGAGCCGATGCTGCGTGCGCGCCCACTCGTAGTCGAAGATCGTCACGTGCGGGATCCCGCGCCGTCGCGCGACGAGCGGCAGGTCCGTCGAACCGTGTGACATCGCGACGTCGAAGCGCCCACCGGACCGCGCGCTCCGTCCCACGAACCGGTCGAGCGCCCACGTTCGCCCGATCGCGGCGCGCGCCTTGCCGAACCGACTCGTACCGCCATGCCTGCCGATCACCGTCGCGTCGACGCCGTGCAGCTTCGCCAGCTCCACGGTCTGCGCGAAGCGCCGAGCGGTGACGACCACCTCGTGGCCCCGCGACTCGAGTTCGCGCACGAGCGGCGCGAAGAACGGCACGTGAGGGGAGTTGGTGAGGTCGACGAGCAGGCGCACGATGCGAGCCTCGCGGTCGTGTCAGACGCGGGCGGGCACGCCGGCGCGGACGGCGGCGACGACTTCGTCGACCTGGGCGCGTGTCATGGTGGCGAAGATGGGGAGCGCGACGCCGGTTGCGCAGAGGCGTTCGGTGACGGGCAGGTCGCCGACTGCGTAGCCGAGGTCTGCGTAGACGGGCTGGGTGTGGTGGGGGTCGCCGTAGTAGACGGTCGCGGCGGCGCCGGCGGCGGCGCAGGCGGGGCGCAGCGGGTCGCGGTGTTGGGTGGGCACGACGGACAGGTGCCAGATCGGGGTGTTGCCGTCGGCGACGGGGGGCAATTCG
>JBBQUY010000113.1:0-7558 GCA_038212015.1 Gaiellales bacterium | reverse complement strand
GCGCACCCTCGTCGATCTCCAGGAGACCGTTCGAGTTGGCATCCCGCTCGAGCTGCAGCTGCGATGCGATCTCGTCTCGGGTGACGAGCTGGTCGGCATCTGTGTCGGCGGCGATCAGCCACTTCAGATGCGTGTGCACCGACGTTCGACACGTCTATCTCTCCCCGATTCGTCCACCCGCGAGGGCCTCGTCCCGTTCGACGCCCTGCCGAAGTGTCGAATCGAGGCCTCGACAGGTTCCACGGGGGATGGGCGGGTAGAGTTCAGCCCATGCACCACTTGCCGGGAGTCGTGCCGCTGTACACCGCGGTGGAGATGCGTACGGTCGACCGCGTCGCGGTCGACGAAATCGGCATTCCCGGAGCCGTGCTCATGGAGCGCGCGGGACTCGGCGCCGCGGCCGAGGTGCTGCAGTGGTTCCCGGACGCGCGCCGCATCGCGATCGTCTGCGGATCCGGCAACAACGGCGGCGACGGTTTCGTCGCGGCGCGCCACCTGGCAGCTGCCGGGCGCGACGTGTCGGTGCTGCTCGTGGAGGCCGCCAGCAAGATTCGCCGCGAACCACGCGCCTTCCTGGACGTGCTCGCCAAGCTCGACATCCCCGTGCAGCGCGTCAACGTCACGGCGTGGCGGTCCGCACTCGACGGATTCGACCTCGTCATCGACGCGATGCTCGGCACCGGCGTGTCCGGCGCGCCAAAGCCGCCGTTCGAGGCCGCGATCCGCGCGATCTCCAATTCGCTGCTGCCGGTCGTGTCGCTCGATGTGCCGAGCGGCGTCGACGCGAGCGACGGCACCATCGAAGGCTCGGCGATCGACGCTGACCTGACGGTGACGTTCCATGCCCCGAAGATCGGCCTGGCCGTCGCGCCCGGCCGCTTCCAGGCAGGTCGCGTGAAGGCCGTCGACATCGGCATCCCGATGCAGGTCGAAGAGCCCGTCCGCCAGGGCATCGCCACGCCCGCGCTGCTCGCGATGATCCCCAACCGTCGACGCGGCGGCAACAAGTACGACGCCTCCGTCGCCGTGATCGGTGGCGCGCTCGGCATGAGCGGCGCGGTATCGATGACCGCCCGCGCCGCCATGCGCGCCGGCGCCGGCGCCGTCTGGGCCGCCGTGCCCGACCGGATCGCCGAAGCGCTCGACATCGCGATCCCCGAAGTGCAGTTCCGCGGCGTCAACGCCGACGAGCAGGGCCTCATGACCGTCGCCGCCGCCGAGCGCCTCGAAAGCTATGTCGAACGCGCGGACTGCGTCGTGTTCGGACCCGGCATCGGCGAGAGCGACCAGATCCGCGCGCTCGCCCGCTGGGCCGTCAACCACGCCCGCGTGCTGGTGCTCGACGCGCAGGGCATCGGTGCCTTCGCCGGCGACACCCAGGCGCTCGCCGCGCGCGACGGTGCGCCCACGCTGCTCACCCCCCACGAGGGCGAGCTGGCCGCGCTGCTCGGCACCACGAGCGACAAGGTCCGCGCGCGCCGCCTCGAGCACGCGCGCGAGGCGGCGAAGCTCACGCAGGCGACGGTCATGCTCAAGGGCGAGGACACCATCGTGTGCCTGCCGAGCGGCGACTTCCTGGTCTGTGGCGGCCACCGTGCACAGGCCACGTCCGGCAGCGGCGACGTGCTCGCCGGCGTCGCCGGAGCACTGCTCGCCCGCGGTCTCGATCCCGCGCTCGCGGCCGCATGCGCGTCGCTCGCCTGTTCGCTCGCCGCAGGCCAGGCCGCGATCGACCTGCACGTCGACGGCGTGATGGCGACCGACCTCATCGACCGCATCCCCGCCGCGCTCGCCGGCCGGCTCGGGGGCGACGAGTGACGTCTGCTGCGTCCCACCCGCCCGCGCCGCAGCCGCCCCCGGAGCGAGGCGCATGGGTGGCGCCGCCGCGCGCGGAAGTTCGGATCGACCTGTCCGCCTATCGCCGCAACATCATGGCGTTGCGCGACCGGCTCACCGGTGGCGCGCAGCTGTGGGCGGTCGTGAAGGCGAATGCCTACGGCCACGACGTGGATCGCCTCGCGCAGGAGGCCGTCGCCGCCGGAGCGCGACGTCTGTGCGTCGCCACGCTCTCGGAGGCGCGGCAGCTTCGCCAGAACGGCATCCGCACGTCGATGCTCATCATGGGTCCGCTCGATGAGCCGAGCGTGCGCCGCGCCGTGGATCTCGACGTCGCGGTCGCAGTGCTCGGCGAAGGCATGCTTGCCGGCCTCGAGCACGCAGCCGCGGGCGGCGCGTGGGGCGGGCGCAAGGTCGCACGCGTGCACCTGAAGGTCGACACCGGCATGGGTCGATGGGGCGTGCCGCTCGCCGACGCCGAACGCGCGCTCGATCGCCTGCTCGCGCTCGAGGGCGTGGAGGTCGAAGGCGTGATGACGCACTTCGCCACCGCCGACGAGACGGGTGGCGCCGACGACGGCTTCTTCGAGCTGCAGCTCGAGCGCTTCACGACATTCGTCGCGCACGCGCGTGAACGCGTGCCGGGCATCCTCGCGCACGCCGCCAACAGCGCCGCCACCATCCGAGACGAGCGCGCACACCTGGATGCGGTGCGCTGCGGCGTCGCCACCTACGGGCTCGACCCGATGCAGCATGACCCCGCCGACCACGGCCTCGCGCCCGTGCTGAGCCTGCGCTCGCACGTCGCGCACCTGCACGAGCTGCAGCCCGGCGAGAGCACCGGCTACAACCGCACGTTCGTCGCCACCGAGCCCGTGCGCGTCGCGCGCGTGCCGATCGGTTATGCGGACGGCGTGCGTCGCGCCCTCGCCAATCGCGGCAGCGTGCTCATCGCGGGCGACGAGTGCCCGATCGTCGGCAACGTCAGCATGGATCACGTCAGCGTGGTGGTGGGCGACGACGTCCAGCTCGGCGACGTGGTCACCGTGATCGGACGCGACGGCTCCGGCTGGATCGGCGCCGAACACCACGCGCGCTGGGCCGACACGATCAACTACGAGGTCACCTGCGCCATCGCGGGTGAGCCGCGCCTGCTGCGCGCGCACGTGCAGGAGCGCTGAGCGCGATGATCGGCCGAGATCAGCTCGCCGCGCTCGAGCCACAGCGCACGCAGCTCGCCGCCCTGCTCGGCGACGACGCGGCCTCGACGTGGCTCGTCGGCGGCATCGTGCGCGACGCGATCCTCGGACGCCCGCTCGTCGACGTGGACCTTGCCACCGGCGCCGACCCCGAACACGTCGCGCGCCGGATCGCGAAGGTCGCCGGCGGCACCGCCTTCCCGCTGGGTGAGCGCCTCGGGAGCGAGCAGGTCCTGTGGCGGGTGGCGACCCTCGACGACTCGGGCGGCGAGGTCCAGTACGACGTGTGTGCGCTGCGCGGCGGCGCGATCGAGTCCGACGTCGCCGAGCGCGACTTCGCAGCCAACGCGCTTGCCCTGCCGATCGCGGGCAACGGCGCGGACGTCGTCGACCTGCACGGTGGGCTCGAAGACATCGAGCACCGGCGCCTGCGCATGGTGTCGAGTGCCGCGCTCGATGACGATCCGCTGCGTATGCTGCGCGCCGCGCGTATCGCACACCTGCTCGAGTGGACGATCGACGACGACACCGTCGCCGCCATTCGAACGCGCGCTGCGCGTGCTGTGGAACCCGCGGGTGAGCGCACGTTCCATGAACTCAAGCTGCTGCTGCTGCATCCGGAAGCGCGGCGCGGGTGGCGCCTGCTCGAGCGCCTCGGCATCGACGCGGTGCTGCTGCCCGAGCTCGATGCGTGTCGCGGCATGCGCCAGAGCCGCTTCCACCACCTCGACGTGCACGACCACACGCTCGCGGTGCTCGACAACTGCGAGGACATCGTCGAGGCAACCGACTTCTGGCTGCCGCTGCCCGCCGAACCGGGCCTCGAGCGTGCGCCGTGGAGCGAGGAGCAGCGCCTGATCATCCTGCTCGCCGCGCTGGCACATGACCTGGGCAAGCCCGCCACGCGCACGGAGCGCGAGGACGGACGCGTTGGGTTCGTCGGACACGACGACGTCGGGCGTACGATCGTCGACCAGCTCGCCGAGCGCTGGAAGTGGTCGACGCACATGCGCCGCGCGGTGGGGCAGCTCGTCGGCACGCACCTCGCGCTCGGGTTCCTGCTGCACACCGATCGCGGACCGCGTGATCGCTGGCGCCTGCGCCGGGCGATCGGCGGCGACGTTCTCCCCGAGGCCGTGGTGCTGAGCCTGGGCGATCGGCTTGCGACGAGCGGGCTCGACGATCGGCGTCGCTGGGTGCGCGCGCATATGGACCTGGCGCGTCAGGTGTGGGCCGACCACTGGCGCGAGGTGCGCGACGGCGTGCCCGAACCGCTGCTCGACGGTCTGGAGGTCGCGGCCGCCGCGGGCATCGAGCCCGGCCCGAAGATCGGCGAGCTCATGACGGCGCTGGCCGAGGCGCAGGCGGTCGGTGAAGTCGCGACGCGCGAGGATGCAGAGCAACTCGTGCGCGCGTTCGCCGACGGCACGTGAGCGTTCAGCGGATCCAGAGCCCGATCGCCATGACGATGCAGATCGCCGCCGCGACGAGCGGCACGTAGCTCCACTCGGCCATGAATGCGGCGCCACGCTCACGCTGCCAGATGGACCAGAGCCAACCGGCGATCAGAATTGCTGCGAGAACGAAGAGAGAGGTCATCTGGTGAAGGTACTGGGATCGACGTATCTGTGACCGACCCACCGGGTAGCCTGCGTTCGATGATACCCCTCTCGTCGGCGTTCCCATCCTGCGCGGAGCCGCCCGCTTGATCGGCGGGCTGCTGATAGACGCCATGGTCATCGGTGCCGTGGTCGCGTTCGCGTGGGCTGCGACGATGCTTGGCGGCATCTCCACGCTCATGCGCCTGGGTGAAGCCATCGCGGCATTCGGCCTCGCGGCGCTGCTGCGCGAGCCCGCGGGCGACATCGTCGGATCGCTGCTGGGCGCGAGCGAGGACTTCAACCGCCTTGTCGGCATGGGACTCGTCGGGCTGGCGACCTACATCGGGGCGAATCGGCTCTTCGTGTGGTGGCGCGGCAACCGCGAAGCGGCGCGCAACGAGGGCGTCGAGACCCACATGGACGTCGAGGAGGACCCGCTCGATTCGGACGGTGTCGCGCGGTTCGCGGGAGGCCTGCTCGGATTCGGCTGGGCCGTGCTGTTCGTGGCGCTGCTCGTACTGCAGCCGGCGAGCACGATCATCTCGCGCGCGGCGATCGACTCACGCGTCGGCGGCCAGCTCATCCAGCAGGAGCGCGGGCTGCGCTGGCTCAACGACGGCTTCCCCCACTACACCCAGGCGCTGCCGAAGGGCAAGCTGGGGGCGGTCGTGGGAGAGAAGTCGTCGCTGCCGATGCGCGAGCCCGTGGAGGCGAAAGAGCGCGGACGCGACCACGATCAGCTGCTGCGATCGATCAACGGCCTGCGCCGCGACCAACGCTCGCGCGTGCTGGCGTTCAACCCGGACATCGCGGCGGTCGCTCGGCGCCATGCAATCGCGCTGGCGGAGGAGCAGACGCTCTCGTACACGGCATCCGGTGGTGGCGAGCTCGACGATCGCGTGCGCGCCGCGCTCGGCGAAGCAGCGGGCGACTTCACCGAGGACGTCGGCATCGAGGTGGTGTGGGCGCACGATCCGGCGACGGCCTATCGCGGGCTGCTGGCGAGCACGCGTGCGCAGACCGAGATCCGTGATCCGAAGTGGAGCGAGATCGGCATCGGCGTCGCCGATGCGGGGTGGTTCAACGGTCGCATCTACGTGCTGTTGATGGTCGCGCACGAATCGCGTGAGCAGCAGCGGGACGAGCAGCTCGCCGAAGAGGGCGACCAGGGCGCAGCCGCTGCGGCCGGCATCCTGGACGACGACGGCGCAAGCGACACGAGCGACACGAGCGACACGAGCGCCGACATCGACGCCGACGCCGGCCCCTGACGATCCCGACTGCTGATTCACGACGAGCGGGCCGGACCCGAAGGCCCGACCCGCGTCGAGATCCGTGTGGCCTGACCGGCTAGAACATGCCGCCGAGGCCGAGGCTCCCGAAGAAGCCGTTCGAGCTGCCGAGCAGCGAGTTGCCCAGCATCGACGCCGCGTACGGGTTGAACGCGCTCGCGACCGGGTTGTAGCCGTAGCCGAACTGCTGACCGCCGAAGCCGCCGAAGCCGCCCATGCCACCCATGACGGCATACGGGTTCTTCATGCGCTCTTCGAGACGTGCGCGCTCGATGCGCTCGTTCGCGAGGGCTCGCTCGTACCCGAGCTGCAGGCTGGAGACCTGCTTCTGGGTCGTGAGCTTGCTGTTGTAGTACGTCGCGGCGCTGACTGCACCGCCCCGGTTCATGCCGAGCCCGTTCATGCCGAGCCCGCCGTACTGCGGATAGACGCGAATGCGTACTGCCATGGTGCCTTGACCTCCTGGAGGCCGGGCGAGTGCGAGTCGCGCGGCGTCCGTTCGTTGCCTGGTGGTTCAGTTCACCGTGACTGTGCGAGTGCACGGTGATCCGTCACCCGCCTGTCGTGTTCAGGTGTCACCGTTGTCATCACATTGCAGGGGCGATGGCACGGACCGGCCGCGGGTGTGGCCGGATGGGGGTCGTGGCGCGCGGTGTGCGGCTCGACGTGGTGCGGCGCGGCGCGGCAGCCGTCTGTCCAGCCGGTGACCTCGCCCTCGGCACGAAATCACCACCAGGTGGGGATCAGGTGCCACGGGCATGGCCTGCGATCACGCTTCAGTCCCGCGCGGCCGGGGAAGGCGGCAGGCGTGGAGAGCACGCTCGGCATACAGGGGACGGCGATGATCGCAGCGCAGGCTGCGGCTGGTGGCGACGGCATGACGTCGGCTGCGCGCCTGTACCAGTGGCTCGTGCAGGCGGGGTCGGCGGTCAACCGGCTCGTGAATCCGAACCCGGACCGCCTCGGTGCGCCGCTGCCGCCGTCAGCGCGGGCGGCGCGGGGCGTCGCGTTCGCCGAGCCGATCGTGCTCGTCGGCGGCTACGCGTCGATGACGCAGTCGCTCGAGCCGCTCGCCGCGTCACTGCGCGCGGACGGCTTCACGGTCTTCGTGTTCGACGTGCCCAACAACGGTCTCGCGGACGTTCGCCACTCGGCGCGCCAGCTGGGGGAGTTCGTGGCGGACGTTCGTCGCCGCACCGGCGCGGCGCGTGTCGACGTGATCGCCCACAGCGCCGGCGGGATCGTGTCGCGCACCTGGGCGCAGCTGCAGGGCGGCGCCGCCTCGCTCGACCAGCTCGTGACGATCGCCACGCCCCACCATGGCGTGGTGCTGCTGCGCTCGGACCTGGTGAACTCCGTCGCCGACTCCAGGTTCGGGCGCTGGCTCACCGGCGGCTCGACGAGCCAGCTGCTGCACGGCTCCGAGCTGATGCGCGAGCTCGAGGCGACGATCGCGTCCCTCGCGCGCGCGGGCGCGCGACTCACCTCGGTCTACGTCGACGGCTACGACGGCCTGCTCGCGCCGCTCGACACCGCCGTCGTCAAGGGAGCGGAGAACATCCGCCTCGACCACGCCGGCCAGTCCGTGCGCGACGCGCGCCTCGGCCACTTCACGCTGCACCGCCGCAGC
>JBBQUY010000112.1:0-7689 GCA_038212015.1 Gaiellales bacterium | reverse complement strand
CGCGCGCCGCATCCGAGACGTAGATGTTCAGCCCGATCGTGGTCGCCATGTTGCCCGCGTCGTGCGCAACCCCGCCGACGTGCAGGCGTACGCGCTCGAGGTCGCTGCGAACGACCTCTCCATTGAGCTGCATCGACTGCGCCAGATAGGGAGCCAGCAGTGCGACCTGCACTGCCGTCAGCGGCACGCCGGCGCTGCGCTCGGGAACGCCCCTCCACGCATCGAATCCCCCACGCAGCAGGCCGGGAGCGCGGGTTGAGGTCGACGGCGCGACGGCACCAGGAGACCACCCCTCGGGCTCGGCGGCAGGTCGCGGGGTCACGGGTGATTCGGTGACGCGCATGGCGCATGCTCGCATGCGCCACCGGACGCGTGCGTCAGCGCTGCTTTCGGTGGCGGAACGCCGCGTTCATGTCGGCGGGGGCAAAGCCGGGTGCCATCTCGCCGGTCGTCGCGAATCGATGCAGCGCGACGGCGAACACCTGGTTGAGGGTCGAACCGATGACGGATCCCACCACGATGAGCACGACGCCCAGCGCGATCAACGTCGCGCCGCCCGCGCCCGAGGACTCCCCGACCGCGAATCCAGCCATGACGAGCAGGATGCCCGGCAATCCGGTGACGAGGAATACCGCCAGGCCGATCCCGACATTGCCGGCAAGACCCTCGCCCCAGCGCTGGATGATGAGCTGCTTGGACCGAGACAGCGCCTCACCGGGTCCGACCTTCTCGAGCGCGAGTACGGGGATCACCAGGAACGTCACGGCGCTCCATGCCATGCCGACGATCGCCACGCCGATGTTGGCGATGAGGCTGAGTGGAAACGGGGCCTCGTCCGCAAGCTCGTCGAGCACGCGCAGAATGAGCCCGACGACGAACGCGATCACGGCCCAGCCGAGGATCTGCGGCAGGCGTGCAGACGCGGCCGCGATGCCTTCGCCGACCTTCGTGTCCTCGCCCTCGAGGCTGCGCGCCGCACACGACGCGAGCGCGACGTTGAAGAAGATCGAGATGGCGGTCGCGACGTAGCCGGCTGCGAGCAGCAGGATCCACATGAGCGCCGAACCGGTCTCGCCCTCCGTCGAGCCGACGCCGCCGGTGGCGGATCCGGCATCGAGGCCGAGCCACCAGGGCGCCATCACGAGGGCGATCGCAAGCAGTGCGGTGATCGCCGAGATGATCGGGAAGATCACCAGCGAGCGGTCCTGCTTGAGGACCTGCCAGCTCGCCTTGGCGAGCCGGAGCCCGGTACCGAATCGTTCGAACATCGCTCATGCCTCCTGCACTGGACGTGACCGGTCCAGTATCGGCAGGACGACGGACGAACTACATGTTGATGTACTCGGGTCCCGATCCGCCCTCGGGCGGGGTGAGGCGACCGCCCTTGGCGGTGATCGCGCCGCAGTGCACGCAATTCGACGGATTCACGTGCATCGTGACCATCTCGTTCGGGTCACCGTCGGCGCTGACGCCTTCCGGCAGCTCGTACACCGCTGCCGGGCACATGCTGACGTACCCGAGTGCGACCGAGCGCGGCAGGTGCTTTTCCACACGGATGTGGTCTGGCTGGTCGTCGCGGGTCTTGTTGCCGGAGATGAACACGCTCGAGAGCTTGTCGAACGTGAGCTGTCCATCGGGCGTGGGATACGTCTTCGCGCGCCCGCCCAGAAACAGGTCCTGTTCGCTGTCGCGGTGGTTGTCCCACTTCTTCCCGGGGAAGCGACCGCCAGTGGCCTCCATGGCGTTCACGATCGCACCGCCGACGAAGAAGCCCTTGCGGAACGGCTGTTTCATGTTGCGGCCGCGGTGCATGTCGGTGCCGATCTCGCCGTTGCGAACCTGCATGTCATAGGCGTGCAGCTGCGCGCCTTCGAGGATGCCTGCCTTGAGGTGGATGAACGCCTGCGTGGCGGCGAGCATGCCGGCGCGCATCGCAAGGTGCACGCCCTTGAGCTTGGGGACGTTGACCATGCCGGCACTGTCACCGGCGAGCACGGAGCCCGGCACTGCCAGCTGCGTGGGCAGGCTCCACCAGCCGCCCTCGGGAATCGTCTTGGCACCCCATGCGATGCGCTCGCCACCATCAAGCAGCTTGCGGATGAACGGGTGCGTCTTGAACTCCTGCAGCACGTCGTGCGTGGAGAACTCAGCGTCGCGCGTGTCGAGGCCGGCAACGATGCCGATGCAGATGTGGTCGCTGCCCATCGGGTAGATGAACGAGCCACCGAACTCCTGGTACTTCGCGGCCTTGCGCAGGGGCCAGCCGAGCGTGTGGATGATCTTGTCGAGCGGCTTGGCGACCTTCCACACTTCCTTGACGCCGAGCGCCCAGACCTGCGGGTCGGCCTCGAGCTGGAAATGATCGATGAGTGCGGTAGCGAGATGTCCCTGCGTGCCTTCGGACAGGACGGTGAGCTGCGCATGCAGTTCGGAGCCGGGCTCGAAGTTGCCGAGCGGCTCGCCTTCCTTGCCCTTGCCCTTGTCGCCGGTGACGACGCCGCGCACCACGCCGCCGTCGACGAGCAGCTGCTCGGCTGCGGTCTCGGGAATCACCATCACGCCCAGCTCCTCGGCGCGCTCGGTCATCCAGCGCGTCAGCTGCGAGAGCGAGAAGACGTGGTTTCCGTGATTGCGAAACGGCGGCGGCGTGGGAAGGCGAAGCGCTTTGCGCTTCGTCATCAGGTACACGCCCTCGCCCTTCACGGGCTGCTGGTACCCGCCCATCTGCTCGATCGGCGTGTCGGGGAACAGCTCCTCCAGCGCATCCGGCACCACCACGGCACCCGACAGCTGATGTGCGCCGGGCGTTGCACCCTTGTCGACGACCGCGATCGGCACCTCACCGAGCGCCTCCTGAAGGTCTTCTCGTTCGGCGACGAGCTGTGCCAGGCGGATCGCCCCGGCGAGCCCGGCGGGGCCGCCGCCGACGAACAGCACGCCGACTTCGAGGCGCTCGTCTTCAGGAGCGCTGGGCGCGACGATGAACTCGTCTTCGGCAACGGGTGGCGGGTACGCGGCAGGAATGGCCATGGATGAATCTCCCCTGGGGGGTGGTGCGTGGTTGCTGGACGAGCGTACGGGCGTCAGCCCTTGCGCGCGGCGAGCTTGTCCTTGAGCTGCGGCACGATCGTGAACAGGTCGCCGACGACGCCGAAGTCGGCGAAGTCGAAGATCGGTGCGTGCGAGTCCTTGTTGATCGCGACGATCGTGCCCGACGACGCCATGCCGACCTTGTGCTGGATGGCGCCGGAGATGCCGACGGCGATGTAGAGCTTCGGCGCGACGGTCTTGCCGGTCTGGCCGACCTGGGTCGAGTACTCGTACCAGCCCGCATCCACTACCGCGCGGGTGGTGGCGACTTCGCCGCCGAGCGCCTTGGCGAGGTCCTCGACGAGGTTGAAATTCTCCGGTCCCCCCAGTCCGCGACCGGCACCGACGAGCACGTCACTCTTGGTGATGTCAACGCCCCCGGTCGCTGCCTGCTCGAGGCCGCCGAACTGCTGCGCACGACGACCCGAGTCGGCAACGTCGAGCGCTTCCGACGCGCCCGGGGCGGCGAGCTCGAGCGGCGTGAACGAGCCGGCGCGGAACAGGACGATGCCCGACAGCCCCTCGGTCTTTGAGAAACCACAGCGCACGACGACGGAGTCCTCGAGCGACGGGCGGTCGGCCACGAAGCCGCCGTCCTCGAACGAGATGCTCGTGGCGTCGGTGTTGATGCCGACGCCGAGTCGGCCTGCAAGGCCGCCCGTCACGTCGGCGCTGTTGACCGACGCGCCCGCGAGCACGACGCGGGCGCCGGCGGCTTCCACTGCCGCGGCGAGCGCGTCGACGCCCCCGGCAGCGACCTGGAAGCGGTCACCCGCTGCGTGGTAGACGGTATCGGCAGGGACGGTACCGGCGACCTGCTCCGCGCCGGGGCCGGCGACGAGCGCGACGAGTGGCACGCCGGCGGCGGATGCGAGCTCGCGACCGGCGCCCAGGACGCCGAGCGAGATGGGCGCGATGGTGCCGTCGTGATGCTCGACGAAGACGAGGATGCTCATTGTGGTGGTGCCTTTCTGCAGTGCTTCACGTGCGTACGCGTACGTGCGCGCGCGTGAGAGCGGGGAATCAGACGAGGTTGCGACCGGCGAGGAACTCGACGATCTTGTCCGCGCCGGATCCGTCGTCTTCGATCTTCACGCCGCCTGCCTTGGCCGGCGGCGGCGCGAACGCCACCACGATGGTTCCGGATCCGGCTGTTCCGACCGTTGCGGCGTCGAGGCCGAGGTCGGCGACGCCGAGCTTCTCCAGCGGCTTCTTCTTGGCAGCCATGATCGCCTTGAGCGCCGGGTAACGCGGCGTGTTGATCGCGTCCGAGACGCTCACGACGGCCGGAAGCGACAGCGAGAGCTTCTCGTAGCCGAGCTCGGTCTGGCGTTCGAGCGATGCATTACCACCACTCAGCTCAAGCTTGGACGCCTGCGTGGCGACCGGCGCCTCGAGCAGCTCGGCGAGCACGCCGGGAAGCACCCAGCAGTCGGAGTCGCTCGCCTGCTGACCCAGCAGGACGAGGTCGAACGGTCCCTGCTTGACGATCGCCGCAGCCAGCGCGCGCGCCGTGGCGAGGATGTCACTGCCCTCGAGCGCGGGGTCGGTGACGAGCACCGCATCGTCGGCGCCCAATGCAAGCGCCTTCTGGAGCGTTCGCGAGGCTCCCTCGGGACCCATGCAGATCGCCGTGATGGTGGCATCGGCGGCGTCGCCCCCGGCCTCCTTGAGCTGCAGCGCAGCTTCCATGGCGTGGGCGTCGTACGAGTTGAGCACCTGGTCGCCATCGCGTACCAGTCGCTTCGTGGCGTCGTCGTGTCGCCTCGGCACGTTCGCTCCGGGCACTTCCTTGACGCAGACGGCGATCTTCACCGCGTTCCTCCTGAAGGTGAGAGGACGTGGCTGAAGCACCACGACCTCCGAATCCGCTAGCGCGCGTGAATATAGCGGAGCGGCCGGAGGTCGTTGACTGACGAATCAATATTGCGGGCGAATCACGCCACCAGCGGGCCGAGCGCCGGGGTGATTCCGCGCTCGGTGGCGAGGCTCATGATGCGAGGCGCACCCTCGGGAGCGCGCAGCTGCGCCAGTTCGGCCGGAAGGATGGTGCGCTCGGTCGCGCAGGCGATGAACCAGCCATCGACCTCGATCACTGCGATGGCCGTGTGTCGCTCCATGGCGGCGACGAACGCAAGGCGATCCGCGACCGCAAGGTCGCCGCTCGTTGCGATCACGTCTGCGACCAGGATCGTCTCCTCGCTCGACATGAGTCCGTATCGGCGCTCGAGCGTGCCGAGCGTGGTGCCGACCAGCGGATGCGCGACGGGTGCGGCGCCGATGCTGGCAGCGGCCTCGGTTGTGGCGCGTCGGGTGCGGCGGAAGCGGTCGATGGAAATGGCCGTGGTGGTGCCCATTCGTGTCCCCCAGGTGTGATCGTCGTCCGCCACGTCGGTGCAGCGGTCCACGAATCCATGATTCCCCGGACTTGTCTACATCGACTTGGTGGAACTACCTAAGTTAGGCACGCAGGGCCGTGATCCGTATCCGTACCGCCTACGGAATCGCGTCACAAAACGTATGTGAACTTACCCTCTTTACGGTCAGGCCAGGTCGTCGTACCTTGGAGGGGAACCGCGTTCGAGGGGCGCGGCGTGGCACCGCATGGACCGCAGGTGCTGGACGAGGGGAACGTTGCATGGCAGTTATGGCATCAGATGGTGGCGGGGGCGTGCCAAAGCCCACCGTCACGACAACCGGGGACAGTGCCCGCGCGAACAAGAGTCGTGCGACGACTCCTGTCAGCACGGCGAGCACCACCACGCGCCCGGCCAAGACGAGCGGCTCCGCGCCGCGCTCCACGGCGTACAACCGCCGTCCGGTCGACAGCGACGACAACCTGTCGCTGCGTGACGCGGTTCGGACCCGCCGCACGACGCCCAAGACGACGTCGACGTCGACGACCGACTCGACGCCGAATCGGCCCGCGAAGTCCGCTGCTTCCAAGCCCCGCTCCTCGCGACCTGCGACAGCGACCACGGGCACCCCTGCCAAGTCTTCCGCTGCCAAGCCGACTGCCAATGACGGTCGCGCCGAGCGGCTCAATAGCGGCAATCACGTCGGCACGCGCGACGAACGGATCGCGGAACTGCGTGAGGTCAAGGCCGAGCTCGAGACCGAGGAGACCCAGATCGAGGGTCGCATCGAGGAGCTCGAGGACGAGATCGACTCGCAGTCCGGCATCGCTGGCAGCATCAAGACCGGCGTCGAGATCGCGACCGCTCCGGTCAGCTTTGTCGCCGGCCTGTTCGGCAAGGAGAATCCCGTCGCCGCAGGCGCGGAAGCGCTCGCCGAGACCGTGATGGGGCTCGAGGGCGATCGCGAGGACCTCAAGGCGCAGGAAAGCGAACTCGACGCACAGCAGGCGGAGATCGAGGCCGAGATCAAGAAGCTCGAGAACGAGCAGGTCCTCAACTTCCTGGCCGACACCGCGCATGTCGTGGACATGGACGACGAGGTCGCCGACTTCATCGAGAACGGCGCGACCACGAAGGGCGACCTGAACGTCCAGCTCCGCGTCGCGAACGAGACGGGCACCGGATCCGACGGCGTGTTCGATTCCGGAACGAATACCATCACGGTCGATTCCAAGCTGATCGAAGAAGCCAAGGAGAAGATGGACGACCTCCGCAAGGAGGGAATCGTCGACGGCGACGGCAACATCGTCGACGCCGAAGGATTCGATCTCAGCGCAGCAGGCGACGACATCATCAAGTCCGTGTCGCTGCTCGCCGTTCACGAGCTCAACCATGCGACTCAGCACGCGAAGGGTGAGTTCAACGGGGCGTTCGAGAGTGCGCGCGCGATCGTCGACCAGGCGGCAGCGAGCATTGCGCCCGGCACGTCGCTGGAAGCCGCCGGCAACATTCTTCAGTCCGCACAGGCCCAGGGCGAGCAGGCTCGCACCGAGGCGATCGAGGTCGAGTCCTACCGACTGCAGGAGCAGAACGACCTGAGGTCGGGTGCCACCAAGAAGGCGTTCATCACGATCGACGAGCAGGGCGCCCCGCTTCCCGAGGATGAGCAGCTCGCCAACGTGCTTGCCTATCAGGAAGGCCGTCCGCTCGTGCACGGCCCAACTGCCGGCTACGTGCGCGCAAGCGCGGGCGGCGACCACGATGAGCACGACCATGATGGTGACGGTTCGACCGACGGTGCACACTCGCATGACCAGGTCGCTGATGGCTTCCGCGGTCCAGGCTTCCGTGAACCCGGCTTCCGAGGACCCGGCTTCCGCGGCCCCGGCGAGGTCGCTGACGGCTTCCGAGGACCCGGCTTCCGCGGCCCCGGCGAGGTCGCTGACGGCTTCCGAGGACCCGGCTTCCGCGGCCCCGGTCACACAGCCGACTGATCTTCGTCACCTTGGTGGCCGATTCGTGGCCGGAATCGTCGTTGACGGCTCCTGCAGCCCGTCGTACCGTGGAGTCGTGGGAGCGCCGTCCGGACGACGGCGCGTGACGCCCCGACGCCTCCACGTCGGCGACGCAGCAGGGACAGCATGCAGATCAACGATCGATTCATCGGCCGCGACCGGGAACTCGCGCAGCTGAAGCTCGCGATTGGGCCCGGTACCGACGGCCTTCGCCTGGCGATGCTCAG
>JBBQUY010000111.1:0-7746 GCA_038212015.1 Gaiellales bacterium | reverse complement strand
GGCACCGCCAACCTGTTCTTCCGGCTCGACCGGCGCATCGCGCCACGCCATCGCGTCGATGCGATGCGCTGGTTCCGGAGCGTGGTGCGCCCCCAGCGATGGGGGCTCGCGCAGGTCGTGCCGAGCGGCATGGCGATCTCGCTCAAGGGCGGATTCGCCTACTCGTTCGGCGGGGGTCACACGATCAGCCAGGGCGCGCTGCTGAGCGCACCGAACGGACATCGCATCGCGGTGTCGGTACTCACGAACCACTCCCCGACGGCGGAGTACGGGCATGCGACCCTGGAGGGGATCGGCGCGCGCCTGCTGCGCGGCTATCGACCGCTGCCGGCGGTTCCGGCGTTCATTCCATCGTCCGGGCGGTGACGGGCGCGGCGTTCCGGACTGCCGCATAGGTCCCACGAACGTCGTACGATGCATCGATCATCGGAGGGACGGGTATCCAGAGCAGATGAGCACGGGACCGACGACACCGCAGCAGGATGACGGCACGGGCGTCGAGGCGAACCGCCCGATGATGCGTGAGCACGTGCAGTTTCCGCGGCTGGAGCTTCCTGCCGTGCCGACATTCCCGCGTCCGCTGATCCCAGCCGACGAGCTGCCCGTGCAGCAACCCCTTGGCGACGCGCCGGCCGACGCGTGGCAGTCGCCGTTTCCGACGCCCGAGGCCACGAACACGTACGCGTTCCAGGTCGTGCCGCCGCCACCGCCCGTCGACGTCGCTCCGCCACCGCGCCACGAGTTCCCGCGCTCCGCGCACGCGACGTTCTGTGCGATGCCTGCCGCGGCGGCGCAGCCGGCCCCGGCACCCGCACAGCCACAGCCGACGCCCGCACAGCCCCAGCCCGCACAGCCCGCGCCCGCACAGCCCCAGCCCGCCCCGGCGCCGCGAACGAGCGTGCCGCCCATGGCTCCTGCGCCCGGCGTCGACGCCGGGCAGGATGGCGACGTTGCCGCAGCTGATGCGCCGACCGACGTCTCGCGCGTCGCGCTCGTGCTCCTGGTCGTCGCCGCGGCACTGCTCGTGTGGGCGAGCCGAATGGCATTCAGCCCCGCACTGCTCGGCATGTCGGCACTGCTGCTGTCGGAAGCCGGCATCGCGCTCGCGCTGACCGGCGCAAAGCGCCCCACCTCCGCGGTCGTCGCGGCAGGCGGCGCGCTCGTGCTCGGCCTGCTCGCGCTCAAGGGTGCCTTCGCTGGCTTCGGCGAGATGGCGTTCGTCGCGTCGCTGTTCGTGCTCGTCGCTGCGCTGCCCACGCTGCTCCTGCTCGGCGCACTCGAGTTCGTGCTGCGAAAGCGAAGCTCCGAGTCGCCCGCCAACGTCGCGTTGCGCGCCGGTACCCGCATTCGATTCGGTGCCGCATCGCTGCTGCTCGTCACCGGATACCTCGCCAAGGATTCGTTCTCGGCGAAGCCCGACACCTACGCGGCGTTCGTCATCGTCGCGCTCGCGGTGCTGGGTGTCGTGCAGGTGCTGCGCGGCAGCGGCCGCGCAGCGCGCGCCTGACACATCGGTCATCGTTCGCACGACTCAGGCCCGCGAAATGCTCCCCCTGCCCTCGTGTCGAGCTGGGGCTGGGGGTGCGGTTGCAGCGAACGGCGCTAGGAAGCGAGGACGTCCTCGTCGACCATGCCCGCGAGCTGGAATGCCACCTCGTCGGCGGTCGGGCGTCGGTCCGGATCATCGCTCAGCATCCGGTCGATGAGCAGCGCAAGATCGATCGGCACGTCGCGCTCGGCGCGCTGCAGGTCGCCGCCGTATCGGGCGGAAGCGAGCCGCTCAAGCACCGGCACCGGGCGAATCGTCAGCTGCGGATGGCCGGTGTCGGCATGGAACGGCAGGCGCCCTGATACGGCGCGGTACAGCACCGTGCCGAGGCCCCAGACGTCGGCCGCGGTGGTGACGTGGCCGCCCTGCACCTGCTCGGGCGCGGCGAACAGCCTCGTGCCGGCACCGCCGCGCATCGCGCCGGGTTCCTTGGCGAGGTGAAAGTCGATGAGCACCGCGCGGTGGCCGTCGTAGATGATGTTGGCGGGCTTCACGTCGCGATGCAGGATCCAGCGGCGGTGGAGGTGGTCGAGCGCATCGGCGAGCTGCGCACCGACGCGTGCTGCCTCGATGGCCGGCATGCGGCGTCGAAGCTTGAGCTCCTCGCGCATCGAGCGACCCGGGACGAGCTCCAGAACGAGCGTTGCCGGCTGATGGACGATGTCCACGACGCGTACGATCGAGGGATGGTCGATACGGCGCAGCAGCAGCCCTTCGCGCAGGATCCCGTGCCCTGCCGTGAGGCGCTCGGCGTCGTCCTCGATGTCTTCGCGAACGCGCTTGGCGACGACCTCGAGGCCGTGCCATCGTCCGCGCACCGTGTCGGCGTGCCGGCTTCGATGCAGCAGGACGCCGGGCTCCAGCCCAGCAACAGGCTCGGAAAAGGCATGCGCAATCGCATCGACAGACGGGACCGTGTCCATGCGCGGGTGGTACCCACCCCGTTCGAGGTTCACGCCTGTTATCGAACGACCGTGAAGCGGCGGCTACTCGCCGCGCCAGCCGAACGCGCCGCCGACCGCGGCAGAGCCCGCCATCGCACCCGCCACGCCGAGCTTCGCGCCCGAGCTGAGCGGCTGCTGCGCACCCGCGCCGGCGAGGGCGCTCGAGACGCCACTCGATCCGGCCCCCGCGGTCGCGGCGGCCTCGTCCGGCACGAGCCGCAGCCACTGGAACTCGTATGGCTCGAGCGTCACCGACGACGGAATGCCGCCGGACACGTCGAAGTCGTGGCTGCCGTGCATGCGTTCCACACGCCAGCCCTCGGGAACGTCGGCCGCGATCGTGCTCGTCGTCCTGTTCGGCGACAGGTTCACCATCGAGATCACGCGTTCGGAGTCGGTGGAGCGCTGGAACGCGAGCAGCTCCTTCGCGCTCGTCGGCACCTCGATCTCCGGTGCGCCGCTCTGCAGCGTCGGGCTCGTCTCGCGGGCCATGAGCATCCCGCGGATCCGATTCATGAGCGAGTTCGGGTCGGCCTTCTGGTCGGCGACGTTCGCGATGCGCGCACCCTCGACCGCATCCGCCATCGGCTCGGTCACTCGGTCCGATGCCGAGAAGCCGTGGTTCTTCGTGGCATCCCACTGCATCGTGCCGCGCACGCGCTCGCGATCGAAGAGGTTGCGGCCGCGAATCGCATCCATCCCGATCTCGTCGCCCTGGTACATGACCGGCGTGCCGGACTGCGAGTAGTGGATCGAGTTGAGCGCCTCGATCGCCTTCTGCTTGAGCACGGGATCGTTGTCGTGGCCGACCGCGTCGGCGAGGCGGATGCGCAGTCCGAGGTTGATCTTCGATTCGGGATCCGCGGTGATGCCGCGCGCGGCATCACCTTCGCGGAACATCTTCCACATCCACTCACGCTCTTCTGGCGTGACCTTCTCGAGCGTCAGCTCGTCGTGGTTGCGCAGGAAGCGGATCCACGCGGCGTCCTCGGGAATCCCCTGCGCGACCTTCTGCGCCTGGAGGATGCGACCCTTGTCGCGCTCGAGCAGACCCATGTACATCTGCGGCATCGTCGGGAAGTCGAAGAGGGCATTGGACTCGTCACCCTTGCCGGCGACCGTGTTCCCGAAGTACTCGCGCGTCGCGGCAGCGTCCATGTTGGCTTCGCCGACGGTGACCCGATCGGCGTAGCCCTTGTCCATCGTCGCCCGGATGCGCTTGATCTGCTCGTGCGTCTCGCGCATGTTCTCGCCGTGGTACACGCGACCATGCGCGTTGCGAGTGCCCTGGTGCAGGTACGGCACCGCATCCAGGCGGATGCCGTCGACACCCTTGTCGAGCCAGAACTTGAGGACGTTGCCCATCTCGTCCGCGACCCGGGGATTCTCCCAATTGAGGTCGGGCTGCTCGGTGAAGAACCGGTGCCAGTAATAGCCCTCGGCCTCGTCGCTCCACGCCCAGTTTCCGTCGACCTCGATGTCGTCGAAGATGACGCGGACGTCCTTCCACTTGTCGGGCGGCCCCTGCTCCTTCGTGCGGGTGAAGTCCCACACGTACATGGGGCCGTCCTTGCCGCGACTCTCGGCGTACTCCTGCGCCGCGGTGCGACCCTTCGAGCGCACGATCTCGCTCAGCTTCGCGGACTCGTCGGTGAACCACTTGTGCTGGTTCGACGTGTGGTTGGCGACCATCTCCGTGATCACGCGGATGTCGCGCCCATGCGCCTCGTCGACGAGCTTCTCGAATTCCTTCATCGTGCCGAACTTCGGATTCACCGCGAAGTAGTCCACGATGTCGTAGCCCTGGTCCTTGCCGCCGTACGGATGGTGCGGGCTGATCCAGATCGCCTTCTGGCGCATGTACTGCACATGGTCGAGACGTTCGGTCAGACCCGCGAAATTGCCGGTGCCCGCGCCCGTGCCGTCGGCGAACGTGCGCGTGTAGATCTGGTAGATGGGGGTCTTCTGGTGCCAGAGCGGATCACTCGGCATGCCATTGGTGACGCGCCCTGCGGCATCCTTGACGCGCACCATGCCGTCGGCGTCGCGAAGCGCCGAGAA
Source organism: Gaiellales bacterium (assembly GCA_038212015.1). Lineage (GTDB taxonomy): Bacteria > Actinomycetota > Thermoleophilia > Gaiellales > SKUG01 > JAGQUL01. The sequence goes on along the minus strand of JBBQUY010000111.1, from coordinate 3,192 downwards.
CTCGGCAGCTCGCGAGACGGCGACATTGGCGGCCTTGGTGACGTCGTCGACCACGGTCGCCGCAGTCGGCGGCGCGTGCGCGATCAATCCAGTCATGCCGCGAACGACACTGGCTGCATCCAGCATGTGGTGGCTCCCCCTCGACTATCCGTGGACGCGGTCGCCCCCCAGCGACGCATTCCACTCATCCGGGTATCGGGGCAACCCGCGCAGGCGTTGCAGGACTATTCGATGTCCAGACGACCCGCATCGACGTCGTAGCTGAGCGTCACGCGCCCGGAGGGGCCGACGAGCTCCGTGCGGGCGACGGTCGGGTGCACGACCACGCCGTTGAGCAGGGCCGGGGCCGCGCCGTTGGGTCCGCTCGCCTCGATCCAGATGCGATGCGTGCCACGCTCCAGGCGCACCGGCTCGCCGAGCATTCGATCGAGCGCCACATGCCCGCCCGTTGCGCCTCCTGACGATGGAGGAAGCGAGGCCACCGACTGGCCCTCGACACCGAACTGCAGCGTCGTGCCCGTCCCGTCAGGCGCCGCATCACGCATGCGTGACGCCAGCAGGAGGAAATCGCCAGGCTCGTCGACCTGGACCTCGAAGCTCGCGCGCGCCCCCGGCGCGAGGCTCGCGAAGCTGATCGCAGGGGACCCGGGCGCGCCGGACGACGGACGCGACACGAGCGGCAGAGCCTGCGGACCGTCTGCCACCACTGCATCGGCGCGCACCTGCGTCCACGTGCGTGGCGGCGCGGCCTGCACGAGACCGGCCATGCGCCGCGCATCGTCGCTCGACGCGATCGCCTGCCGCGCCATGATCGCCTCGATCGTCGACTCCGCGCCCGACGACATGTTCCGACCTCGCGGCAGCGCATCGATGCCGTCGTAGCCGCGTCCGGTGGCGGCGTCGTACATCGGCAGCTGCGCCATGTTGTTGCCCGCGAACCACGAGGCGTGCAGCCCCGCCATCCGCGCATAGCGATCGTCGCCGGTCGCGCGGTGCAGCGCCATCGCGCCGCGCACCGCCATCGTCACGCCGTACGCCTGCTGCCCCTCGCGCAGCGGACCGGGGGTGAGCTCGTGCACGCGACCGGCGGCCAGCTGCCACGCCATCAGCCCTTCCGCCTCGCGCCTGGCCGCATCGATCAGGTCGGGTCGATCGAGCAGCTGCCCGGCTCGGGCGAGCGCCTCGCCTTCGTGCGCGCCCCACGCATGCCACAGCTCCGGGTTCGCGATCGTGTGGCCGGCATGCTCGAACGCGCCGTCCGTGCCGCGCCGCACGCTCGATGCGGCGATGCCGTCGGCGACCGTCGCCAGCGCGCCGCGCGTGCGGTCGTTGGGGCGCGCTTCCTGCATCTCGGCAAGCGCGATCGCCGCGACCGACGCCACATCCGGCGAGAACCGGCCGAGCCACGCCGGGACGTTCCCGTCGCGCGCCGGGATCGACGCGCCGCCCGATTCGGCGAGCGCTCCGACGAGCGCGCCCTCCGTGCGGCCGTACGCCTCGAGCAGTCGCGCCGCGAACGCCGGGTCCTGCTGCTCGAACTCACGATAGCCCCGCGCGAGCGCCCACATGCCGCGGAACGCCCACCAGCCCAGGCCGGCTCGGCTCGTCTCGTGCTCGCGGTTCTTGGTGCCGGTCGTGTCGGTGATGAAGTTGACGAACCCGCCGTCGGGCTCCTGCATGTACAGCGTGAACTCGAGCGCGCCACGTGCCTGCGTGAGCGCGTGGGAGCTGCCGGTGCGCGCGTGCTCGTCCAGGTACGCCACTGCGGCGCGCGCCACGTCGTCCACGCACGCGATGCCCTCGTCCGGATCGCCCACGGGCGTGTAGGTGGGCGCATCCGCGTAGATCCACGTGGTCAGCATCGAACGGCCGTCGACCTCGATTCGAGGCGACAGCGCGTCCAGGTGCGCGAAATTGATGTCAGGGGCGCCGATGCGCATGCAGGCACGATCATCCAGCGCGCGCGTCCATGCATGGACCGATCCCCGCGTCGATCGCCGTCGAAGGACGCGAGATGGCCGGCATCGCCCACCCACGCCGATAGGATCGCCCGACCGTCAGCGCCAACATTCGGAGCCGCCATGAGCAGCACCGCCACCTCGCCCCAGTACACGTTCGACATCCGCCGCCTCGGCGTCGTGATGGCGGGATCGCCGACCGATCCGCTCGAGGCGTGGGGCGTGCTCAACCCGGCGCTTGCTCGCACGCGCGACGGCGACCTGCTCCTGTACCCACGCGTCGTCGCCGACGGCAACTACTCGCGCGTCGGCATCGCGAAGGTGCAGTTCGACGACGCGGGCGACCCGGTCGGCGTCGAACGCCTCGGCTACGCGCTGGAGCCGGACGCCTGGTACGAGAAGAACCCGCGCACCGCCGGCGTCGAAGACCCGCGCGTGACGTTCATCCCGGCAATCGACGCGTACGTGATGGCGTACTCCGCCTATGGCCCGCGCAGCTCGCGCGTGGCGCTGGCCGTGTCGACGGACGCCATCGAGTGGCGCCGGCTCGGGCTCGTGCGCTACGCAGACGAGCTCGGTGTCGACTTCGGGATCTTCGACAACAAGGACGCGTTCTTCTTCCCCGACGTCGTCGACGGCCCTGACGGTCGCCCCTCGCTCGTGCTCGCGCACCGCCCCACGTTCCAGATCTCGTGGATGGCAGGCGGCATGAGCGGCGGCGACGACACGATCACCGTGCTGCCCGACGGCGTCACGGAAGAACGCGCCGGCATCTGGCTCAGCTACGTCGCCATCGACGATCTCGACGAGACCCTCGCCGGGCTCGTGAACGTGCACCACCACACGCCGATCGCGTGGTCGGAGCAGCTCTGGGAGCAGCTGAAGATCGGCGGCGGCACCCAGCCCGTGCGGCTCGCAGACGGCAACTACCTGTCGATCTTCCACGGCGTGCGCGGCACCATCCACGCAGGAGAGGACCACCAGCGCGACGTGCACTACGCCGCCGGCGCGATGGTCCATGACGGCACCGACCCGCGCCGCATCCTGTACCGATCCGCCGAGCCGCTGCTCGAGCCGGAACTGCCCGACGAGATCACCGGGATCGTCGGCAACGTGGTGTTTCCCACGGCGCTCGACGACCGCGGCGACGGGCGCATCGACGTGTATTACGGCATGGCCGACTCCCGCATCGGAGTCGCCCGCCTCGACGTGGGCGTGTCCAAGGCGTGACCGA
>JBBQUY010000110.1:0-7945 GCA_038212015.1 Gaiellales bacterium | reverse complement strand
CGGCTGCTCGACGCTCCGGGACTCGTGGGCGGTATCGATCCGCATCCGCACGTCATGACGTGCTCGCTTTCGCTGCAACTCCGGCGCGCGACCCGTGTTCGGCGTGGGACGGCGCACCCCTCCACGCCCAGCGAACCACAGGTCGCGACGCTCGCCAAGGGGGATCCGTCCCGCGAACACAGGAGCGCCGGTCGCCGATGGCACGGGCGTATCGCTGAACGATACGCTGGTGACACCGATCAGCCGCAGCAGGCGATGAACATCGTGTTCGTCGTCGACACGCGCAGTGGCCCGTCGAAGAACGGCAGCGCCTCCGCGAGATGCGCACGCGTCAGTGACGTCGAGATGTGCGCGACCGCAGCCGCGTGATCGGGAAACGTGGCGTAGCCCGCCATCGAGCGCGTCTCCACGCTCGGGAACGTGCGACCGAGCGCCTCGGCTCCGTTCTCGGTGGAGAACGCCAGCGCAGGCGCGGCTCCCTCGTCGCCGACCTGGTCCCACAGCTCGCGCATGTGACTGAGGCCCATCGTGGAGGCGATCAGTCGGCCACCCGGCTTGAGCACGCGGCGGATCTCATGCAGGCCTCGATCCAGGTCCGGGACGTGGTACAGCATCCAGTTCGCGACGGCGACGTCGAACAGGTCGTTCGGCCACGGCATCTGCTGGATGTCGCCGATCTGTACGTCGAGCCCACGCAGCGCGGCCTGTGCCGCCATGCCGGGCGAGAAATCCATCGCGACGACTCGTGAGCCGAGCTCGTCGCGCAGCTGCGCGCTGAAGCGACCATCACCGCAGCCGACCTCGAGGATCTGGTCATGCGGGCCTTCGGCGACCGCATCGCGAATGAGCGCGAGCATGTCCGGGTCGTGGTACTCGCGCCACGCCTTGAACCGCTCCTCCAGCCGGGAGGGGTCGCTGTAGTCGCGACGGACGAGCTCGATGGAGTCGATGCGGGCCACGCATCGACCTTACCCGGATCAGGCCAGGTCGACGTCGAACGGGTTGCTACAGGTTGCGCGGGGCCGCGGTGCGGCCCTGATCGTTGTAGCTCGACGACAGCAGTCGCTGCCAGACCGCGTTGAAGGTCGCCTGGTCGTTCGAGCCGGCGATCGCGGTGCTCGTCGGATCCGACGCGGGCAGCTGCATGTTGAGCTCGCGCGCGACCTGGCCCGCGAACAGGAACGCTCGCGTCTCCTTGATCATCGTCAGCTCGAACATCGCCTGGTCGCGGATCGCCGCGCCCTGCGCCGTCGCGAGTCCTCCGGCTGCCGCGACGCGCTGCGTGACCTCGGAGATGAACGGATCCGAGAGCTTCGCGACGTCGTCGAGCAGGTGCGTGCCCTCGTGCGCGAGCGCAACGGCCGCGAATTGCACGTTGGCGTTGTCGGACAGGTCCGAGCGGCGCAGGAACATCGTGTCGATCTTGGGATCGTAGAAGGCGTGCGCGGTGCCGTGGCCCATCGCCGCGAATTCCTGGTCGGAGATGACGTTCACCTTCGCGCCCACGGCGAGCAGGCGGTCGACCACCTGTGCGCCTGCCGGGGACTGACGCAGCACGCCGAGCGTGCGTTCCACGAGTGCTGCGTCCTGCGGATTGCCTCCGGGTGCGAGCGTCGTGAGCGGTCGCGGTGCAGCGGCCGCGCCTGCGACGGGTGCGCCGGTGAGCGCGGCGATCGTCGCCGACGCCGAGCTCGTCGGAAGCGTCGCGCCGAGCGCGGGCGTGCCGAGCGCGGCGGGTGCATTCAGGTCGATCGGAGCTGAGTTGATGCCCGGCACGGGCGCCGGCACGCCGATGACGTTCGTGGTCGGCGTGAACGATTCGCCGATGGGTGCGGGCATCGCGGGCGGGAAGTTGACGTTGACCGGGGCAGCCATCGCGCCGCCGATGGTGGTCGCGCCCAGGGCTGCAGTCGACGCGCCCGTCGTGGGAACGGTGGGCGTCGTGAAGCTCGGGCCGGTCGGTGCGGTCGGAAACGACACGCCGACGGCGGTAGCTGGAATCCCACCACCGATGAGTGGCGGCGCCTGCGTCACCGCGCACGACGACGCCCCAGCTGCTCCGGGCAGGCCAGCGGCCATGCCTTGCGGCGCATTGATCATGTCCCTCCGACCCTCCGTTGCGGCGCGCACGCAGTCATGCATGCGCGTAGTGCCGCACCTCCATGGGAACACGGAGCGTGGATCGGGTCAACGAGCGGGGACCGGCCAGCTGGTGGCCGGAATCGTCACCAACCCCGCTGCGCGAACGTGCCGCCCGCACCGCCGGCGACGAGCGTGGCCATCTCCAGACCGGGCATCGCGCTGCCGAGCCCGGTCGACACGCGCGCGATGACGGCGGGGTCTTCGAAGTGGGTCGTCGCCTCGACGATCGCGCGGGCCATCACCTGCGGGTTGGCGCTCTTGAAGATGCCGCTGCCCACGAACACGCCTTCGGCGCCGAGCTGCATCATGAGCGCGGCGTCTGCCGGCGTGGCGATGCCGCCGGCGGTGAACATCGGAACGGGCAGTCGGCCGTGTTCGGCGACCCAGCGCACGAGCTCGATCGGCGACTGCAGGTCCTTCGCCATGGCGTACAGCTCCTCGCCCGTGGCGCCCTGCAGCTTGCGGATGTCACCCAGCAGCTGGCGCAGGTGTCGCACGGCCTCCACGACGTTGCCGGTGCCGGCCTCGCCCTTGGTGCGGATCATCGCGCTGCCTTCGGCGATGCGTCGCAGCGCCTCGCCGAGGTTGGTGGCGCCGCACACGAACGGAACCTGGAATGCGAGCTTGTCGACGTGGTTGACCTCGTCGGCAGGCGTGAGCACCTCGGATTCGTCGATGAAGTCGACCTCGAGCGCCTCGAGCACCTGTGCCTCGACGAAGTGGCCGATGCGGACCTTCGCCATCACGGGGATCGACACGGCGTCCTGGATGCCGCGGATCATTTCGGGATCGCTCATGCGCGCCACGCCACCGTCGCGGCGGATGTCGCTCGGCACGCGCTCGAGGGCCATGACGGCACATGCGCCCGCTTCCTCGGCGATGCGTGCCTGCTGGGCATCGACGACGTCCATGATGACGCCGCCCTTGAGCATCTCGGCCAGGCCGGTCTTGACGCGGAGGGTGCCGAACTCGCTCATCGGGGGCTCGCTTTCTGGTGCTGGGAGGTCGATCCGATCCCGGATCCGCACCGATCCTAGCGCGAGCCCGGCATGCTTTCCGCGAATGCCGTCGCGATCGCCGTGCGTGCATCCTTCGCGGAGTGACCCGTGGCCGCCGCCAGACGCGTCGTCAGCAGCTCCACCGCGTCGTGAGCGGTCGATCGGAGCACGCGTTGTTCGGCAGCGCTGCCCGGCGCGATTCCAGCTGTCTTCAAGATGCCTGCCAGCGTGCGCTCGGCAGCCGCGTACGGTCGGTGCTGCAGTGTCTGCGCGAGCGCGGCGTCGGGCACCACCGCGTCGAGGCCGAGCGTGGATCGGGCTCGCTGCAGCTGCGGCATCGACATCGTGCGCGCCTCCGCGAGCGATTCCCACACGCCATGCATCGCCTGCTTGGGCAGATTCGCGGGTTTGGTGTCGACCACATGCACGGCCTCGTGCAGCAGGATGCGCACGGAGTCGGCCAGCTGCTGCGCGGACACCGGCGTCGTGGACGGGACGCCCGCGCGCGCAAGAAGTGCGGTACTCGCCACCGGACCGACGTTCATCCAGCCCGACGCGACGTTCGCGAGCATGCCGGACGTCTCGTTGGCGGTCTTCGTAGCGAGCTGCTCGAGCACGTTTCGCTGGCGCGCGGACGACAGCTTCGCGAGCCCGGAGCGGAACTTCGGTGCATCCGCGTGCGCGCGCCAGGTGTTCGCCGCAAGTCCTGCGGCTGACGACGCGAACGACACGCCCTTCAGCTCCACCGCCCGCGACGCATCCGCGCCGCCGGCCACGTGCTCGACGAGCTCCAGCACCCCGCGAACGGCGTCGACCGCCGTCGGCGTGCGCTGGACCAGCTGCGCCGCACCGGACGATGCAGGCGAGATCTTCCGTGACGACACGGGGCCGGTGCCGTCGATGCTGAACCGCACCTGTCCGTCCACGACCGGATCGAGCGCGGGCAGCAGCGGCGCCGTCGATGACGGTCGCGCACGGTTGCCGCTGAACGAGAAGTCCAGCTTCGGCCCGAAGGCCAGCGGTCCTGTGGTGGCTATGAGGTTCACATGGCCCATCCGTGGGCTCGAAGTCGTCCTGACGACCTGTCCTCGCCCCGGCTGCCTCGTCAGGGACGACCGCTCCGTCGCATTGGCCGCGTGATGGCCTCGCGGGGGCAACGAGGGCCACACAGCTAGGATCAACGTACGCATGGGGCGTAGCTCAGTTGGTTAGAGCAGCGGACTCATAATCCGCCGGTCCCCGGTTCGAGTCCGGGCGCCCCTATTCCACGCGCACCGCGCTCGTGCACGCGCGCGGTAGGATTCCGACCCAGTGAGCACCCTCCCCTCCGCTCCCGACGGCGCGACACCCACGCCGAACGCACCCCGCAGCGCACCGGTCACCGGTGCCCGCAAGTCGACGCTCGTCGTCATGCTCGCCACGCTGCTGACGAAGGTGGTCGGGCTTGGCCGCGAGGTCGTCGTCGCCGCCATCTACGGCGCCGGCTCGACGTTCTCGGCATTCACCGTCGCATTCCAGATCCCCAACGTGATCCGCACGTTCGTCGCCGACCAGGCACTCGTCAGCTCCCTGGTACCCGTCTTCACGGGCCTGCGTGAGGAGGGCGACGAAGAACGCGCGTGGCGCGTGGCCAGTACCGTCGTCAGCGTGCTGCTGCTCCTGTTGCTGCCGCTCACCGCACTCGCGATGCTCGGCGCGGACTTCTTCGTCGACATCGCCGTGTACGACCGCAACCAGGACATCGACCTGGGGCTCGCCGCCGAGCTGTTCCGGATCATGATCCCCGTCGTCGTGCTCATGAGCCTCGGCGGCGTGATCATCGGCATCCTCAACTCCTACGGGAAGTTCGGACCACCGGCGTTCGCACAGCTCGCGTTCAACGCGGTGGCCGTCGTGCTGCTTATCGCGCTGCAGCCGACGCGCGAGGACATCGCCGCATATGCGTGGGCGATCCTGCTGGCGACGATCGTGCAGGCGTTCATCCCGGCGCCGTGGCTGCGCGGGCATGGGCAGCGGCTGGGTCTCGGCCATGCGTTTCGCGACCCGGCGGTGAAGGCGGTCGTCATCGCGATGCTGCCGGTGATGCTCGCGCTCGCGACGCTCAACCTCAACAACATCGTCAATACGTACTGGTCGTCGCGGCTCACCACCGAGCAGCTGCTCGGCGACGGTGGCGCCGGACCCGCGACGATCTACAAGGCCTTCGGCGTGTTCCAGCTGCCGCAGGGCATCTTCTCGCTGGCCGTGGCGACGGTGTTCTTCCCGCTGTTTGCGCGCTATGCGGCACGCAAGGACTCGGCAGCATTCCGCGATGCGACCGTCGCCAGCGTTCGTCAGATCGTCGTGCTGCTGATGCCGGCATCGATCTTCATGATCGTGTTCTCCGTCCCGATCGTGGAGCTGCTGTTCGAGCGCGGCGAGTTCGACGCGAGCAACACCACGCTCGTGGCGGCGGCGCTGCAGGGCTTCGCGGTCGGGCTCATCGGCAACGGTGCGATCCAGCTGCTCATGCGTGCGTTCTTCAGCCTGCGCACGCCGTGGACGCCCGCGATCATCGGCTTCGTCGTCAACCTGCTCGGCAACATCGTGCTCGGTGGCCTGCTGCACGGACCGCTCGGCGTGCGCGGCATCACGCTTGCGATGGCGATTGCCAACACCGCATCGTTCTTCGTGATGTTCGTGATCTTGCGACGACGGCTCGGCGGCGCACCGATCATGCCGATCGTCAACGCAGTCGTGCTCGCCGGCCTTGCCGCGGCGGTGAGCGTGCTGCTCGGCTGGTCCGCATGGAACGGCGTCGAGCAGCTCGGCGACGGCCTCGCCGTGCACGCACTGTCGATGCTCGTCGCGATCGCCGTGACGTGGGGCCTGTACGCCCCGCTCGCACTCAAGCTCCGACTCGTCAACGTGCCGCAGCTGCGCCGCGCGCTGCGCCGCGATCGGTAGCTGGCTGAGGAGTTCACCACGCAGGGTGTCGTGACCCGCGCGCTCACCCCTGCCGTATCGCGGTGATGATGGGGTTCGGAGGCGCCACCCTCGCGCACTGCGTCCACGATTGTGCCCCGAATGGTCGCGATCCTGGATGCAGTGGTGCGGATGCCGCGACTGCGTCCACGATTGTGCCCCAAAAGGTCGCGATCCTGGACGCAGTGGTGCGGGACGTTCTCTGACCCGCGTCCAGTGACGCCGCGCGCTGCGCCGCGACTGCTGACTGCCTACGCCGCGATCTGCTGCAGCTGTGCCTGGGCTGCGGCCGGGTCGCGCTTGGCGAGCTCGAAGTTCGCGCGCAGTGCTTCCTGGGCGGCGAGCTGGTTCTCCTCCATCTCCAGGATCGGCGTCAGCGCCTCGGGCGTCAGCTGCGCGTCGGGTGACCGTGCAAGCTGCTGCATGTACGTCTCCATGTCGTTGCGCGTCTGCTCGAGCAGCTCCTGCGCGCGCATCGCCGCCTCGAGGTAGCTGGCCGGCAGGTTGTGCGCGCTGCCCTCGATCTGGATCATCAGCTCGGCGAGCCGCTCGGGATGGTAGCTGCCGCGCTGGTTGGCCGACCCGACCAGCTGCAGGATCGCGCCCGCCTCCGTCGCGTCGATCGTGTGCGCAAGCGTCGCGAGCTTGTCGCGCAGCCCCCGCGTCTCTTCGAGCAGCCGTCGTTCCTGGTCGAGCCGCTTCTGATCTGCAGGCGTGGCGTTCGGATCCGAGAGGAACGCGTCTTCGATTCGCGAGATGCGCTGCTCCCGAGCCTGCACGATGGTGTCGAGGTTGGCAATCGCCGCCGCGCCGTCCTGCATGGGCTGCAGCTGGATCGGCACGCGATCGGCGAGCGCCGACTGGAACGATCCGGAACCTGCGGCCACCGCGGCGGTCTGCTGCGTGTCGGTCGTCGTGCCGGCGAGCAGGGTCTGCGCCTGCTGCAGCTGCGCGGCGAGCGCGCCGGCGCCATCGGCCGGGCGCGCCGGGTCGAACCCGGTGTCCTGCCTGATTGCCTTCACCCCGGTCTCGGCGTCGCCGCCGATCTCGGGCGCGTAGGTGCCGGTCATGGTCGACGCGGCGTCGGTCGTCACGGACGGCGCAATGCTGGAACTGCACGCGGACATGCACATCTTGGAGGTCCCCCTGGTGTCCTGGTCCGCGCGGTCGTGGGAACCGGCGGCGTAGGCAGCTACACCAGCAGCCAGAACACCGTACGACGAGGCCGCCATGCGTGCCAAGGGGGATGTGTCAGCTCACGAGTGATGACGAACGGCACGCGGACATGCCGTTGATCAACACTCGCGCCGAAAGGGTTCATCGAGCGTTGACGAGCGGCACATCCCGATGCCGTTGATCAACACTCGCGATCAGAGCGTGTCGATCAGAGCGCGTCGATCAGAGCGAGTCGATCAGAGCGCGTCGACGAACGCCGGCAGGCCGCCAGCGCGTGATGCCGCCAGCGCGGCGGTGATCCGAACGTCGGCATCAGGTGCCGGACCTTCGGGATCGAGCAGCTCACGGAGCCGCTCCGAATACGAGCGTACGACGCCGATCATCTGGTCGATGCGATCGAGCTTGTCGAGGTCCAGTTCGCCGGAGCCATCCGCGGTGGCCGTCAGGGCCAGCTCGTTGGCGAGGGCGTCGATCTCGAGGAAATAGCGTTCGGCGACGAGCACGGATGCTTCGGCGCGGGCGACGAGCGCGGGAGCGAGCACCGCGCGTCGAGTCGGGTCGGCAAGCCACTTTCGGGCAGCGGTGATCGGGTTCAGCAGCGCCGTCTCGTCTTCGACGACCGGGGTCCGCGATCCGACGAGTTCGAACGACAGGCGTGCGTCATC
>JBBQUY010000109.1:0-7976 GCA_038212015.1 Gaiellales bacterium | reverse complement strand
GACCGTCTACACCACCGAGGCCGGCAACAACCGCATCCAGACCTGGACGTGGGACGGCGACTCCTACGAGTCGACTGCGACGTTCGGCGGCACCGAAGCCAACAATCCCACTCGCGAGGGATTCTGCGACGACGCCGGCTGGCTCGGGAAATTTGCTGCGCCCTACGACGTGGCGCTCGACGGGGACGGCAACGCCTACGTGATCAACACGACCTGCAAGCAGGTGCTGCGCTTCGCGCCCGGCTTCGGCGCGCTGCAGGCGAACCTCGACGTCAAGCTCGGCGACGGCTCGCACCCGCGCCCGCACGGCTTCGCGGTCGGACGCGACGGCACGGTCTACGTCGGGGAGAACCAGTTCGCGTGGCGCCCGGCTGGCGGCACGATCCCGGCCACCGGCGCGCCACCCGTGCGGCCTGCGCCTCCAGCGAGCGACCCGGCTCCAGTCGCCGATCCGGTTCCACCGCCCGTCATCGTGATTCCGGGGCCGACACCGACGACCGAGCAGCCCCCGGCCGTCGCCACGGATCAGACCCCGCCGCGGGTCATGCTGGGCCCGGCTCGGGTCGTGAAGTCTCGGCGTGCGTCGACGGTGCGCTTCGTCACGCGCTGCAGCGAACGCTGCCGCATCGACACACGGGTCTTCGATCGGCGCCGGATCGTGTCGCGCCGCGTCACGTGGCGTGCCGGTGCCCGAACGAGTTCGGTGGCAGTCTCGGTGCGCCGCGGCGCACGCCCGCGCAGGGTGATCGTGCTCATGCTGATTCGTGATGAGGCGGGCAACACGACGGCGCGCGTGCGCACCGCGCGCGTATAGCGCGCAAGGGAGACGGTAGTCATAGCTTATGAGCAAACGCGATTGTGAGTAGCTAGAGGTTTTGGCTAACGCATTTCTCGGGTAGTCTGGGCTACTAGGAGGCTTGGCTATGCGAGATCCCTATCGAGCGCACGCGCAACGACACCTGGATGCCGAGTTTGCACAGCTTCGCCCGGTACTGCCAGCGTTGCCGCCTGACGGGTGGATCCGCACGCTCCGGACGGCGCTCGGCATGAGCCAGCGCGAGCTTGCGGAGCGTGTCGGCATCACCCAGGCGGCGATCCGACAACTCGAGGAGTCCGAACGCGACGGGGCGATCCAGGTGAGATCGCTTCGGCGCGTCGCCGCCGCGCTCGGGGCGCGGCTCGAGTACACCCTGGTACCGAGCGTTCCATTGGAACAGACGGTCCGTGATCGGGCGACGGACGTCGCTCGACGAGAGCTCGAGGCCGTCAACCGCTCGATGGAACTCGAACAGCAGCGTCCGGGTGAGGAACTCGACGAAGAACTCGTCCGGCGGCGAGCGGAGGAGCTGATCGAGTCACCCCGACTCTGGTCGGATCGATGAACGATCGCCTCGTCGGCGGCGGAGATGGCTCGACGCCTGTCCATCCGGACGACCTCATCGGTCTGCGCCAGCGGTGGATCCGCACGCAAGGGCAACTGGACGAGGTGGAACGCGCGAATCTGCTCGCCGGTACTCGTTGGGCCTGGTCGCGAGACCGCAGCGTCGAACAGGTGACGGATGAGGGGTTCGTGCGCGAGCTGCATCGGCGCTGCTTCGGCAACGTCTGGTCATGGGCAGGCACGAATCGCACGCGAGCGACATCGATCGGGATCGCGCCGTATCGCATCGGACCGGCGCTCCGCGACCTGCTTGAAGATGCACGGGCCTGGACCGGACATGCCGTGCAGCCGGAGGACGTGGCTCGCTTTCATCACCGGTTCGTCTCGATCCACCCGTTTCCGAACGGCAATGGACGAACCGGGCGCTCGCTGACCGACCTGTTCGCGGCAGCGGTCGATCAGCCTCGTCCGACGTGGGGGGCGCGCGCGAATCGTGATCGCGACGAGTACCTGAACTCGCTGCGTGCAGCGGACGGCGGGGACCTGACGGAACTCACCGAGTTCATGTGGTCCTGATTCGCTTCAGCGCATCCACAGCTCGGTGGTCGTCGCATCGTCGCCGCGACCCTTCCGCAGCCCGCCCGCGTCGAGCGGCACCGGCAACAGATCGTTGACGCGCATCATGTCCTGCTGCGCCGGCTGACACGACACGCACACCACCGCGTCCGGCAGCGGATCGAACGAGGCGTACAGCTGTGACGGGCCGCTGACGAACACGGGCGTGACGTCGATGTCGCGCTCGCGAAACGCGACGAGCAGCGGGTGCTGCCAGTCGTCGATGCCGGTCGCCAGGCCGATGCGATCGATGCCGGCTTTCTCGATTTGGCTGACGACCTCGGCGTAGGGCTTGCGTAGCTGCGGGCGTGGCTGATATCGCGTCTCGGTGCGCGAGGCGGTGAGGATCGAGTCGTTGCCGATGAGCGGGCGCGTGACGTTGAAGGCCAGATACAGCGGCGCGAGTGCAGCGGCCACCACGCACGCGGCAACGAGCAGGCGTGGCGAGCGGCGCACCCCGAGTCGCACCGCCACGAGCACCGCGACGGCCACGGTGAGCGGCAGGTGCATGCGCACGTGCCAGTTCTGCCACGTCACGAACCACGCGAACAGCAGCACCTGCGCGACGAGCATCGCGAGCCACGCGAGCTGGCGACGATCCCGCGCGATCAGGGTGGAGACGACCGCCCACAGTCCGAGCACGAGCAGCAGCAGTGATCCGGCGTGGTCTTCGTGCGGTCCGAAGGGCCCGATCTTGAAGGGCTGCTGCAAAAACGTGGTCTTCGGGTCGTTGGCGTCGATGCCGATCGCGTCGAGGGCGTCGACGGTCCACTGCTCGAGCCGATCGTTGGCGGCCGTGCCCGGCAGGTCCATGTGATTGGTGGCGTTGCGCACGAGATTCGACACGAGCGACCTGGGACCCGGATCCTGCACCTGGTACGGGTTCTCGATGCCGGCGTGCGTGGACGCCACGAGCGTTCCGTAGGTGTCGTAATTGCGCGCCCACTGACCTACGTTGGGCATCGCCATCAGCGCGACGCCGACCAGCGCGAGCGGCACCGCGCGCACGAGACCGACCCGGCGAAGTGCGACGCCCGCCACGAGCAGCCCGACCGGCAGCCCGAACATGAGCCCCGTGCCCTTGGTGAGCACCGCCAGCCCGATCGCGACGCTCGCAAGCAGCAGCAGCCGCACCGGGTGCTCGCTGCGCCACGCGACCATCGCGAACGTCGCCGCGACCAGGAGCGCTGCAGCCAGCACCAGGTCGTTCTGCGTGCTGGAGGCCTCGAGCATCGCGAGCGGGATCGTCGCCACCAACAGCGCGGCAGCGAGCTGCGTTGAGCGCGCAGCGCCGAGCGCATCGGCAGCGAGCGATGCCGTCGCAATGCACGTCAGGTATGCGGTCCACTGCACGGTCGCGGCAAGCGCGTCGCTGCCGCCCGACAGGATGTAGGACTGCGCGATCAGCAGCTCCGCACCCGGCGGCTGATACAGCTGCGGCTCGATGTGCGTCGCATAGTGCGCGACGGCTTCCAGCTGGTACCACATCTCGACGCGCGCGAGGTGGTACGTCATCGAATCCCAGTTGTTGGGCGCCGCCCACAGCGCCACCAGCAGCGTCACCGCAAGGCACACGCCGATCACCACGTACGCGCCGCGCTCCAGGCGCGTGCTGGCCCGCCACCTCGACCAGGTCGGGCGTCGCCTGGCGCGCCACAGCGCGACAATTGACACGAGCGCTGTCGCGCCCCAGACGATGAGCAGCGAGCGCTGCGTCAGCGCATCGGCGAGTGACAGCAGCTCACTCCACGCAACGCTCCACACGAACCACGTGATCGCGGCGGTCGCCAGACCGAGGCGCCAGTCGTCGAGCCAGCGTGCAGCGGCCTGCCACGCGGCAAGAAACGGCAGGGTGAGCAGCAGCGCGGCGACGAGCGTCATCGCTGGAGATTCCCTCGCTGGCTAGCGGGTCGCGAGCGACTCGGAGCCGGCTCGTTCGCTTTCCTGGCGCCCGAGCAGCGTCGAGCGGGGCGTCTTTTCGAGCAGCTCGCGCAGGCCGTCGTGGAGCATCACCTTCGGCTCCCAGTCGAGCACGTCGCGCGCGACGGAGATGTCGGGCTGGCGCTGCTTGGGATCGTTGGTGGGCAGGCTCTCGTGGATGATCTCGCTGCTGGAGCCGAGCACCTCGATGATCGCCTCGGCAAGCTCGAGGATCGTGAACTCGTTCGGGTTGCCGATGTTGACCGGCAGGTGCTCACCGCTCTCGGCGAGCTTCACGAGCCCTGCGACGAGGTCGGAGACGTAGCAGAAGCTGCGCGACTGCGATCCGTCGCCGAACACGGTGATCGACTGGTTGCTCATCGCCTGGCGGATGAACGTCGGGATCGCGCGGCCGTCGAAGGCGCGCATGCGCGGGCCGTAGGTGTTGAAGATGCGCACGATCGCGGTGTCGACGCCCTGCTGGCGGTGATACGCCATCGTCAGCGCTTCGGCGTAGCGCTTGGCTTCGTCGTAGACGCCGCGCGGGCCGATCGGGTTGACGTTGCCCCAGTACGTCTCCGGCTGCGGGTGCACGAGCGGATCGCCGTACACCTCGGAGGTGGAGGCGAGCAAAAAGCGCGCGCGCTTGGCCTTCGCCAGGCCGAGTGCGTTGTGGGTGCCGTAGCTGCCGACCTTGAGCGTCGCGAGCGGCAGGCGCAAGTAATCGATCGGGCTCGCGGGCGATGCGAGGTGGTAGACGAAGTCCACCGGCTCGTCGATTGCGATGTGCTCGATCACGTCGTGCTGGACGAACACGAAGTCATCCGTGCGGATGTGCTCGATGTTCGTGAGCGATCCGGTCTCGAGGTTGTCCACGCAGATGACGCGGTGGCCGCGGCTCAGCAGCAGGTCGCACAGGTGCGATCCGAGGAAGCCGGCTCCGCCGGTGACGACGCTGGTGGGCATTGGTGCTCGATCCTGAGGAGACGACGGGACCCGAGCAGGATAGCGAAGCGACGGCATCAGGTCGTGGGCTGGGGGGCGTGAGTGGCCCGCGAGGGCCACGAATCGCGTGGTAGAATATGCGTACTCCTTCGGAGTGAACGCATTGGAAGGGCCCCGGTAGCCTCCGGGGCCCTTCGTCTTGCTCAGCGCCTGTCGTGGCGCGAAGCGTGTGGAGCAACGCTATGAGGACGGAAGCTCCTCATGCTCGATACGCCTGCATCGTCGACGATGACATGGCGATTGAGCATGTAGGTAGCAGTCGCCTCGCCGGTTTCGGCGGTCGCGGCCTCGATGGCTTCGAGGACCTGATCGAACAACGCCTGCTGTTCGACTCGCGTCAGGTGATTCGGCATGGAGATGAGCCCCGCGTGTAGTCCCGCCTCGACGCATCTCCCGACGAAGTCCTTGGTGTTGTTGGTCACCAACACTCGCTCTTCGTTCTGGCAGAGTTCGAAATGCGCAGAATCTGGCTGGCCTTCGCGCCCGCGGTCTCGCACGCTGGTGGCGTCGAAGCCGCGCAGATGGGCGGTCTGTGCGAGCCCTGGCGTGAGGTCCTCGTCGATGTAGAACTTCACACGGAGCGATGCCTCACCGGTCGCCCTCGGCGGGGATTAGCATCGGCGTATCGGTATGCGATGTCGATCGCCTCGGCGCTCAGGTGCGGGAAGTCCTCGAGTAGGTCCGCGACGGTTTCACCACGGGCGAGGCGTCCGTGGATGGCGTAGACGCTCACGCGTGATCCCTTGAGAACCGGTTCTCCGGCCTTGACCGATGGATCGCGAACGATCAGCTCGTCTTTGAGACGGGCGTATCGATCGGCTTGCTCCCAGACCGACCGCACACGTTCAGTGACCAGGATTCGGACGGCATCGTTGAGCGCCAGCTGCACGCGGGTACCGCTCGTCCAGCCCTCCTCGTCGAGCCAGCTGCGGACCTTGCGCTTCTGCTGCTTGTCGAGGGGGACTTTGAGCTCCGAGCAGAGCGCGAGAAACGCCGTGTCCGCAGCCCCCACGTAGACGTGTGTACCACGCTTACGTGAACGGATCTGCCGCTCCATGATGGCCTTTCGCACGCGCTCCTTCGAATACCCCGATAGGGAAGCGGCTTCTGCAACAGTCAGGTTGAGCGTTGGTGGCATTATCCTGTTCCTCCTCGTAACAGGATATCGAGTTCACCGGTCGATGCAACTCATCCCGCGAGGAAACCTCGAGATATCCGTAGACTGGCGCGCGATGCGTACGAGCACGCGACAGGACTGGCTCGCCGCCGCGGCGATCCTCGCGGGGCTTGCCGCGGTCTATGCGATCCCCGCCGCCACCACTGGTGCGTCGGCGGCGCGTGCCGTCGCGGCGATGACCATCGCTGCGCTCATCGCACTTGCCGTCGCACGGGCACCGTTCACGTTCGCGTTGCGCGTGCGCACCGGGTTCATCCTGCTCGTGGCGCTCGCGCTCTGGTACGTCACCACGCGCCTGTGGGCCGTTGATCCTGCCGGCTCGATGGTCGAATCCAGCCGCGTGAGCGCATTCGTGCTGCTCGCCTGGGCCGCGCACACCTGCGTGATCGGTGTCGGCGCCCGCCGGTTGCTGCTCGGCGGCGTCGCCGCCGCGGGCCTCGCAGTGAGCATCGAGCCGCTCTGGGATTCGCTGCGTGACGGTGCGCCGTCGGTGCGCGTCGCGGGCGAGCTCGGCTACTGGAACGCGACCGCGATCGTCGCACTCGTGCTCGTGCCCACCGCCGTCACGCTCGCAGGCACCGGCCGCCGCCGCCTGATCGCGCTCGGCGGCGTGCTCATTCCGATCGCCGGCGTCACCGCCGTCGCGAGCGCGAGTCGCGGCGCGCTCGCCGCGCTCGCGGTCGCGCTGCTCGTGCAGGCGCTGCTCGATCCCGACCACCGCGGCGGCCTGCCGCGCGCGTTCGTGGCCGGCGGATCGCTCGCCCTCGTCGTCGTGGGCTTGGCGATGGACGGGATGCCGGTCGCCGCGTCGCTGCTCGGGCCGGCGCTGATCGCGATCGGCGGGTTCGGGCTCATCCGCGCGCGCCGCGTGCGTCGCGAACGCGCCCAGCTCACGGTCGTCGAAGCGCCCGACGAGGACGCCGCGCCGCGTCGCAAGCCGCGCGCGGTGCAGCTCGCCGGCGGGGTGCTCATGCTTGCGCTCGCGGGGCTGCTCGTCGCGCTTGTGCTCGATGCGAACGAGGGCGACGTGCCCGGGCGCGGCGCAGCCCCCGCAACCGGCGACGTGACCCGCCTCACCAGCACCGACGACTCCCAGCGCCTGGACTGGTGGCGCGAAGGCATTGAGTTGTGGCAGACCGCCCCGATCCACGGGCGCGGCGGCGGCGCGTTCGGCGCGCTGCACGTCGAAGGTCGCGGCACCAACCTCCAGCACGTGCACTCGATGCCGATCGAGGTGCTGCTCGAGACCGGGCTCGTCGGCGCGCTGCTGCTCGCTGTCGCCACGGTCATGCTGCTGCGCGTGCTGCGCCAGGGCCGCCGCTCCACAGAGCGCGCGCTCGCCGGCGCGATCTGCGCGCTCGTGCTCTCACAGTCGCTGCTCGACTGGACGCTCTCGCTGCCGCAGGTGCTGATCCTGCTTGCGATCGCCGGACCGCTCGCGCTCGTGCGCCCACCCGAACCCGACGCGGCGCCCCAGCCCGTCGCCGATGAGGTGCCGCTCTGGCAGCCGCTGACGATGCTCGTCGCACTCGCAGCCGCCACGACCGTGGCGCTCACCCCGATGCTCGCGTCGCTGCTCGGCGATCAGGCCGCGCGTCGCTTCGACGAGGGCCAGTTCGCCGAGAGCGCGTCGCTCGCCGAACAGTCGGTGCTGCTCGTACCATCGGTCGAGAATCTCGGCGTGCAGGTGATTAGCCTGCAAAACGACGGCCGCGCTGACGACGCCCGCGATGCCCTGCGCGACAACGAGCAGGTATGGTTGCACCGACTCGACGGCCTGCTGCTCGCGCGCGACCTGCTCGCCGACGACCCGGATCTCGGACCCGAGATCGAACGAGAAATCTCCCGCCTCGAGGGTGCACGCGATGCTCGCACCCC
>JBBQUY010000108.1:0-8083 GCA_038212015.1 Gaiellales bacterium | reverse complement strand
CGGATGGATCCGCACGTCGATGCGGTCGTTGCGACCGGCGAGCGCCTCGTCGACGGAGTTGTCGACGATCTCCCAGATCAGGTGGTGAAGACCCTTGGTTCCGGTTGATCCGATGTACATGCCGGGGCGCTTGCGCACCGCCTCCAGGCCCTCGAGCACCTGGATGTTCTCCGACGTGTACTCCTGCTTGTCCTCAGCCACGAACCCCTCCGCGCGTCGCCCGGCACGGGCCCTCGTGGGTGCGCGCCGGGGAAATGTCACTCGCGCGCGAGTATAACAGCCGGAGTCGGTGTCAGCCGCTCGATTCCACGCTGCGATCAGCGCTCCGGCCGCATCGAACGACGGCGTGCGGTAGCGACGGCAGCGGCGAGCATCTTCGCGCGCAGCTCCGGGTCGTCGATGTGCGCGACGAGCTCCTCCATGCGCGCCTTCGTCGCCGGATCCACGGGCGGAGGCTCGACTCGAGGTTGAGGCTCGAGTTTGGGTGGAGGCCCGCCAGCGCGGGCAACGATCCGCACCACGGTGCCGGGACCCAGCCGGGGTGCGAGGCGCTGGACCAGGTCGAGCTCCATCATCGAGATGGTCTGCGCCCACGCCGCCGAGCTGCAGCGGATCGTCAACGTTCCGTTGCGCAGCGCGGTCGGGGTGGCAACGCGAGCCAGATCGGGTCCGACCACCTCATGGAACGTCGCGACGACGCTGCCGAAGCCGCGCCCGAGGTGTCCCAGTCCCGCGCGCAGCGCGGCGGCGCCATCCTGCATCGACTGTGGGCCGCGGCGCGGAAGGGCCCCGCCCGACCGGTTGGTCGTGCGTGTCACGCGAGGCTGTCGTCGATCATCGGATCCCATGGTCGTACCTGCCCTGAGGTTACCGACAGCACGCTCGCTGCGTCGAGCATGTCGCCGAGATGCGCAGGCGGCTCAGTGCTCGTGACCAGCACCTGCGGCAACGGATCGAGCATCGACGTGAGCCGACGACGACGATCCTGGTCGAGCTCCGACCACGGCTCGTCGAGCAGCACCACCGGCTCCACGCCGACGTGTTCGGCGATCGCGTCGCGGGCTGCGAACGTGAACGCGAGCAGCGCCGCTCGCTGCTCGCCCGCAGAGCCGAACGCGCGCAGGTCGCGTCCCGCGACACGCGGCAGCACATCGTCGAGGTGCGGGCCGATGAGGGTCGTCCCGCGACGGCGCTCAGCCGATTGCAGTTCGGCGGCGTCCGCGACCAGGTCGCCGCTGCCGCGAAGCTCCGCCCCGAACGTCGCTTCGTCGAGGCCGGTGAGCTGCGCGAACCGGTCGGCATGCGGTGCCGCAACGAGCTCCAGCAGGCGGGCACGCTGCTCACGAAATGCAGCGCCGTGCTCGAGCAGTTGCCGAGTCCAGGGCGCGAGCTGCTCCGCGACGTCGTGGCCGATCTTCGCGCGACGAAGGAGCGCGTTGCGCTGCTGCAGAGCGGCGGCGTACTCGCGCTGCGTTCGGCGCGCTCCCGGGACCAGGTGCGAAGCGAGCTGGTCGACGAGCGCACGACGCCGTTGGGGGGCGCCGCGGATGACGAGCAGTCGTTCGGGCAGGAACGTCACGACCGGAACCCGTGCGGCGAATTCCTCGACGCTGCGCGCCGGGGACCCGTCGATGCGCAGCTGCTTGCCGCGGCCGTGCTGCAGCACGACGTCACGCTCGTGCTGGTCCTCGCCGACGAACACCGTCGCGGCGATCCGTCCTGCACTCTCGCCTTCACGAACCAGACGCAGCTCGCTGCTCGTTCGCGGCGACGCTCCGGCAAGCACGACCGCACACGCTTCGAGCAGGTTTGTCTTGCCGACCCCGTTGGGTCCGACGAACACGGTCGCGCCGCGCCCGAGTTCCAGATCCAGCCGGGTGTAGGTGCGGATCGCGTGCAGTGTCAGTCGGGCGATGCGCGCTGACATCATGCTCGCTGCTCCATGTCAGTCGGCGCGCTACTCAGGCAGGCGCACCGGCATGATGAGGTACAGCAGCGCGCCGTCCTCGCCGCTCAGCAGCCCGGGTCGCAGCGGCGAGATGAGCTGGAGCGTCACGGTGTCGTCGTCGAAGGACTGGACGCCGTCGCGCAGGTAGTCCGCGTTGAAGCCGATCGTCAGGTCTTCGCCCTCGTACCTGATCGGCAGCGTCTCCTCGGCCGAGCCGATGTCCTGGGTGGCGGCAGAGACGGTGAGCTGTCCCGTCGAGAACGCGAGCCGCACGGGGTTGCGCTGGGCGACCACGCGGGCTCGGTTGACGACGTCCAGCAGCTCCGCGCGATCGATGACCGCCTCGTGCTCGAACGCCTGCGGAATGAGCTGCTGGTGATTCGGGAACTGGCCCTCGATTCGGCGCGCGGTGACCCACGTCTCATCGACGCCGAACAGCACCTGCCCCGCCTCGATGCCGATCGCGATGGATGCTGCGGCCGAGGCATCGGCGATGCGGGTGAGCTCGTTGAGCGCTCGCGCCGGAATGATCGCCTCGACCGGCTCGGGCAGGTCGGTCTGGATTGCCGTGTCGCGAACGCTGAGGCGATAGCTGTCGGTGGCGACCATCGTCAGTTTCTCCGCGCTGATCTGCACTTTCACGCCGGTAAGCACGGGGCGTGATTCGTCGGTGGATGCGGCACGACTGACGGCGGAGACCGTTTCCATGAGCGCATCGCGATCGAGCGAGAAGAGATTGCCGCTCGTCGCAGGCAGCTGCGGGAAGTCATCGGTGTTGAACACGTGCTGCTCGTAGCGAGCACCGTCGGATTCGATGACGAGCATCCCTTCCGCCAGGCGCAGCTGCACCGTCTCGCCGCCGAGCGACCGCATGATGTCGAGCAGCAGCTTGCCGGGCACCACGACGACGCCGTCGGTCGAGACCTGTGCGGGTACTCGCGTTCGCACCGACAGCTCCATGTCAGTCGCTGCCAGGTGCAGCTCACCACCATGTGCCGCGATCTGGATGCCGGCCAGTACCTGGATCGAAGATCGCTTGCTCGTGCCCTTCTCGACGACCTGCAGGTGTCGAAGCAGGGTCTCCCGCTCACACGTGGCGTCCATCGTCACCGCTCCCATCGCAACACTCATCAGTTACCTCTTCTTCTATCTTCTTTGTTGTCTGTAGTAGGGGCGGGAATACCGGGGACAACCGGTGAAGTTCCTGCTCGTGACGCAATTCTTGATGCCAATGCTCGTGGGTGTGAAGCGGGGATGCATCGGGGTCCGTCCCCGGGGGCCTCGTTCGTGCCCACTCGATCCACTCCCTGTCCCGCGCCTGTTCGCACTGGTTGGTACCTGATCCTACCGTCCGTTCCCGACGCTCTGCGCGCCGCTTCGCACCTGCTGGGTGAGGTGGACGACCAGGTCGTGGACCTCCTGGTCCTGTCGCATCTTCGCATCGACCTGTCGCTCGGCGTGCAGCACCGTCGAGTGGTCCTTGCGGTTGAAGCGGCGAGCCACCTGTGTCGACGGCGCGCCGACGAGCGTGCGTGACAGGTACATCCCGATCTGTCGCGGCAGCGTCAGCGATGCCGTTCGTCGCGGGCTGAGGAGCTCGTCGCGGTCGAGTGCGAAGTGTTCGCATACGACGTCCTGGATGCGTTCGATCGTGACGGCCGTCGACTGTTCCGGCGCGTAGCTCTCAAGCACGCTCGTGGCGAGCTCCAGCGTGACGGGCCGATTCGACAGCGATGCTGCCGCGACAACGCGCGTGAGCGCGCCTTCGAGTTCACGCACGTTCGTGGTGATGCGTTCGGCGATGGCCTCCAGCACCTCGGCCGGCAGTTCGGCGAACTGGTCGGACTGTGCCTTCTTGCGCAGGATCGCGACACGCGTCTCGCGGTCAGGGGTGTCGATGTCGGCGATCAAGCCCCAGGCGAAGCGTGAGCGGAGTCGATCTTCGAGCTTGGGAATGCGGTCGGGCTTGCAGTCGCTCGTGAGCACGATCTGGCGACCACCCTGGTGCAGGTCGTTGAAGATATGGAAGAGCTCTTCCTGCATCCACGAACCCTTGCCGGCCAGGAACTGGACGTCGTCCATGAGCAGCACGTCGACGCCACGGAAGTAGGCCTTGAAGCGGTCGCGCGTGTCGCGCCCCGCGCCGCCCAGCTTGGACTGCTGGATGGCGTGGAGAAAGCGTGCGAGGAACTGTTCGGTGGTGATGTAGGCGATGCGCGCATCGGGGCGCGTGTCGCGAACGTAGTTGCCGATCGCGTGCAGCAGGTGCGTCTTGCCAAGCCCGGTGCCCCCGTGCACAAACAAAGGGTTGTAGCTCTGTGCAGGTGATTCTGCGACCGAGAGGGCTGCTGCGTGGACCATCTGGTTGCCCGGTCCGATCACGAACGTCTCGAAGCGGTAGCGGTCGTTGAGCTGCTGGACGCCCGCGAGATCGGCGTCGACGATCATGCGTGGCGCTGCGACGGCGGCATGGTCGGGCTGTTCATTCACTGCGCCTGCAGGCGCCGGATGGGCCGAGGCGTCCGTTGTCGCGCCTGCGTCGAGCGTCATGCTCGGAAGCAGGTCGCTGGCGGCAAGCTCCGCACGCAGCTGCTCGGACGTCATCACGTCGCCACTGCCGTGCGCCGCCGGAACTTCGACGGCGCTGGCGGTGCCCGCTGCGGGCTCCCAGGAGTCGCCGCTCACGTGTGCGCGCGCCGCACGCGCGAGATCTTCATGTGGTCCGGCATCACGCGAGACCGGTTCGATCGGTGCGGCGGATCGCGCGACGATCACGACCTCGAGCGGCACGCCCGCGACCTGCGCGACGGTGTCCTGGAGCACCCCGCGAAATCGTTCGTCGACCCAGCGCGCGGCGAAGTCGTTGACGACCTCCACCACGATGCGCTCGGCGCCCAGCTCGACGGCCTGTGCTCCTGCGAACCACGAGCACCAGTCCTGTGACGAGATTCGATCACGCAGCGCTTCCGCCACCTGCGACCAGAACCCTCGTACGGAATCGTCCACCATCTACTCAGCCACCTTGCCCAAAGTTCATGTCGGCCCTTCCCTGGACCCCCGCGCGAGCCCCCACAGGCTCGTATGCGCGAAGCCGCCACGATAGCCGCCCTTGGACGAAGACGCAACGCTCGAGTCGCCGAGAAGGTCGCCGTGGCCAGAGAATGTCCCTCGACCGCCTCTCGAGGGTCTGCTCGGTCATCCCCACCATCCCCGGAGCTGTCCCCACAAACCCTCGAGTCGACGCCGAACTCATCCCCCGTATCCACAGGTTATCCCCACAAATTGCCCTCAAGTGTGGGGATGAGGGTGGGGATGGAGGGGATGGGCGATCGTTTTGCAACGATTTTGAGTCGAGTGGTCCACATGGCCCCCGCCTGGTTGGGGTTTCAGCCACGAGCGGTGGCTGCCGGGGTTACTGGAAGTGGGGTGGCGCACACCGTCCGGACGCACTCCGCTGCGCCGATCACTGGAGTTGGATATGCTTCCGGGTCTTATGAAGCGCACCTACCAGCCAAACAAGCGCCGTCGCTCCAAGAAGCACGGTTTCCGCAAGCGAATGTCGACCAAGGCCGGTCGCCTGGTGCTCAAGGCCCGCCGCAGCCGCGGCCGCGCCAAGCTCAGCGCCTGACGCATGGCCGACGCAGCCCGCAAGTCGAGGCTGTCTCGCTCCGCCGAATTCGACCGCGTCTACCGCAGCGGCCGCTCGGCGCAGCACCGCCTGCTCGTCCTGTACCGGTTCGACCGGCCTGAAGACGTGCCCGCGGCCGGCGAGTCCGGCACTGAGAGCCGCATCGGCATCACCGTGTCGAAGAAGGTGGGCGGCGCGGTCGAGCGCAACCGCATCAAACGGCAATTGCGTGAAGCGCTGCAGGCTAGCGACCTGCTCGACGGGTCCGCCGATTACGTCGCAATTGCGCGCCCTGGCCTGCCCGAGAAGATCGAAGCCGACGGCTTCGATGCGCTCACAGAGATCGTCGCCGATCTCGCCGCGAAGCTGCAGCCTGCGGCAACCAAGCGATGACGCGCCGCCTTCGAAGCGTTTCACGTGAAACGCTTCTGCTGCCGGTGCACGGCTGGCGGCTCGTCTCACGGACCGTACTGGCACCGCGCTGCAAGTACCACCCGTCCTGCTCGCAGTACTGCCTCGACGCGGTACGCCAACGCGGCGCCGTCGCCGGCTTCGTGCTGGCTTCCTGGCGTCTGCTTCGCTGTAATCCATGGTCGCTGGGCGGCGTCGACCATATTCCCCCGGCCGGCTTTCGGTCAACGGCGAGCCGCGAACGACGCCATGGCGGGAATCCGCCGCGTTGACGGCGGTTTCGTTGCCGCGCCGCCACCGGGAACACCACCTCCGTCCGGCACCGCCAATCGGCTAGGATCCTCGGGTGACTTTCTACGCTGGCATTCTTTCCCCCATCGAGAACATCCTCGAGGACCTGCTCATCTGGATCCACGAGACGTCGGGCCTGACCTGGGCGTGGTCGATCATCGCCCTGACGGCGATCGTGCGGCTGATCATCTTCCCGATCACGGCCAAGCAGACACGCTCGTCACTGGCGATGCAGCGCCTGGCGCCGTACCAGAAGCAGCTTGCCGCCAAGTACAAGGACGACCGCGCAGCGCTCAACCAGGCGGTGATGGAGTTCTATCGCGACAACAAGGTCAATCCGCTTGCGTCGTGTCTGCCGCTGCTCATTCAGATCCCGATCTTCCTGGCGCTGTTCTTCGTGCTCAAGGACTTTCAGGCGCCCTCGGACACGAGTGCGAACTTCTCCTGGCTGGGCGGGTTCGTGAACGACATCCGCCAGCACATCGACAACGGAATGAGCGTGAAAGACGCCGACAAGTTCACGCCGTCCGTCGAGAAGAACTGGTTCCTGTCGGGCTGGATACTGCTCGTGTTCTACATTGCGTCACAGATGCTGTCGACGGTCACGATGATGACCAGCCCGAATCCACAGCAGAAGTGGATCTTCCTACTCCTGCCGCTGTTCTTCGCGCCGTTCATCCTGTTCTTCCCGGTCGGCGTGATGCTCTACTGGATCACCACGAACCTCTGGTCGCTGTTCCAGTACCTGCTCATCATTCGCTTCACCGACACCAACAAGGAAGTCGTGATGCCTGCAGACTCCAAGGGGCGGAAGAAGGTCGTCGCTCCCAAGTCGTCGAACAAGACCCAAGCGACGTCCGCAGCCGGCCCCAAGGCCGGGCCCAGCACCACGCCCCGACGCAACAAGAGGCGGAAGTAGTCATGACCGAGTTCACGAACGAGCAGGTCGACGAGGTCCTGGACCACGTCGCGGAATTCATGGAAGAGACGCTCGACGTGCTCGACGTCGACCCCGAGACTGAGGTCGACCTGCGATACGACGACGGGTACGTCTACGGCGACCTCGACGGCGACGAGGACGACATCGCACTGGTCATCGGCCGTCGGGGCCAGACCCTGGATGCGATCCAGTACCTGCTCAACGCCGTGCTCCAGAACAGCCTCGAGCACCCGATCCACGTGCTGCTCGATGCCCAGGGCTACCGCAAGCGTCGCGCCAAGCAACTCGAGAAGGATGCTGATCGCGCCGTTTCGGAGGTTGCCCGCACGGGCCGCCGCATCGAGCTGGAGCCGATGACGAGCTCCGAGCGCAAGGTCATCCACAATTACCTCAAGGACGCGCCGGACATCCAGACGATCAGCTCTGGCCGCGAGCCGAATCGCCGCCTGGCCGTCGAGCCGCGACAGTCCTGATCCTCGCTTCCGACCAGCGCGGGGACCGTTTCACGTGAAACAGCTGCACGAACGCTACGTCGAGCTCGTGCGCGCTGGGCCCAACGGCCTCTTCTCGCGCGGCGACCTCGATCGCCTGGATGCCCACGTCGCGGATGGCATCGCCGGAGCGACAACGCTTCAGGAACTCGGCGCCACGACGGTCGCCGACATCGGCTCTGGCGGCGGCGTGCCTGGCATCCCGATTGCGATCGAGTTGCCAACCGCCGAGGTCCACCTCGTTGAGTCCCAGGGCTGGAAGGCGGAGTTTCTCCTCACATGCGCGCGCGCGCTCAGTCTCGACTCGAGGCTGAGGGTCCACCCGCTCCGGGTCGAGGAATCCGTCGCGACCATCGGCCGCGAGCGCCTCGACG